>CAZJQZ010000042.1:0-17419 GCA_964548045.1 uncultured Dehalococcoidia bacterium | reverse complement strand
ATGCTGCCTTTATTGAATCCCAGAAACGGCAACTGAGCCCCCAAAGCCACGGTCTCCATTCCCATCCCCGGATCGCTGACATCGGTCGCTGCCGAGACGACAAACCGCGCATGGCAGTACTGCAACTCTTCACTTTCCCACATTTCTCGAATCTGGCGCAGAGGGGATGATTTCATCGTCAGCGAATCGGGAACGAGGTCGGCTTCCATCAACCTGCCGAACACCCCCATCTGCCTTTCGATAATGTCCGGGTCAAGAAAACGCTCCGGCGGATAGAAGAACTGGTCGATCATGGCCCGATAGAACTCGTCGCTGTGGAAAGCCCTGATGAGCTTAAGATACCCCTCGGCATCCCGCTCCGAAAATCGGGCAATCTCCTTCGCGGTGCGTTCCTGGGTGGGATCGTGCTTGATGCTGTAGAGGGCCAGGCAGGTATCATTATCGGCAAAAGCGGCTCCGTCTGAGCACAAATATTGTTCCCATTGGGCACCGTAATCCCAGAATTGGGGAAAGTCCCGATAGATGGGCGCATAGTACATCGGCATGATGATATTGGCATGGATATTTCCCCGGAAGCCCGGGGCCGAGATTTCCTCGGTAGCCAGGCACCCGCCGATTTCATGCCTGCGCTCAAAAATGCCCACGCTCATTCCGCCATATTTGATTAAATACATGGCAAGAAAGAGGGCTTTGGTTCCTCCTCCAACTATCACCGCATCAAATGATTCGTCAGGCATTTATTTCTCCCGGAATTAAGAGTAGTACTTTGTAAGGCTTTCACCCTCACCTGTCCTCTTCCTTCAAGTGAGAGGGAATCATACCTCCGAACAGTTCTCGGCTCCCCAGTAGGCTTTCATAGTCTTGATTTTTCCTTCTTCGTTAAACTCAAAAACCATGATTACTTCCAGCTTCAAATTGGCCCCTTCCATACCCAAAAACGCATCAAACGGAAAAGCGAGTGCGTTTCCGGCACACCTGGTACTCCCGGTGAGTTCAGCCTGAATATCCGAGGAAAGGACATGAGTGTAAAACTCCCTGATAGCATCGATGCCAATGTTAGGCTCATTACCGACGGGGTCCTCCTGATAAGCATCTTCGGCAAAGAGGCTGCATATGGCATCAACATCATGACTACCAATTAATTCGACATATTGCCTTGCGATATCTGCCATCTGGATGTTATCCATTTTCCCCCCTTGCCTTTCTTGTTCAATCACTTTAAGTTCCTCTCCCCCCTCTTATGAGAAAGAGGTTTATTCTCCGGTTCCCTTCACTGAATCCTGCACCCTTTTGACGACATTCCTAATCTCAGTTACCAGGGATTCTGTTTCATCATTGCCAAGTTTCTGCCAGGGATTATCCAACCCCATGTCAGTAGCGATAATCTTGAAACAATTGTAGGCCTCGCCAGCCCCACCGTTACCTCCCGGATGCCAGGCCGTCCCGGTGGCATAGAAATTGCTCACCGGCGTTCTATGGTTGGCCAGTTCGGGAATGGGCCGGTTTTCAATAAGCTGGAAAACCGAACGATCGAGCATTCCGGCGTTCCCATGAGGTACAAGGTTCTTCATGCGCAGGTTATCGTAAGGGGTGTTGCTGTCAACGCCTATCAGGTTATCCTCCGTCATATTGGTAGCATATTGTTGCCAGACGGTCATCATATCATCAACATATTGCTTCTTGATTTCCAGCCATTCCTCCTGTGTGTGGGCGCTGGCAGGCGGAGACTGCATCTCGTTCTGAGCCACATGTTTGCCGGGAGGAGCGAAGGAGGGATCAACGAGACTGTGGCAGCACACCACCGGGCTGAAATCATCCAGCGGAGGGAGCTTCCCCAGGTTCATCCAGCGGCATTCGTTGGCGATGTGTTCGGGATTGGCATCCTTTCCCAGCCCAAGCCAGAACGTCTGGCGGATATCGGGATTGAAATCCTCCGCTCTGTACTTCGGTGGTTCATGGAGGGCAAAGCTGCACCACATCAGGCAGGCGATATGTGTGCATGAAAGAAGCTCAACACGACGCACCGTTTTATCAGGAAAGTGCTCCCGTCCGATCATATCGAATACAACCTGATCGGGGCTGAGGCCAGCGGAAACTACCAGTTTCCTGGCGCCGATCTCGGAGCCATCGGCAAGCCGAATCCCGGTGGCAACGCCGTTCTCAATGATGACCTTCTCGACCTCCGCATGGGTGAAGAATTTGCACCCCATCTGAGTCAGTATCTGATGCGCCGCATGGGCAATCTGGTGGGTGCCGCCCCGGTTGAAACCCAGCACCGGAAGCTGGGCCCCAAGGGCAATGGCCTCCACCCCGATACCCGGATCGTTAACATCGCTTGCTGCCGAAACGACGAACCGGGCATGACAATATTGCAGCTCTTCACTTTCCCACATCTCTCGAATCTGGCGTAGCGGGGAAGATTTCATCGTCAGCGAGTCCGGAACGAGGTCGGATTCCAGCATCTTTCCGAAGACCCCCATCTGTCGTTCGCCGAACTCGGGTGCCAGCGTTTGCTCCGGGGGATAGAAGAACTGATCGATCATCACCCGGTAAACTTCGTCACTGTGGAATGTGCGGTACAACTTCAGCCAGTTTTCCGCGTCCCTCTCAGAGAAGCGGGAAATCTCTTTCGCGGTGCGTTCCTGATTCGGGTCATGCTTGACGCTGTAGATGGCCAGACAGGTCTCGTTGTCGGCGAAGGCGGCTCCATCGGAGCACAGGTACTGCTCCCACTGAGCGCCGTAGTCCCAGAATTCAGGGAAGTCTCGATAGATAGGAGCGTAGTAAACCGGCAGAATTATATTGGCATGAGTATTTCCCCGGAAGCCGGGAGCTGAGATTTCCTCGGTGGCCAAGCATCCGCCGATTTCATGCCTTCGCTCGAAAATGCCCACGCTCATACCGGCATACTTGATTAAATACATGGCAAGGAAAAGAGCCTTATTCCCCCCCCCGATTATTACCGCATCAAAGGATTCATCCGACATCATTTCCTCCTCAAGTAGACATGGAATACAGTTTAGTTACCGTTTTTCATTTTAGTATCAATATAGGCTTCGAGCTTGGCCAGTATTTCATTGACAATAACCCATTCGCCGAAGCTGATCTCCTGAGCATACTGGGAAACATATTCTGTAGCGTATTGTTCATAACCTTCGGCTGCCGTCATGCCTTTTTCCGTAAGATCAAGCTTCATCTTTCTTCCATCCCGATGTGATCTTGTTTTGGTAAGGTAGCCTCTTCGCACCAGCTTGGTAACAACAGGAGAAACGGTTCCTTTAGTGAGACCAAGTTGCTGAGCAAGCTCGGTCACAGTAATTTCCGGATAATTGCCTATCGTATGAATAACCTGAATCTCTGCCAATGATAAATGCTCACCGGTTCCAAACTCGTTTGGATTCTGGCTCATTCTGGCGATTTTATTAACAAGCCGCTGAAACCTTGTGGCAGTATGCAACCGTACTGCCTGCTGTTCTTCAGGTGATTGACCTAACATTGTAGTAAAATAGTAAGGTAACCAAACTAATTTGTCAAGGGGGAACTCTCTTCCGATGAGAAATGGGCCTGAAATATTAAACTCTCGTGGCTATGATTAAACCAGCAACTAAATATGATATGTCATTCCGGCCTCCGCGCCGGAATCCACTTCCCCACTCCCCTCTGGATTCCCGTTTTCACGGGAATGACATAAGACTGTTTCACGGTCATTTCATGCTAGGTTAACAGACTACGAAACATCGGGGACGTGCAGAATCCCTTCCTCTTCCAGTTTCTTCATCTCATCTTCCGGCATTTCGAGAATCTCACGGCATATTTCCTCGGTGTGCTGACCCAGCAGGGGGGCTGTCGTGCTCTGGAATCTAGATGTCCCCGAAAGATGGAAGGGTATGCCCGGATAAAGCCGCTTTCCAGCCACGGGATGGTCCAGTTCCACTACTGCCCCAACGTGTTGAAGTTGCGGGTCACCAATTGAATCCGGGGCCCGCTGAACTACTCCAGCAGGAACTCCGACAGCCTGCAAAATATCCATCACTTCCCTCGGTTCCCGGGCCAAGGTCCATTCTTCGATCAGATTATCCAGTTCATCGACATTCTGCAAACGGCTGGCAAAATCGGCGAATTTAGAATCTGCGGTCCAAGAAGGACTGCCAATAGCCTTGCAAAAATTCTGCCATTCCTCATCAGTGAACACGGTAATAGCACACCACTGATCGTCGCCAGCGCATCGATAACACCCGTGGGGGGCAGTCTGGTCACTACGGTTTCCTATCGGGCCAGAAGATCGCCCGTTCATTGTGTAATCAAGGAAATATTCCCCCACCATTCCCGCCGCCACTTCGGTTTGAGCCATGTTGACGAACTGTCCTTTGCCGGTTCGGCGCCGATAGTCAAGAGCAGCTATGGCGGCCATTACCAGGTATTTGCTGGCCATGTGATCGGGAATAGGCGCGTTGGACCCCACAGGATAGGGATCGTCCGGTTGAGCCCATAGAGAGAGCATACCGGAGACCCCGGAAATCATAGGACCATATGCCTGATAATTACTGTAGGGGCCACCGATTCCGAATCCCTGACTGCTCACATATATGATAGAAGGGTTAATCCGGCGCACACTTTCATAGTCGAACCCAAGGTCCGCCATGACTCCCCCGCGATAGTTCTCCATGACAATATCGGTTATCTTTACGAACCGCCTGACGATCTCTTTTCCCTTTTCCGTTTTCAGGCTCACACCGAAGCTGCGTTTGTTGCGGTTTGATTCATTGAATCCGGCGATGTTGTTGATATCCGCACCAATCGTTCTCATGAAATCGAGATTGTCCTTTGATTCAATCTTAATAACATCAGCCCCGAACTCACCCATGATCTTGCCGAAATCGGGGCCCACGCCACCAGTGCCAAAACTTAAGACTCTCACATTATCCAACGGTAACATTTCTTCCTCCTCTAACTACACCGCACCGGCGTCTTTGAGTGCAGCCAGTTCATCTTTCGTCAATCCCAATTCGCCACAGTAAATCACCTCGTTATGTTCCCCAAGACAGGGAGCAGGACGCTGTATTCTGGCTGGTGTCTCGGTCCATTTATACGGTGGACCGGGATAGTCGGCCTTGCCTGCCACCGGATGGCTAACTTCGGTGAAGAACTCCCTGGCTTTGGTATGAGGGTTGTTACAGAAATCATCCACCTTCAATATTGGCGCGATGGGAACGCCTTCCCGGCTTCCCGCTTCAAAAAGCTCCAGCATGGTGTATTGCTGAGTGAATTCCTGCATCAGGAAGGCCAGGTCCTGGGCATTACCAATGCGGTACATGAAATCACTCCATTCAGGCATCTTAAGCACTTCAGGCTCGCCCAACACTCTAACCAAGGCCTCCCACTGACGCGGAGTCAGGGCAACCACTCTGATGAAACCGTCTTTGCATGGGTACACGGGATAAATGGATGCGCCCATCCTGACCTCCGGAGTCGGGGGAGGCATATCCGGATTGACCGCATAATGGTAATTGGGAATGATCCAGGGGTACAACCCTATTCGAGAGGTTTCGTGAACCGAAGTATCGATGAATTGCCCTTCACCGGTTGTGGCACGCATATACAGCGCCGCAACAATAGATACGCTGGCATGGATAGAAGCAGCATCATAAGCCGGAGAACCTGGCATCATACAAGGAGCCTTGCCCGGGTATCCGCTGGTGATCAAGGTTCCGCTCAGGGCGAAATCAACCAGATTTGATCCTTTGTAATCCCGATATGGCCCGCTCTGACCGAACTCCGTGATGCCAGCGACGATAAGTCCGGGATTGATTTCCTTAATGTCCGCATAACCGAAACCCAGCCCGGGCAGGTAATCCGGATGGGAATTATCCACCAGAACATCGGCGGTTTTGATAAGTTTGCGGAAGATATCTTTACCCTGTTCGGCTTCAAGGTTCAGGGTGATTCCACGTTTGCCGGTGTTCCGATAAAGGAAATAGAGGCTTTTCTCCAAGTTGGGAGTATCATTCATAAAAGGGGACATATTTCTTCCGGGATCCCCTTCCGGTTTTTCGATTTTGACAATGTCCGCGCCGAGATCAGCCAGCACCCTGGTACAAAAAGCCCCCCTGCTATCAGCCAGGTCCAGAATGCGGTATCCGGTCAGGGCGCCCTCTTTTTCATTTGGCATATCGAGGTACCTCCGTAGATTGAAAGTAATTCTCCGCTCTCCATAATAAGCGTGAACTTGTTACACGTCAATGCCTCCTTATACTGAAGAAGCGAGATGAAATAAATCATCTCGCTTCTCTTTGCGGTGTTTATGCTTATAGTGAATTTAAGGGAATCTACTCTGGAATGGTGTAGGATATAAGCTCATTAACCTGTTCGCCCATGAAAGTGTAACACATAGTATATTTCACCGGGCAAATGAAATCTTCGTCAATGGCCCACCAAAAGTAGTTAACAGCGTCTCCTGTTCTGGCTTCCACTCTGTAGCAATCAAACGTTCCCAAAGGAACCGTAATCTCTTCCGTACCCACCACCTCTGCTGTCCAATCCGTCTCTTCAGTGAAGGTAACTGCCCCTATATCCATGCCTAGATCAATTAACGTTCTATAGTGCCAAATATTACCCACCGACAGCTGTGCCGGGTGCTCATCTGCAATTGTTATTCTAGATACCTCCAGATTCCAGCCTCCGAGGAAGTCGACAAAGAATTCAGAGGTTTCCCTCAATAAATCATGAGCAGCTATTCCCCAACAGTTATCTCCCCCCGAAAGCAAAACTTCAATTGACATTTCCATCGGGGCATAATAATACCAGCGCGTAGAATCTCCTTCAATATCAAGCACAGCCGTATAGCAATCAGCTCCCTCTACCGCATCCTTTTTGGTCACAGTTATATCCCAAATGGTAATATTATGCTCGGAAATTGGAGTTCCATCGCTTTTGGTGGCTTCGACATCATATTTCGTCTCGTATGCCCACGAAGTTCCAATGGCTGGTTCTTCAGCAAATCTTGTTTTTGGTGCGGGCTTTAAATCGGCCAAAGTCTGCTCGCATTCAGCCAGCGTTTCAAAGGTCTGCACACCGATATAATCATCCGATTCGCAAAACTCTTTTGGAGCGCATTCTTGGCTGGAATCATCCAACCAGTAAAGTGTTTCGCAGTTGGGAGTTGGGCTCGGAGTTGTCACAGTTTCAGTTGGTGATACAGTTTCTTCGGCACCTTTGGTTTCAGTTGTTTTGTCCTTACTCCCGCACGCAATTGATAACAACAATACCATTAATAGGACCGCCATAGTAGATACTGATATTCTAAACAAATTCCTCATTACTATTCTATTTTATTGATGATTTGTTATTTTTGCAACAAACAGGGCGGGGAGATGCATATCTCCCCCGCCCTGTGCTTGAGCTATGTTCTATAGCAGGTTTACGAAGCTCATGTAAGTCCAGGCATTAGCCACAAACCCAAGAAACTCCAACTATATTTCCGGTTTGATCATGGGTCATGGTTTAGGTTCCTGAAGAAGTTGCTTCGCAATCGTCCGGGCAATTATAGGCGGTTTCTGTTTCCGGATCACAGGTTCCGTCACCGCACTTGGCTGTGCATATTCCGCTGATGCCAATAATACCCTCTTCCTTCGGAGGAATCAGCGTTAACCCTTCACAGCACTCGGGCGGATTGGCAATAACCGGAATGGTTTCACCTTCACCTTTGCACTCTGGAGTGAGGTTTTCCTCGCCACCAGTTACATCCGGCACAGTAGCATTAGCTGCTGGCATAGGATCGTAGGACGTCATTTCCTTGATTTCAGGAGACTTGTATTTGGAATAATCAGCCACCTTGACCGGAGCGAGCAAGTCATATTCCGCCGAATACCATTCAACGGAGAGGGGTTGGCCCTGCATAGAGTACTCAACCTTATAACAGACCATAGTACCCATTCCAGGCAATTCAACTTCCTCGACGGCCGCCACCTCAGCATCGACATTCAAAACAGGAACATCATAAAACGCCGGAGTGAGTTCGGTTGATGTGGCAATAGAAAAGACATCCTCAAAAGCAAACGGCTGCCCATGATCCCCGGTGTAATCATACATACGCACTGCCATTACATTGACCATCCCCGAGGTCTGCGATTCATCCTTGATCGCTTCAGCAGAGTCTTTGCTGATCGAGTATTTGATACTCTCAATAGTAACAGGAGATCCCGAAGGCATGGCCTCACGGAACGGTTTTACATCAAAGGCTCCTTCAGCAACCCAGCAATCAACGCCTTCTACAGTCTCTTCAGCATTCACCTCTAGCGTCCAGTTCGTGACCTCAGCTCCTGCCGAATCGTCATAGGTTACCTGATAAACCCAAGTTGGGCCTTCGACCGATGGAGGTGCTGTTTCGGTTGGCGTAGTTGTTGCAGCCTCAGTTGCCGATGGCGACGGTGTTGGTATTTCAGTCTCTGTTGGTGTATCATCATCGCCGCCACAGGCAGTCAGCACCAGAAGTCCTGCCAGCAAAACAGCAATGACCAGAATTCCCCATTTGAATGAAATTTGCATAGTTACTTCCTCCTTTTCCACTTTCTAGCAGTATTGATCCAAAGTGAACGATTCCTCTACAGTGACGTGCTCACGCATCACGGCAGAGGCATCGGTTACATAGAAAATTGGGGGGTGCTCTCCTCTTAAACTCTCCTGTAGTACTTTGCCCTATTTTACCACGTTAGTTCTAACCAAATCTATAATTAATAATTCCATTTGGATTCCAACACACAACGCTTCCCAAATCAAGCATTGGCTTTCCGCTCTCCATAATAATCGTGAACTCACTGAACGTCAATGCCTGAGGTGAAAAAAGGCGGGGCGAGCCAACTGGCTCGCCCCGCTCCATGATTGAGCTATTTCCTATACCAAGTTTACGGAGCAGGCGTATAGGAAGTCAGTTCCTTGGTTTCTGAACCAACAAAAATGTAATTATAGGTCCACTTCACCGGGCAGAGGAAGTCTTCATCAACGGCCCACCAGTAGGTATTGATAGTGCCATCATCTGCTGTTGCTTCCACTTTATAGCAATTGTAAGTCCCTGCTGGAACGGTAACCTCTTCTGTGCCGACTACTTCCGCCGTCCACGGTACTTCTATGTGAACTAGGAAGTCGGGCATATCTATTATTGTTGTATAAGCCCAAGTGTCGCCAACAGATAGAGTTTCAGGCCGTTCTTCTGTATAGGCGTAGTCCCTTGTTGCGTTGAGTGTCATGCCAACTGACTTGACAAACAAAGTGAACGTTTCCTGAACTACTCCTCCAGTAACTTTACTTCGCGTAATTCCCGCTGAGTGAAGTTCTACCGGTATAACCGCGTTCAACATCGATGTCTCATTGTATTGGCGTATTGGCCGGTCGCTGAATTCGGCTGAGATAACATAACAATCTGTATCTTTATCTCCAACAGTTACTGTCTCCTCGTCGGTAACTTCTACATCCCAAGTGATAACATTGTGAGTTTCTCTTTTTTCAACATCACAATCGTATGTTACGTCATACGCCCAAGTGGTTCCAACGTATTTCACCTCAGGCTCGTCGCAAGCATCTCCAATTCCATCACCATCGGCATCTGCCTGGTCTGCATTGGGAGTGTCGGGACAGTTGTCAGCCTCGTTTAATACTCCGTCACCGTCATTATCGTCTGCGCAAGCTGCTGGGTCCTGATCGGCATTTGGAGTATTGGGGCAATTGTCATTACAGTCAGCTATGCCATCATTATCACTATCAGTATCAGCTATTCCGCATCCGCATTCGCCGGGTTCTGTCTTGTTGGCATCGTTCGGGCAACCGTCCTCATCACCACAAACACCATCGCCATCAGCATCGTTGTCAGCATCGTTAGGGCAGGTGTCGCAGGCGTCCCCCAAACCGTCATTATCTGTATCCGCCTGATCATCGTTAGCAACATCGGGACAGTTATCGGCATCACCACAGATGCCATCAGCATCGGCATCATTATTAGCATCATTGGGACAATCATCATTACAGTCAGCTATGCCGTCACTATCAGTGTCAGTATCAGCTATTCCGCATCCGCATTCGCCGGGTTCTGTCTTATTTGCATCGTTCGGGCAACCGTCTGTATCATCCGGAACTCCGTCTCCATCAGTATCAACAACGGTTGGCGTTGGTGTTTCAGTCTTTGTCGGTGTATCATCATCGCCGCCACAGGCAGTCAACACCAGAAGTCCTGCCAGCAAAACAGCAATGACCAGGATTCCCCATTTAAGTGATTTCATAGTTACTTCCTCCTTATTCCACTTTCTATTAGTACCTAAACATAGTGAACGATTCCTCTGCAGTAACACTCTCCTTCGTCATGGCAGCGGCATCGGTTACATAGAAAATTGGGGGGTGCTCTCCTTGACATTCTCATGAAATGTTTTGCCCTATTATATCACGCTATGCAAGCTGTGGAAAGAAATCCGACAGATGAGTAATGGGGCAATTTGAATCAAGCAGGTAGATTTTTACAAGCCGACATTTTGCTTCGGGAATGAAATCACCGGTTTTGATCCTTATCGCTCAAAGTGGTTTGAAATATTTGATATCCAGGATGCTGGCTACCCGCTCCTCTCTGGGCTTGAAGACAGCCTGAACCCGCATGCCGCATCTGAGCTGTTCGGGATCGACCCCGCTGAGGATATGCACAAAGCCTGTATCGGCGCCATCCAACTGCACTATCCCATAGATAACGGGAGCATCTACCGGCTGGATTGGTTTCGATTCACTATCGATAGTGTAGGTAAGCAGGGTTCCCTTATCGCTAACCTCGACCCATTGTTTCAACTTGCCAAAGCAATCTTTGCAAACCGATCTTGCAGGGACATAAACACGATTGCATTTGGGACATCGAGTACCCATAATTTTCCCTTTGTCCCTCAAATTGACGAGGAACCGGCTGCCTGCCGCACCGGCGGAATATGTGTTCGGGATGTTAATCTGGCCGTGATAGATCCAGACATCCATGCCCTCAACTTTAGTGGCTGTTTTTTCTGCTAATTCTGCCATTGGGTGACCTCCTAATCCTCAATCGTCCGGTAGAACGGGACATCCTGCAGGCCCAATCCGCGTTCATCATAATTCTCTTTCCAGGTGACCTCAACCCGCATTCCTTCCTTCAGCTTCTCCGGGTCCGTTTCTTCCAGCCAGTGTCGCTGGTAGATGCCATTATCCAGTTCAATAATTGCTGAAGGATGGGAATTTGCCCATCTTTCACCATAATGCGGGTCCCAGAGAGGGAAAACCAGATAGGTATATTGAACCACCGTTCCTCTGTCAGCCAGTTCTACCCAGTCCCATCCTGTTTCCACCTTGCACTTCGGGCAGACCACGGTAGGATACCACATTACCTGATTGCATTTGGGGCACCTGTTACCCATCAGTTTTTTATTTTCCTTGGCCTCGGCGTAAACCTTGCCCAGGTACTTGCCCGTGGACCAATCATATTTGCGAGGCACATCAATGTTGACTATGATATATTCCGGTTCTTTTGCCATCTCATTACCCCCTATATCGATCTCCTGAGCAACGCCAGCGTTGTCCAGTTAGGCCCCCCCAGCGCGCTGGCCAGAGCAGTTTTGATATCCTTGGTGGCCTGGTGTTCGCCGGCATCCCCGCGAATCTGGAGAGCCGCCTCGGCAATCCTGATAACCGGGGTAGCTCCGATCGGATTAGTAGCTATCACACCTCCGGAGCAATTCACCGGAAACTCCCCTTCAATCTCCGTCACACCCTTCTCTATAAGTTTCCAGCCCTCATTTTTCTCGCAGATGTGCAGGTGCTCATAGAGATTCATTTCTTCCCAGTTGGAGGGCTCATATATTTCTGCCATATCGATATCCTTGCGGACATCGGTTATACCGTTTCTCTTGTAAAGTCTTTCACAGGCTGCATGCTGGGTATAGGTCTCTGTTCCGGTGGGATCGCCGAACGTGCCAGCTTTGAACGGTTCCTGGTGAACTACCTCTACGTCAGCCAGCCATACCGGTTTTTTGGTGATCTTCTTCGCCTTCTCTTCCGAAGCAAGGATAAGGACACAGGCACCGCATGACTGCGGGCAGAAGTCCAAGAATCTGAGCGGCCACACTAGGTAGCCTGATTCCATTACCTGATCCACACTCGTCAGTCCAAGTTTGAGATGGGCGTACGGATTTCGGCATGCGCCCTTATCCGCCTTCAATCGGGCCATGGCTGCGTGTTCCTCTTTGGCCCCAGAGGTCTTCATGTATGAGAGCGCCTGTTTGGCAAATTCCCCGATAGCGCCCGTTGCCGCGCCTTTACTCCATGATGGGTTCAAAGCGGCCGTGATGGCCGCAGTCGTATCGCCACAATCCTGCTTTTCAAAACCGATCACCATGACCACGTCGTAAAGCCCGGCGGAAACCATATAAAAGCCCTCGCAGACCACCGAACCCCCACTGGTGCCACCGGTGGCCACTTTGAAACCGGGCTTGCCGAAAGCCCCTGTTTCAGCAATCATCCCATGGTCAGGCAGATAAATCCCTTCAAACGTTTCCATATTGCTGTAGAACATACCCTCGATGTCTTTGATACTTATCTGTGCATCTTCCAAGGCTGCCCTTACTGCCTCACCTACCATTTCAGCCTGGTTGACATCGGGGCGATTGCTTTTGTGATAAGTCTGTCCAATTCCTGCTATCGCTACTCTGTTGGCCATATCTTTTCCTCCGAACTACGAGTTCCCCAGAACCACCACAGCCTGATGCTGTCCGCAGATGCCGGTATAGCCGTGGGCCAGCGCGGTGTTAGCGCCCTTGACCTGTCTTTCACCTGCCTCACCGCGAAGCTGTAAGACGCACTCCGCAACACGGGCAAGCCCCGATACGCCATTGGGAACGCCCGGCAACATCCCTCCAGAAGGGTTCACCGGCAGTTTGCCGCCCATGGTGATGACCTTGGAATCGACCAGTTTGCCACCTTCCCCTCGGGCACAGAGACCGAGACCCTCCAGCCACAGAGGTTCCTGATAAGAATACTCTGTGGATATCTCAAGCACATCAATTTGTTTCATGGGATTTTTGATCCCGGCCATGCTGTAGGCCTTTTTGGCTGCTGCTGTAAGGGCATCACAGTCAGCCAGATCGCGGTCTCCAAGGTAATGTGTCTCGTAGCAATTTGAGATTCCAGTTACCCAAACCGGATTCTTGGAAAGTTTTTTAGCTTTTTCCTCTGTTGTCAGGATCATGGCACAGGCACCGTCGGATATCGGTTTGGCATCCAGCGCCCTGATCGGGGATGACACAGTGTTCGAGCCAAGGACATCATCTATCGTGAGATCCCTGGCTTCCTGGGCAAAGGGATTGTTTTTGGCATTGGCATAGTTCCTGACCACCGCCTGCGCGCATTGCTCCGCCGTAATGCCGTATTTGTACATGTAGCGCCTGGCCTGCATGGCAGCGGATGAAGTGAAGTCCAATCCAAGTTGCCTCATCATGGCAGGGTCAAAAGCAGCATTTTCAATAGCGCCCTTTTCCCCCTGCGATTCTTTCATGTGCGAGACCACCAGGATCGTGTCGTGATGCCCGGAAAGAATCTGCCCCATCGCTATGAAAACGGCATTGATCCCGTCTTCGCATACCTTATCTTCATGCTGCAGGTGCGCTCCCACAACATGCTGAACGTTCATATTAGAAATCGTTCGGCCATCCCAGAAATCCTGAGAGCAGGTGACTGCTGACTCAATATCCCATAGAGAAAGTCCCGTTTCCTGCAAAACCGGCTTGATCGCTTCCCAGGCCAGTTCCTCTTCATTTACGTCGCAACGGTTGGGGTTGTATTTCGTCTGGGCCACCGCTACGATGCCCACTCTTCCTATCATATATATGCCTCCTTTCCTTCAGCACAAACTATTACCTTTTATATTACAGGGAAAGCTGATTACCTCGTGAAGTATAATGATTGAGGATCATTTTGTCAAGTTTCGCTTTGTCAAATTGTAACACTTACATGGCAATATTTGGACTAATCGGCTTAATAAATCGGGAATATGGGAGCACTAATGCAAAATTTGTGGTATAATAGTTGGCACTTTGGCATAACATGCCAGCTCCGCGTTGGGGGATTTCACAGCACGGCGATATACTGGTAAAATATCCCCTGACTTCGATAAGTTTGAGGAAATGACAGATGGACACTGAATTAACTCCGGAACAACAACTTTTTGAAAAAGAAATTTTCGAATACCTCAGGGATAATCAACCCCCCGGCCTTAAAGATGAGCTCGCCGAATATATTGAATGCGAGGGCGCGCTGTGCAAGCAATTCGTCAAAAAGATGGGAGCGGATGGATGGATGGGTATCGGATGGCCGAAGGAATACGGCGGGCAGGATCGCACCCCCATTGAGCAATATATCTTTTTTGATCTGGCGCTGGGCTACTTCGGGATTACCATCCCCGTGCTCTCGCTGATGACAGTAGGCCCGGCACTGATGAGAGTAGGCAGCGAGGAACAGAAAAGAGAATTCCTCCCACGGATTCTAACCGGGGATGTCAACTTCTCCATCGCGTACACCGAGCCCGATGCAGGCACAGATCTGTTTTCCCTCAAAACCACCGCAGTGAAGGACGGCGATGATTACATAATCAATGGCGAGAAGGTATTCACTTCAGTGGGACACATAGCGGATTATTTCTGGCTGGCAGCCCGGACCGATCCCGATATTTCCAAAAAGCACGCCGGGATTTCCATATTCCTGGTTGATGCCACCAGCCCCGGCATCACTATCCTGCCCACCCATATAATGGGAGGCTTCCGGGTAAACCAGGAGTTTTTCGATAATGTGCGGATCCCAAAGGAAAACCTGATCGGGCAGGAAAACAAGGGCTTTGAATATATAATTATGCAGCTTGCCTATGAGCGGATGAGCCTGGTGCCACACTCAACTTCACAGAAGTTACTGGAAGATACCACGCTGTGGGCCCGGCAAACAACACGCGATGGAAAACCAGTCATCGATGAACCGTGGGTAAAGAACAGGCTGGCGGAGATGACCGTCGAGGCCGAAGTGTTCAAATTGCTCAATTTCCGGGTAGCCTGGCTGATGACTCAGGGAGTAACCCCGCATGTCGAATCGGCAATGGTGAAAGCTTTCGGCAGCGAGCAGTTCCTCCGCATCTCCAAAGGCTGCCAGGATATTATGGGCCCTTACGGGCAGCTTATGACAGGATCCAAATGGGCACCAGCGAATGGATGGGTGGAGCGACTTTCCCGGATGGAATTGATCGTCACATTCGGGGGTGGCGCCAACGAGGTGATGCGAGACATCATCGCTGGGATGGGTCTGGGCATGATGAAGTCAAGGTAGCAAAACCATGATCGAAAGCTTCGGCGGGAAAACCCCGGAAATCGACGAATCGGCTTTCGTGCATCCTTCGGCTAACGTTCGGGGAGATGTGGAAATTGGTGAGCTTTCGATCGTCTGGCCGGGAGCAAGCATCACCGGCGATATGGGAACCGTTAGAATCGGCAGATGTGCCATAATCGAAGACAATGCCATCCTCCACGCCGGCAGATGTGAGGACTGGAAACGCAACGAAAGGTCACTGCTTGAGATCGGCGAGAATGTAACCATCGGGCATGGGGCTGTAGTCCATGCCCGGAAGATCGGGAACAGGGTAATGATCGGTATGAATTCCACCATTCTTGAAGATGTGCAAATCAGCGATAACTGCATCATCGCCGCCGGGGCCGTGGTCCCGGAGCGCATGAAAGTTCCCCCCGAAACGATCGTCGCCGGCGTACCGGCAGAAATCAAAGGGAAGCTCAAGGAAGAACATTCCGTCTGGGTGAGAGAGGCCCGGGAGCAGGATGATTCATACTACATCGAATACATTCGGAAATTCAGAGAGGCGACCAGGGAAACATCGGGTTTGTCCTCGTCCGTGAATAGTGGAGACGAAAAATGAAGCGGTTGGATATGGGGAAATACAGTCCATTCACCGAACTGGGCAAAACATGCCTGACCAGGGAGATCACCGATAAAAAGGTGATCTGGCCCATCATGAATGAAGAGGCTGCAGCAGGATTCAGACACAGAAGGTTGCGCCGAACAGATATTGAGGGCATTGCCGAGCTTTGGAGACAGTCATACCCGGAAGTGTACGGTTCCACACATTCACAGTCATGGATATTGTACCCCGATGAGTATGAAGAGAATGTAGCGCTGGAAGACAACTGGGAAGAAGACTGCCGGAAGAAGAAATACTACATGCCGGTAATGGAAGAAGTTGCGACGGGCAAGATTGTATCCAGTATAGTCTGCACAAAGGATGACATGAACCTCCAGTTGCAACTGCTGATAGGCTTCATTCACCCCGAATACAGGCAAGGGAAAACCGGGTTCAATATTATGTCGGTGGCAAATGAATACCTCGATCGCATGGCCGAGGCATCCGGAGCCGAGTATATGATGACAACTGCAACAACATCGCATGCTATAAGCCAATATCTGGTTAGATTGTGGGGATGGAGCATCGCAGGTATCTTCCCGGGCGAAGTTACGCGATGGAGCGGAGGCAACCAGGAATACCGGGGATGTAGAGTCTATTTCTACAAATTTGTGGGCAATGCTCGACAGTATGCAACAAAGCCGGAGGAATGGGACCTCCTGCCGGAGATACGGCAGTTATGGGATACATTAGAGGAAATAAACAACTCCGAACCACAGATACCAGAAATGGACAGCTGACCAAAAGAAGAATGCCGCAGGCGGAATAAATAATCTTAAGAAGGCCGCATTAAAAATGGATTTCTCATTAAGCGAACAGCAGGAACTGCTCAAAAAAGAAGCCCGGAATTTCCTGGACGCCGAGTATCCCAAAAAAGTGGTGAGGGAACTTGAGGAAAGCGAGCCGGGATATTCGCCCGAGATCTGGGAGAAGATGGCCGAGCTTGGCTGGCTGGGACTGGCAATCCCGGAAGAATATGGCGGTGCTGGTGGTGACCTGATTGATCTGGCTATCCTGTTTGAAGAGGTGGGGAAAACTGCCTGCCCTGCACCCCTCTTCAGCACGCTTGTTTTTGGCGTTTTCTCTCTGCTGGAGGGGGGAAACGAGAACCAGAAAAAAGAAGTGCTCCCCAAAGTGGCCGAAGGCAATGCCATCATGACCCTGGCTTTGAGTGAACCGGGGACGGATTACAATCCGGAATTCATGACTACCCGCGCCACCAGGGACGGTGATGATTTCATTATCAACGGAACCAAGCTCTTTGTCCCTTATGCTCACGCAGCCGATTACATTCTCGTGGCTGCCGCCACCGGCGATGTGAGCCCCGACGGAAAAGGAATGAGTATTTTCCTCGTCAGAAAGGGGACGCAAGGCATGGGTTTCGTTCCGCTGATTACAGTAGCCACGGATAAGCTTTTT
>CAZJQZ010000041.1:0-18227 GCA_964548045.1 uncultured Dehalococcoidia bacterium | reverse complement strand
CCTTCGGTTAATCCTCTCCGAATTTGCACAATTCTCAATATTGTATGGTACATTAAGTCCACATAAAATACTATAGTGTCAGCCCGTAACCCATCACGGTGAGGCCCAAAGGGAGCACTTTACATTTGCCCCTCTTGACATTCCTAATAATTCAGGTATGATACAAGAGTCTGGCTAAATTACGGGCTGGAAACAGCACGAGACACGTAGGTAGTCTACAGCCCACAGCCTTACAGTTAAATAGAATAGGAACCCCCACTGTAAGCTGTTGGCTGTTTTTGTGGGCAAGATAGTAAATGTAACAAAATAAGAAGAATCGGATACGATGGAAACCATAGTATATAACGGCAAAGGTTCGGAGATGGAAAGGGTCACCCTGGATGAGAGTGTATTCGGCGTGCCGATGAACGAGGCTGTAGTACACCAGGCACTGGTGAGGCAACGAGCCAATGCAAGAGTGGGAACAGCCAGCGCAAAAACTCGCAGTGAAGTTGCGGGAAGCACCCGTAAACTCTATCGACAAAAACACACTGGCAGGGCCAGGGCAGGTGATTTGAGGTCCCCATTGCGCCGTCACGGTGGCGTGATCTTTGGGCCCAAACCACGCGATTATAGACAGGCAATGCCCAGGAAGATGCGAAGGCTGGCAATCAAATGCCTTCTTTCAGCCAAGCTGGCCGATGGCGAGATGAAAGTGATCGACAAGCTGGAACTGAAAGAACACAAAACCAAAGATATGATTAGCATTTTGCAGGCACTTAAAATTGATCGCTCCGCTCTCATTGCCCCCTCCCCCGATGCAAACGTAATTAAATCAACAAGCAATCTCACAAAGATTGATGCTATCCAGGCCATACAATTAAATGTTGGTGATTTGCTTTCCCATAAGCACCTGATTATTACTGTGGATGCCGTGCGTCAGGTGGAAGAACTGTGGGGAAGCAGGCAAAAAGCTCAGGTAACAGGATAACCAATAATGCATACATACGACGTGCTACGCCGACCCGTAATTACCGAAAAGAATACGGATCTGATGGACCAGAATAAATACGTCTTTGAGGCCCGGAAAGATGCCAACAAAGCGCAGATTAAAACAGCGGTGGAAAAGGCATTTGATGTGACTGTTACCGCCGTAAATGTGATAACTGTCCCTCCCAGACCGAGAGGTTTCGGGAGAATGAGAGGGCATCGGCCGGCCTGGAAAAAGGCAATCGTCACTCTCAAACCGGGAGATAAGATAGAAATCTTTGAAGGCGTTTAGGATAAAAATAGCATGGCTCTAAAAATATACAAGCCAACCTCGCCCGGCAGACGGGGAATGACCGGCCTCACGTTCAAAGAAATAACGAAGAAGAAGCCGGAAAAATCCCTCACAGCGCCTCTGCGCAAAAAGGGTGGCCGGAATAATCAGGGGAAACTCACTGTACGCCATCGCGGCGGCGGCGAGAGGCGACGCTACCGGATAATCGATTTCAAACGAAACAAAATCGGGATTCCGGGAAAAGTGGCTGCTATCGAATATGATCCGAATCGTTCTGCGAATATCGCCCTCATTTATTATGCCGACGGCGAGAAACGCTATATTCTGTCCCCGATGGGGCTCAAAATTGGCGCACCCGTGATGGCAGGAGACGGCGCTGAAATCAAGGTAGGAAATGCTTTGCCACTCAAATCCATCCCGATGGGCAGCCAGATTCACAATATCGAACTCCATCCGGGACGAGGCGGACAGATGGTCCGAAGCGCCGGAAACGCCGCCACCCTCATGGGAATTGACGAAGGATATGCCCAGATACGGCTCCCCTCAAAGGAAGTCCGCAAAGTTCGTGAGGAATGCATGGCTACCCTCGGGCAGGTAGGAAACATCGACCATGATGCCGTCACCATAGGTAAGGCTGGTCGCAAGCGACACATGGGATGGCGACCAACAGTGCGTGGTTCGGTAATGAACCCGGTCGATCATCCTCATGGTGGCGGTGAAGGAAGGGCTCCGATTGGAATGCCGGGACCCAAAACACCGTGGGGCAAGCCGGCATACGGAGTTAAAACCAGGAAAAACAAGCGCACCGATAGAATGATTGTGAGGAAGCGGAAATAACCGGAGGTTCAAGTGGGAAGATCAACCAAGAAGGGCCCATATATTGACGCCAAGTTAATGAAAAAGGTCGATGCTCTCAAAGCAAGCGGCAAGAAAACGGTGATCAAAACCTGGGCGCGCGGATCGATGGTCATACCGGAAATGCTTGGACTTACCATAGCAGTTCACGATGGCAGAAGACATGTGCCTGTATTCATTACGGAAAACATGGTGGGACACAGACTTGGCGAATTTGCTCCTACCAGAACTTATCGGGGACACACCAAGAGGTAAAATCAACTCACCAAAGGTTAGTAATGGAAGTAAAAGCAACAGCTAAGGGAATCAGAGTTTCACCGAAGAAGGCTCGGCGGGTGGTTGATATGATACGCGGCAAAGGAGCCGATGAAGCCCTGGCTATCCTTAAATTCACCCCCACCCCTATGGCTGAAAAAGTATCGCGGGTGGTGCAATCTGCTGTTGCTAATGCCGAGAATAATTATCAAATGGTGCCATCAGAACTTAAAATCACCAGGGCTTATGTGGATGAGGCCGTTAGAATGAAGCGGGTCCGCTTTGCGGGGCGGGGAAGAATAAGCCCGATTATAAAGCGTTCGAGCCACATTACCATTGTGGTTGAGGAGATATAGATGGGTCAAAAAGTCCATCCATTAGGTTTCAGGCTGGGATCTTACAAAACGTGGTTATCTAAATGGCACGATGACGCAAATTATGCCGAACTGTTGCACGAGGATATAGCCATTCGGCGCACCGTGCAGAAGAACTATCATAACGCCGGCATTTCAAAAATTGAAATTGAACGAGGCGTCGGGGAAGTCACCATTGCCATTAATACCTCCCGGCCAGGAATCGTAATTGGACGAGGCGGACAGCGGGTTGATGAAATGAGGGGAATCCTTCAGAAATTGACCCAGAAAAAGGTCCATTTGAATATTCAGGAAATTCGGGTGCCCGATCTGGATGCATATCTGGTAGCACGGAATATCGCCGATCAACTCGAAAGAAGAATATCCTTCCGCAGAGCCATGAAACGAGCCATATCACAGACGATGGATGCCGGAGCCAAGGGTATCAAGGTAAATATTGCCGGCAGGCTTGGCGGGGCAGAAATAGCGCGGCGCACCACCGAACATCAGGGAAGCGTGCCGCTGCATACACTGCGGGCTGATATCGACTACGGGCTGGCCGAAGCCCGCACTTCCACCGGCAAAATCGGCGTGAAAGTATGGATTTACATGGGGGATATCATTCCGGAACATCATCGCCAAGTTCAAATAGGTGGAGTTGAACCAGCTATCGAAGCAATGGAGCAAGCATAAATGCTGCAACCGAAAAAAGTAAAGTACCGCAAAATCCAGCGCGGTAAACGAAGAGGGAAAGCCCAAACAGGGAACACAGTTCACTTTGGGGAATTTGGACTGCAAGCTACGGAAGTTGCCTGGGTTACCAGCCGTCAGATTGAGGCTGCCCGGCGTGCTATCGTGCGCCACCTTAAACGAGGCGGCCAGGTCTGGATTCGCGTTTTCCCCGATAAACCTGTTACCTCCAGGCCCCCTGAAACCAGAATGGGAAAAGGGAAAGGTGCTGTAGATCACTGGGTAGCTGTGGTCAGACCGGGCAGGATTATGTTTGAAGTCGGGGGTATCCGGGAAGAACTGGCCCGAGAGGCATTACTACTGGCTGCACAGAAGCTGCCCATACATGCGCGAGTTACTACCAAGGATACTCTGGGAATATTCTCCTAAAAAGCGGGGATTGAGAAGTTGCATATAAGTGAAATCCGAAAAATGAATTACGCGGACTTGGGGAGAGAACTGGAAAGTTCTCACCGCGAGCTTTTCAATTTGCGTTTTCGCTTGAGCACCAAACAACAGACAAACTATCGCGAACTCACCACAGTAAAGCGAAAAATCGCCAAAATCAAGACCATTATGCGAGAAATTGAGCTATCTGGGAGCCAGTAAAATATGGGAAAAAGACGGATTCTAACAGGTAATGTGATAAGCAACAAGATGGACAAAACCGTGGTAGTTGCGGTAACAACACGTTACCAGCATCCACGTTACAAGAAATACATGAGTCACTCCAAGAAATATAAGGTTCATGATGAACAAAACGCCTGTGGGATTGGAGACAGAGTAAAGCTCATCGAAACCCGACCTCTCTCAAAGGAGAAACGCTGGCGGGTAGGGGAAATACTGGAAAAGGCAGACTAGCAAAGGTTCAGGAAAACAATGATTCAAGTACAAACCATGCTTAAGGTAGCTGATAACTCTGGCGCAAAGGAGATTATGTGCTTTGGCATACCCGGAGGTACGAGAAAAAGGTATGCGGGAGTAGGTGATGTCATAGTTTGTTCGGTGAAAGAAGCGATGCCCGGTGCCGCCGTGAAGAAAGGGGATGTGGTGCGAGCGGTGATAGCGCGAGTGGCCAAGACGTATGGCCGTAAAGACGGTTCTTACATTAAATTCGACGAAAACGCTGCGGTTATACTTGATGACAGGGGCAACCCCAAAGGAAGCCGCATCTTCGGTCCGGTAGGCAGAGAACTCCGGGAAAAGAACTACATGAAGATTATTTCTCTGGCCCCCGAGGTATTGTGATGAACAAAATTCGTAAGAATGACGAAGTGATGGTAATCCTGGGGAGAAGCAGGGGAAAGAAAGGGAAAGTTCTAAACTCTATCCCGGGAAATAATCGCCTCATTGTCGAAGGGGTCAATATGATCAAACGGCACATGAAACCCACCGGCACGATGAGGCAGGCAGGAATCATCGAGAAGGAAGCCCCTATTCACATATCTGATGTGATGCTCATCTGCAAAAAGTGTAATCAGCCTGCGCGTGTGGGATTTCGTTTTCTGGATGATGGAAGCAAGGTAAGGTTTTGTAAGAAATGCCACGAGGTAATAGACTGATGGCTCAGGTTTCGCGGCTCAAACGACGGTACGGGGAAGAGATCGTTCCTCAGATGATGAAGGACCATGGGTTCAAGAGTCCTATGAGGGTACCCCGCCTAGAGAAGATCATACTCAACATAGGTATGGGAGAGGCAATTCAAAATCCCAAATCAATGGAGGCGGCAACTGCTGATCTGACTGCCATTTCAGGGCAAAAACCACTTATGATCAAAGCCAGAAAATCAGTCGCCAGTTTCAAACTTCGTGAGGGTATGACAATCGGGACAAAGGTAACGCTTAGAGGTCAGAGGATGTACGACTTCCTTGATCGATTAGTCAATGTAGCTCTTCCCCGAATAAGGGATTTCCACGGCGTTCCCCGAGAGTCATTCGACGGCCGGGGCAATTACTCGCTGGGACTCAAAGAGCAAATACTTTTCCCTGAGATCAATTATGATAAAATCGATAAGATTCGCGGTCTGCAGGTGGCTATTGTCACGACGGCTCGCACGGATGAGGAAGGAAGGCAATTGCTGGAATTGATGGGCATGCCTTTCGCCAAGGAGAACTAAAGGAGAGAACGTGGCAAAGACTTCTCAAATAGTGAAATCGCGCAGAACTCCGAAATATAAGGTGCGACACAGGAATCGATGTCGGCTTTGTGGCCGTCCCCGAGCCTACATGCGGCAGTTTGAGCTTTGCCGTATCTGCTTTCGAGAACTTGCCAACGAGGGCCAAATCGTCGGAGTTAGGAAGTCAAGCTGGTAGTTTGGAGAACAATTATGAGTACAACTGATCCCATAGCGGATATGCTCACTCGGATAAGAAACGCCAATATGATCGGCGCTGAATTCGTGCTCATTCCTTCCTCGAAATTAAAGATATCCATCGCCAAAATATTCAAGGATGAAGGATTCATTAAGGATTACGAGGTTGTCAAGGGCAACACGCCACAGCGAATAATAAAAGCGCACCTAAAATATACCGCGGATAAAGAACCGGTTTTGAAAGGCCTCAAGCGGGTGAGCAAACCCAGCCTGAGGGTATACGCAGGAAAGGGAGAAATCCCACGAATATATGGTGGAATGGGAATTGCAATAGTATCCACTCCTCAGGGAGTTATGACAGACAAACAGGCATGGAAAAAAGGGATCGGCGGTGAGGTCCTGTGTTATGCATGGTGATCCCGGAGATAGATAATGTCGAGAATTGGAAAGAAACCAATACCTGTACCCGGTGGGGTTGAAGCAACACTAGAGGGGAATAATTTCAGCGTCAAGGGCCCCAAGGGCACACTGAGTCGGGCATTGCCTAATGATATGCTCATTGAACTCAGCGAAGGCATGATCACTGTTTCCAGGCCTACCGACAGCAAAACCCATCGTTCCATGCATGGATTGACCCGAACACTTATTGCCAATATGGTTCAAGGAGTAAGCGAGGGATTCCAGAAAAACCTGGATATTACCGGGGTCGGATACCGTGCCCAGATGGCAGGGGACAAACTATCACTTCAAATAGGTTATTCCCATGCTGTTGAAATGGCTGCCCCTGAGGGGATAACCTTCTCGCTTGAAGGCACCAACAAGATCACTGTCGCTGGTATAGATAAAGAAATGGTAGGCGAAACAGCAGCCAAAATTCGAGCGGTGAGACCGCCCGACCATTACAAAGGCAAGGGCATCAGGTACGCAGGTGAATATGTGCGCCTCAAAGCCGGCAAAGCGGGCAAGGTAGGAACCAAGTAGAAAATTTTGTTTTAAGAAGATTGCGATGACAGATACTGCAGTAAAAAGATCGGGACGAATTAAGCGCCATATCCGGATCAGGAAAAGGGTTTCGGGTACAGATACAAAGCCAAGGCTTTGTGTTTTTCGCAGCCTGAAACACATATATGCTCAGATAATTGATGACGAGGAAATGAAAACCCTGCTATCCATTTCTTCTCGCAATCCAGAGTTGAAGGGTCGTCCCGGCTCCAAAACGGAAGCGGCCAAGCTTGTAGGTGAAGCACTGGGCAAAAAGGCTGTTGAACAGGGCATTACCGAAATAGTCTTTGACCGGGCTGGATATAAATATCATGGCAGGATCAAAGCGCTGGCTGATGCATCCCGGGAAGCCGGACTAAAATTCTGAGGCTTTTATGAATCAAAAAATCAACCCGGAAGAGTTGGAGTTGACCGAAACGCTGGTCCACATCAGGCGCGTCGCCAAGACGGTAACAGGCGGACGCAAACTATCCTTCAGCGCCCTGATGGTGGTCGGTGATAACGAGGGACATGTTGGTTTCGGACTTGGCAAGGGCAACGAAATCCCCATAGCTATCAGGAAAGGGGTGGCCGTAGCAAAAAAGAACCTCATTCGGGTTCCGATGAAAGGCAGTACCATCACCCACGACATAACCGCCAAATTCGGGGCCGCCAGGGTCATGCTGAAACCAGCATCTCCCGGCACCGGAGTTATTGCTGGCAAAACCATGCGGGCAGTGCTTGAGTCCGCTGGAATTCGTGATATTCTGACCAAGTCGCTTGGCAGTTCCAATCCAATTAATGTAATACAGGCAACCATACAGGCTCTGAGCGAACTAAAAGACCCCAAAGAAGAACTGGCCAAACGTGGCAAGCTGGCCAATAAGAGCGAAGGATAAACACAAATGCCCAGATTACGCATCACCTGGAAAAAGAGTGCCATCGGATACAACAAGAACCAGAAAAGAGTGGTGGAAGCGCTGGGATTGCGTTCTTTAAACGGGGTAGTTGAACACGACGATTCCCCGCAGATCAGGGGAATGGTCAAAAAGATTGAGCACCTCCTCAAAGTGGAAGAGATCGGTTAGGAGAACGAGCCTTGAAAGAGAATGAATTGCGTCCCCCCCAAGGGGCCAAACACAAACGAAAACGCGTGGGCCGTGGTGTAGGCAGCGGGCACGGCACGTATTCCTGTCGCGGGTTGAAGGGACAAAATTCGCGCTCAGGTGGTGGTGTTCATCCGCTCTTTGAAGGCGGCCAAAACCCTTTGGTAAAACGCCTGCCCTATAAGTGCGGTTTCAATAACATCTTTCGGGTAGAATACACCGTCGTTAATTTAGACAGACTGAGCATCTTCCCTGAAGGTTCCGAAGTTACCCCTGAACAACTGGTATCCGCAGGAATCATCAAGAATCTGCATAAACCAGTAAAGATTCTGGGAGAAGGTGAACTTCCCCAGCGAATGATTGTAAAAGCCAACAAATTTTCCCAGAGCGCACGGAGCAAAATCGAATCAGCGGGCGGAACGGCAGAGGTGATTGCCTGATGCAAAGCCCGGCAAGACAGGGTGGACTACCTAAATTAGTCCAGGCGGTTTTAGATTCCCTCGCACATCCCGATTTAAGACGGAAGCTTCTCTTCACATTCATGATCCTCGTGATATTCCGTTTCATGGCCGTCATGCCCATACCCGGAGTTGACACTGGAGCACTCCAGACCAGATTCGATCAGGACCCTCTTTTGGGCATGCTTGATATGTTTAGCGGGGGCGCGCTGAGAAATTTGAGCATAGTTGCACTCGGGGTGTACCCGTACATTACCTCTTCGATTATCATGCAGCTTCTCGTGCCGGTCATCCCGCAGTTGCAAAGGTTAGCCAGAGAAGGCGATGAAGGCCGCAACAAGATCAATCAGTATACGCATTATCTCATGGTGCCACTGGCCATGTTTCAGGGTTATGGCCAGTTGATGCTCCTCAGCAGGAGTCAGGGGAATTTACCGGCTGCCATTCACGATATCAGCTTATCCGGAGGTGACCTGCTCCCAACGCTTTCGATGCTCATCACTCTCACAGCAGGAACTGTGTTTCTTGTCTGGCTGGGGGAACTCATTACCGAACGAGGTATCGGTAACGGAATATCGATTATTATCTTTGCCGGCATCGTGTCTGGAGTCCCGGCTGCCCTTTACCGCAACCATGAGGTTTTCGGATTGAACAGCATAATTATACTGGCAATACTCACGGTAGCCGTGACCTACTTCATCGTGTACGTTACTGAAGCATTTCGAAACATTCCGGTTCAATATTCAAGAAGTATCTTCCGAGGGGGAAAAGTCTATCGACAGAGTGGTGGGACTCACATCCCGCTCCGAGTAAATTCCACCGGCATGATCCCCCTCATTTTCGCCATGGCAATTATGGTATTCCCGGGAACCGTGGCAAGTTATTTCGATAATTCTTTTGCCAACTCAGTTCGGGACTGGTTCAACCCAGGCGGAGACCAGTGGTGGTTCTACTGGAGTGCCTACTTTTTGTGTGTTGTCGGGTTTACGCTGTTCTATGGCATGATAACCTTTCAACAACAGAACATCCCTGAAAACCTGCAAAAACAGGGTGGATTCATTCCGGGCATTCGCCCCGGAAAACCAACAGCAACTTATCTCGATGGAGTGCAAAGCCGGCTGGCATGGGGAGGCGCAATCTTCCTCGGACTGGTGGCTGTCATGCCACTGGCAGGAATTGTGCTAACAGGCGCTTCAGTAGGCAATGCTCAAACATTGATGGTTATCAGCAGTGCCGGATTGCTCATCGTAGTCGGTGTGGTGCTGGATACCATGAGGCAAATGGAGGCGCAGTTGCTCATGCGCCATTACGAAGGATTTATCAAGTAAGAACAGAGGCATACAGATGAACATTATTCTGTTAGGAGCACCCGGAGCAGGCAAAGGAACACAGGCTGTGGTTCTTTCCAAAGAAAAGGGCCTGGCTCACATTGCATCCGGTGATTTATTCCGGGCAGCTCAGAATAGTGGCACCGAACTGGGCAATCTCGTCAAATCATACATGGAAAAGGGGGAGCTTGTTCCGGATGAGGTTACTGTAAAAATGATTCTGGAACGCATTGCTCAGCCCGATTGTGCGAGGGGGTTCCTGCTCGACGGCTTCCCGAGAACCATTGCCCAGGCAGAGGCGCTGGATTCGGCGCTGGCAAATGACGGCAAGCAAATCGACAAGGTAGTCTACGCAAAAGTACCGGACGAAGAGTTGGTGAAACGATTATCGGGCCGATGGATATGCCGGGACTGTCAGGCCCCGTTCCATATGGTGGATGCCCCCCCCAAAGAAGCGGGGAAATGCGATTATTGCGGTGGTGAACTCTATCAGCGCGCAGACGACAACGAAGAAACTGTGAAAAACAGGCTGAAGGTTTTTATGGAGCAAACATCACCTTTGATCAATTACTATACCACAGCAGATAAGCTACTGGAGGTCAACGGCAACCAGAGTGTGGATGCGGTCAGCGAGGAAATGCTCGCGGCCCTTGCTTGAATTAAAGCAAATGAGCATCATTATCAAATCGCCAGATGAAATCAAGATAATGCGTGAAGCAGGCCGTATAGTGGCCATTGTCCACGAAACATTGAAAAAAGAAGTGAAACCCGGTATAACAACAGGAGAACTAGACAAAATAGCAGTCGAGCTTTTTAAAAAATACGGTGCAACGGCCTCATCAAAGGGCTACCATGGATTTCCGGCATCGATTTGCACCTCGGTAAATGAAGAGATAGTACACGGCATTCCGGGAAAGAGATTGCTCAAAGAAGGCGATTTAGTTGCGATAGATATAGTTTCCGCTTATAATGGTTTTCAGGGCGATTCAGCCATAACCGTTGAAGTAGGCAAAGTTAGTAAAGAAGCCCGAAGGCTAGTGGAAACCACCAAGGGAGCCCTGGAAGCAGGTATCGAAGCTGCAAGAGCAGGAGCTCATTTAGGAAATGTTTCGGCTGCAATACAGGAACATGTGGAAAGCAGGGGCTTTTCTGTAGTTCGGGAATATGTAGGTCATGGGATCGGGAGGGACATGCATGAAGAACCCCAGATACCCAATTACGGGACTCCCGGACAGGGACCGGTACTTAAAAAAGGGATGACCATCGCCCTTGAGCCCATGGTGAACGCAGGAGGCTGGCGCACCAAAGTGTTGGAGGATAACTGGACGGTGGTCACGGCTGATGGCAGCCTTTCAGCTCACTTTGAGCATACCATCGCTATTACAGATGGGAAAGCAGAAATACTGACCCAACTTTGAGAACGATTTTAGAGGAGGCTACGGAAAGAACCTATGGGGAAAAAGGACGCCATTGAAGTTGAGGGTACGGTTTCAGAGCCCTTGACCAATGGGCAGTTCCGGGTTGAGTTAGCCAACGGACACGAGGTGCTGGCTCATGCTTCCGGCAAAATGCGGAGGTATTTCATTAAGGTGGTTCGAGGGGACCGGGTGCTGGTGGAACTCTCGCCATATGATCTCTCCAGGGGCCGGATCACATATCGGTTCAAGTAGGAAACTGAGGTAGTACGATGAAAGTCAGGGCATCAGTTAAGCCACGTTGCAAAAATTGCAAGGTTATCAGGAGAAAAGGCGTAGTACGAATTATCTGCTCAAACCCGAGGCATAAACAGAGGCAAGGGTAGACAGGCAGGATAATCGAGGAGTATAAATGGCACGTGTTGCGGGTGTTGATATACCAGATAACAAACGGGTGGAAATCTCCCTCCGTTATATTTATGGCATTGGGATTACTCAGAGCAAGAAAATACTTGCTCAAACCGAGGTCAATCCGGATACCAAGGTCAAGGACCTTTCCGACGAAGAACTCAATCGAATTCGGGATACCATTAACAGGGATTTCAAGGTAGAAGCTGACCTTAGACGGGAAATCAACTTCAACATAAAACGCCTTGTTGAGATAGGCAGCTATCGCGGTATCAGACACAGGCGCGGACTTCCTGTCCACGGGCAGAGAACTAAAACCAATGCCCGAACTAAACGCGGCCCGAAGAGGACGGTTGCAGGACGGGGTCGTCGGCGCGGCATGACCAAGAAATAGAGCTAAATTACGTTTGTGAGGGCTAAATGGCAACAGGAAAAGGAAGAACCGGAGTCAAAAAACGTGAACGAAAGGGGATTGTAAGAGGCCGAGCTTATATTCGATCCACCTTCAACAATACGATTATAACTCTGGCTGACGTAGCAGGGAATACCATCACGTGGGGCAGTTCAGGTACTATTGGTTTCAAAGGATCACGGAAAGGAACTGCTTTTGCAGCTCAAAGGGCTGCCACTGAAGTTGCCAAAAAGGGGATTGAACACGGTTTGCAATACGTCCAAGTTTACGTCAAGGGTCCGGGAAGCGGGCGGGAGGCTGCCATCCGTGCGCTCCAGGCAGCCGGACTTAATGTAACCAGTATTAAAGATGTAACCCCGATACCCCATAACGGATGTCGAGCCAGAAAGAAAAGACGAATATAGATCCAGCGAGGAGGGAATATGGCCCGAGATAGAGGGCCCGTGTGCCGACTCTGTCGGCGCCAGGATGAAAAGTTAATGCTCAAAGGAGACAGGTGTCTGTCTGCTAAATGCGCTATTGAAAAGAAGCAAAATGAAAACGTGCGAAAGCGGGGGCGCTTTCGCCCAAAAAAGAAGTCTGAATATGGCATTCGGCTACTGGAGAAGCAGAAAGCCAAGTCTATCTACGGGGTGTTGGAGCGCCAAATGCGCAATTATTTTGCAGAGGCAGAGCGCACCCCAGGACTTGTCGGGGAGAATCTCCTTCGAATGCTGGAGACCAGACTCGATAACGCTGTCTACAGGGCTGGATTTGCCGATAGTCTCCGTCAGGCAAGACAACTGGTTCAGCATGGACATTTCACTCTCAACGGGCGCAAAACAGATATTCCCTCATGCAGGGTCAAACCGGGTGATATCATCGCCTGGAAGGCCAGCAAAGAGAAGCTCTTTCCTTGTGAAAAAGCCTCACAGGATATTGACAACAAGCAAATACCGTCGTGGTTAAGCGTTGAAACTAAAACTCTTACCGCAAAGATGCTGACCCAGCCTTCACGAGAAGATATGGGCACTACCATTAACGAAAGGCTCATCGTAGAATACTATTCCAAATAAATTGCATACCTTCGGGAGGTCAAAAAGTTGCTTGCGACTGTAACCCCTACAATCGATTACCAGCCGGTCTCTGAAAACCATGGCCATTTCGTAGTTGAACCGCTGGAACCCGGATACGGACTTACGCTGGGTAATGCCATGCGGCGTGTCCTTCTGAGTTCCTTACCCGGAGCAGCAATCACCACAGTCAAAATCGATGGTGCACAGCATGAATTCACTACCATTCCACATGTGAAAGAAGATATCATGGAATTCCTGTTGAATGTAAAAGGAATTCGTATTCGGTGCCTTTCAGACCGAGCCGATACCCTCAGGCTCGAGGCATCAGGCGAAGGTGAGATCAAAGCCGGTGACATCAAGGAATCAGCTATTTTCGAAATTGTAAACCCGGAACATCATCTGGCCACACTTGATAAAGCCAAGGCGCAACTGAACGTCGAATTTACTGTCGAAATCGGCAAAGGATACGTTACCGCTGGTTCTAACGAGGGTCTCCCCATAGGAGTGCTGCCAACGGATGCTGTGTTCACGCCAATCCGTCGGGTAAATTATGAGGTGACTAAAACCAGAGTGGAAGACCGAAGCGATTACGATCGGCTAATACTGGATGTTTGGACAGATGGTACTCTCTCTCCAGAAAGTGCCGTAGCCGAAAGTGCTCGCATTCTCAGCCTGCAACTCGATACCTTTATCAATCTGGGTAAACCAGGAGAAATTCCATCTCTTGCAGAGGAAGAAGCAAACGCACCATCCGAGCACTTCGAAATATCACTGGAGCAATTGGGGCTCTCCTCGCGAACAATAAACGCTCTTCGGCGAGGTGGCGTCTCCACGACGGAAGCGCTTCTTGAAAAAAACAAGGACGAATTAGTCGGTTTGAAGAATTTCGGTATCAAGTCATGGAAAGAAGTACAGGATCGATTAATAAAAGCAGGAATTGTGAAAAGCGACGAGGAATCAGAGGAAGCCGAAAGCGCAGAGGTGCCGGAGGAAGAAAAATCCGCGGAAGAACTGGAACGAGAAGAAATGCTGAAGAGGCTGGGGGAAAGATTTACAGTGAGGGGTGAGAAATGAGGCATAGAGTAGCAGGACGAAAGCTCTCCAGAACGACAGATCACCGGCTGGCGTTATATCGCAATCAGGTAACCGATCTCCTCAAATACGGGAAAATCGTAACCACCGAGGCCAAAGCTAAAGAAATCAGCTCGATTGCTGAAAAAATGATAACGCTTGGTAAGGCAGGCGATTTGAGCGCCCGGCGACGTGCGCTGGCATTTATAACCAGTAAAGGCGTGGTCAAAAAGGTGTTCAATGAGATAGCGCCCAAATATGCGGATAGAAACGGTGGTTATACCAGACTGGCAAGGCTAGGCCCCCGATCAGGCGATGGAGCACCTATCGTACAGGTGGAACTGACATAGGAGTAGCAGCATTGCTAAGATAGCATTGCTCATTGAATATAAAGGCACCAATTATCATGGATTTCAGATACAGGATAATGTGTCAACAATTCAGGGGGAACTGGAAAAAGCTGTACTAAGTTTTACCGGCAAAGCAAGCAGGATTCAAGGAGCTGGCCGCACCGATGCAGGGGTTCACGCCAGAGGACAAGTAGCAGCATTTGAAACCGATTCAAAACTGTCATCGAGCAAGATAATAGGAGCAATGAATTTCCACTTGCCAGAGGACATTGCAATCAGAGACGCTTGCCAAGTAGAGACAGATTTCGACCCGAGACGGGACGCGACCAGCCGGGAATACAGGTACACGATCCTTAATAGAGCGAATCGATCCCCGCTGGATGATGATCAGACTTACCGGGTATCCAGAAAACTGGATATCGGGAAAATGAACGAAGCAGGTAAAATCCTGCAAGGAGAGCATGATTTTGTTCCCTTTACCAATCAGGAAGGAAGTGCCAAGAACACGATCCGAAAAGTATACCGGGCTGAGGTGCAGAGGGAAGGGGATTTTATCTGGTTTGATATGCTGGCCAGTGCCTTTCTCCCTCAGCAGGTAAGACGCACAATTGGCAGTTTGATAAAGATCGGCACGGGAGATATGGAGATAACCGAGTTCCGGGAGATAGCAAAATCAGGAATAACAGGAGCAGCAAGTCAAGTAGCACCGGCACACGGTCTTTGTTTAATGAAGGTCAATTATTCTAAAATTGGGTTTGGAAATGAAAACATATAGCACAAAAAAAGTGGAAATAAAGCGGGACTGGCATGTAATAGATGCTTCGGGAAGAACACTGGGCCGCCTCTCTACAGAAGTAGCCCAACTACTCAAAGGGAAGCACAAGCCAATCTATTCCCGTAATCTCGATACCGGCGATTTCGTCATTGTGGTAAACGCAGAAAAGGTTCGAGTGACCGGAAACAAAGCTAGCCAGAAAATTTACTACCGTCACTCAGGATACCCCGGCGGGCTAAAGGAAAGAACCTTTGAGCAAATGATTGAAAAACACCCCACAAGGGTTGTGGAACATGCCGTAAAGGGTATGCTTCCAAAGAATCCGCTGGGTCGAGCGATGTTCCGAAAATTAAAGGTCTATGCAGGCCCAACACATCCCCATCAAGCTCAAACCAGGGAGCAAAGCGTGGCCGAGGAGAGTTAGATTGGAAGAACAAAAATATTATTATGGTACGGGGCGCAGGAAAACCGCCATAGCGCGAGTGAGGCTTTACCCGGGAAATGGTAATTTCACTATCAATTCCAAACCGTTCGAAAAAACTTATGGAACAGATAGCCTCAAACGAATAGTCTTGCAACCGTTTCAGGCAACAGATACGGTAGATAAATTTGACGTTGTAGTCAAAGCGCATGGAGGCGGAATTGCAGGGCAGATCGGTGCTATCAGGCATGGTATAAGCCGGGCACTGTTAGTTGCCGATGAAAGCTTGAGGCCCACGCTTCGCAGTCACGGATTCCTCACCAGGGATTCCCGAATTAAAGAACGACAAAAATACGGTTTTCGACGTGCTCGCAAACGCAAACAATACCGCAAACGATAGTTTCGCAAAAAGCTCCCCTTCTTTCAGAAAAGGGGAGCTTTTTTTGGTACGCTTTCCGAAGTAAACATTTGCAAAAGAAACCTCTTTCTTGATAGAATCAGTTAGTTGCAGGAGCCTCGCGATGTTAAATAGCCCTGTGCTGGTTCTCAATCAGAACTATGAACCTCTCAATGTTTGCCAAGTCAGGCGGGCTGTCGTATTAATCCTCAATGGCAAAGCTGAAGTTATTCACAATAATTCCGATCCGGTCCGTAGCGCTACTTTTTCCATGATATCCCCATCTGTAGTCCGGCTGGTTCAAATAGTCAGACGCCCAAGACCTCATGCCAAACTCACCCGCCACAGGATATTCTCGCGCGACGATTACACTTGCCAATATTGTGGCAAACAATATAACGAACTGACACTGGATCACGTGATTCCACGATACCGCGGAGGAAAGCACAAATGGGATAATGTAGTCAGTGCCTGCAAGAATTGCAATCAGCGTAAAGCAGGAAGAACGCCTGCGGAAGCAGGAATGAAACTTCTAAAAAAACCCTGCGAGCCTCCAGTAGGCCATTCCTATCTTATTTACCCCTTTCACACTCCTCCAGAGTGGCAGGATTATCTTGCATTCAACAGGCGTTTCAGGAAATGATGGATAATTCTCAGGCCCCTTCCCAATTGTATTGTGAGAAACTTTCTGATAGTATATTAGGGAAATGGGGCTGTAGCTCAGCTGGGAGAGCGTCTGACTGGCAGTCAGAAGGTCGGGGGTTCGAGTCCCCCCAGCTCCACCATAAACAGGTTTCGCAAATCTGTCTGTGAAACCTTTCATTTCCAGAAAAGAAGGAGGAGAGCGGAATGAAAAGAATCGTATTATCTATGGTCCTGGTTACAGCACTTTTACTGGTAATAGCATGTGGCGGTGGTGATTCCACGGAGGAACCAACTCCGTCTCCCACTCCCACACCAACACCTACTCAAGAAGTAACCCCTACGGCGGAACCAACCCACACACCTACGCCTACTCAAGAAGCAACACCTACCCCAACCCCGCAAGATGATTCTGTGGAAGCAGTTCTTGCACCAGTGCTTTCTGATTTAATCGTGGCTTACGCCGAAACTAATGACGTTTGGCAGGGATATCGCGGACCGAATGCTCTGCCCTTGACCACTTTGAAACAGGGGAAGGCCTACTGGATGTTCGCCACTGAAGAGGTCGTTCTGGAATCACCCGATTTTATCCAGACTCTTTTTGCGGGATGGCAGGACGCAGCACCCATAGCCTGGATGTCAGCGGACTCACAGGTCATCACAGCTTTACAGGATCATCAGGACAGCCTTTTATTTGTAGTCGGATGGGATGCATCGGCTCAGCAGTTTAGCGTCTATATGAGTCCTGCTGTTTCGTCACTGACTGAGATTCAATCCGGGCAGGAATATTGTACCTTCGCAGGAAACCCGCCCGCACCTCAAGCAAGTTGCCAGACACGATAAAATAACGTCACGAAGGGTAATTCCCACATACGAAAAAACGCCGCCCAGTTGCACTGGGCGGCGTTTGCTATTTTTTACCTCCAACGGATGCTATCAACAGGGATGATGTTCCCGCTCATTTACATGGAAACCAAGCTCCCTGATCTCAGCCATAATATCAATGGCATCCTCCGTATCCAGATGGACTACCAAATCCCAACTCTCGGCATCAGGAAATGCTATGGTGTGCATTGCCTTTATGCCAATATTATGCGCCTTAATCACATCCATTATTTTGGAAACCTGTTCAGGGGTATCGGCTGCATAAACGATAATCCGCGTACCATCTTCATTGATACCAAGCAAAGGATTCAAAATCCTGTAAAAGAAATCATTGGTGGTTAATATGCCCACGACCAGCCCACTTTCCACCACCGGCAATGCACCCACACCTCGAGCCTGAGCGGTAGCCACGGCACATTCAACCGTAAGGCCCGGTGTCACTGTCACCGGGTCTTTCTGCATTATGTCTTTTACAGTCATCTTGGCCATCAGGTAATTTATTTCCCACACACTCAGGGAAGTTGCCTCGGAAGGAGTCGCCCGTCGTGTCATGTTCTTGGTAACAATACCCACCAGTTTTCCTTTATCAACTACCGGCAATCGAGTCACCTTGTGTATTTCCATGATTTGCCCAGCATCCAGCACCGGCTTGTTGCTCGGTATAGTCACCACATTGGTAGTCATTATGTCCTTTACCAGCATGCCATCCTCCTCTTGAGTTCTTTGCGGTAAAACCCTTTACTCATCAACGGCCAGACA
>CAZJQZ010000040.1:0-18728 GCA_964548045.1 uncultured Dehalococcoidia bacterium | reverse complement strand
TAGTATCGTTAATTGGGAATCCTTTAAGTGACGAAGCTGTGAATAGTCAAATCCCTGAACTCGAGAAAAAAGGAATTACTGTTAACTGGAAAGTGAATTAAGGCAATAGTCAATAATTTGAGGGGGGATCATATTATGCAAAGAGCATATTCAGTGTTAGGGATATTAGTCGTAGTAAGCATGCTATTGACAACAGTGCCGGCACAACAGGCGCAAGCTGATGAACCTGTCAAAGGATACTGGAAATACGTCGAGGATCTTACAAACTATAATGAAACCAGCCCAGTTCCCAGACGAGTTGCGGCTTATGATGTTTGGATGCGGTTTGAAAACGAAGGTAGCACCAGTTTAATAAAGGACATTTTGGTTGATACGCAACAACACGCTGATGAATTTATTCATTTAATAGATCAAGTTCTTATAGTGGACAATGCTCTGGCTTATGATATTGCCGGTGAAATTCCATGTGATGAAATACATCAAGTAGCACTTCAGTGGACTTGCGATCAAGCTAGAAATTATCTTACTAAAGTGGAAAACATGGTTGAAACATACTTCGCTGATAATTATCTTCAAGGATACCAGGACTTCAGTGGCAAAATGAGCGCGGTCTCAAAAGGGGTAAGCAACGTAACCTCATATGTACAGACGGGATTGTTAGTAAACGAATTATTGAAGCATCCAGAAACTGCCCAAGAACTCATCGGACAGGTAAGTTTGGCATTTTCAGCGATTGACTCGGGATTGAAAAAATGGGGGGGAGGCATTGGACAAGTACTAAGCGGTTTTGTTTTCGGCCCCGCTATGAAAGCCTTAGACTCTGTCGCGGCGCTGGAAGCCCAGCTTGGAGATTTGTACGCGGCATACAATTATTGCGCTCTTACCAGCCACAAAGCTCAATACGATCCAGATTGCCTGAAAGCCTGGCCACCTATTAACACACATGACAAAGTCTTTGGCGGTGGATGGGGGAATTGTTTCTGGTGGCCTACAGAAGATGGGGAAGTGGGCAAACGATTTGAGTGCAGCGGCAACAGCATCGTGCAGAAACGCTGCATTCAGGACCCGGTCGAACCGTATTATGGTTTTGAAGATGAATGGCATTACGATCCGGATTTTGAGGAGGATTTCCCCAGGGACTGCGGGGAAAAAGAGTGCCAGGCAGCAGTGATCTATGGGCCAAATGACAACTCGAATTTCGATGATGAGATAGTCGGTGCCTGCTGCTGCCCGTCTGCCGAGGAAGACACCGAAAATCCCGGCCTCACTCCCGGCCCCGATTGCGAATGCTATTACAACCAGGGTCCGTGTGTTGAGGAAGTAAACGAAAATAATGTAACTCTCATGAGCTGGGGAGACGCGATTCAGGAATGTGATTACCCAGCTTCCTACTGGACCGAGTTCCAAAAGGAATGGGATGAAACCGGTGGCTGTGTGGGCTGCGGCATGCCCGGCGGCACCCACCCCGACGATACCTATGATGTTTCAGTCCCGGCTCCGGTTGTATCGGGCACTTATTCCGCATCAGGAGAAGCGCGGGTTGTCGTATTAAACCGGGGATTCGTTTCGGGGGTTGAAAACCTGCTGAACAGTCTGGATATTCCGCACGATCTCGCCGGTGTAAGCTATGCTTCTCACCAATACTTATGGCATTATCCAGTTCTCATCATTCCAACAGGAGGGCTTTATGGGTTGGATTCGCTGACTGAATTCAAGGATAATCTCAGGCGTTATGTGGAATGGGGAGGCACTGTTATCGCCTTTTCACAGGCGCGAGGCTTTGAATACAACGCGTTGCCCGGTGGGGAGGTTTCCGGCTTCGGATATCTGGAAGATGAGAATTGCCAGTATAAATCAGTAGGTATCAGCGAATATCACCCGGTTCTATCCGGGCAGGATTCCCTGGTTCTGGATTTGAATGTAGATGGCTTTTTCACCCACTGGCCGGAAAACACTCAACTCCTGCTGGAACGGACGGTAAACGGCATGCCAGCTATGATTATGTACGAATATGGCGAGGGCAATGTGATAGCTACCACCTCATTCGCGGACTGGGGATCAGCCAATATGTTTTGGTCCCGTGGCGATCCCAGCCTGAACTGGTCGCAACGATGGGATATGGGCACCATAACAGAGGATGACTGGACCCTGGTAAGGGATGTTTGCGCCTGGGCACTGGATACGCAGGATGAAATGCCTGAATTCGGCCCGGATGGTGAAATAAGCCTTCCCATCCATATAGCCAACAAAAACCAGGGAACGGATTATCCCTCGTTCTCGGCCGGCGGAATGGTCGCGTTTTCAACTGTTCTCAAAAACTATGAGGATATCGCCTGCGACAGGGTTGTTTTCAATGTCTACAATCCGAACTGGGAATTGGACGGAAGTGTGGAAATGCCGGTTTCCATCATGCCGGAGGAATACGCTGTGGTTGATTGGGATTACTCGACTTCACCGTCATCGAAAACGGGGCGTTACACTGTCGTCGCGTCCCTCTACAATGACGACGAATGGCTGGATAGCCTGTCGAGAGAAGGATTCCTGTTGGGTGTTACCGGGGACGATCTGACCGGCTACACGGTTGATTTCACACTCAAAAATCCCTATGGCGAGATAGTACACGAGGAAACACAGGAAATTGAGATTCAATCGTATGAAACGGGCACCGTTACCTTCAGCTATTCCGAACCTTCCGAACTGGGTATGTGGGAACTTGGCATCAAGGTGCTGGATTACAAATCGGATGTAGTGCATCAGGGTTCCCAAAACTTCGCTGTGAGTGAATATGCTGCCAACCCTGATGGATGGGTATACCAGGGAAGCGACTTGGTATTTGGCCTCACTTCAGATAAAGAAACCTATTGGAGAGGAGAGGAAGCCACCTTTACCGTGCATGCGTGGAATCGGGGTGAAACGGATGAGCAGATATACTGCCGTTTACGGAAAGGGCACTTTGGTAGTGGATATGCAGGAACGGATATTCGTACTTTTGTAGTGCCTGCTGGCGAATACTATAGTTATACAGTGAATGGGACTATCCCAAGTAGAAGCTTTGAGCGCTGGATTGCAAATTTCTATATGGGCGATGATACATCAGGTCCAAATGTGGGTTATTGTCGGAGGTTCTTCAAAATAAATAGTAAGCCCGTTATCACAATGGATGTGTCAACTGAAAAGCAAGAGTATGTGTCCCCCAACAGTATATCCGGCACGGTCACTTTTGAGCAAAAGTACACAGCGACTATCTCAAATGCTCCGTACATTGATGAATTGCATATCAAGATAATGGACCCTTACCGAGTGTGTGTTTCTGAAGCAAGCTATGATATGCAGAATGAACAAATAATTGGAATTATACTTCCTTTCACGGCCCCTGCTATGCCGAGAGTGTATTCTGTACGCGCTGAAGCTTACGATGAAGAAGGGAACAGCATCACCTCTGGTGCGACATATTTCCGCATATTACCCAAGAACATCAATGCCAGCCTTTCTCTAAGCAAGGAAAAGTATGTCAATGGTGAGGAAATATCAATATTAGTGGACCTCGAAAACAATGAGGATGCAGCCTATGATATTACCGGAACCGTTGTTGTATCAAATTCGGAAGACGATACCGTATTTCAGGAAGGATACGATGTTTCCCTGAATGCCGGGGAATCCACCCAAGAGGTCATCAACTTCACGCCTTCGGGCGACACGGTTTACGGGATTTATACGGTGGATGCCGAGGCAACCATAGAAGGTATTCAAACACAATCACTATGGGCTGATTTCGAATTGAAAAAAGGCTACACAATTAATGCCGATTTTGATAATGGGAATAAGACTTATGCTGTGCGCGAACCAATCAGCATTAATTTAGAAGCAATCAATATCAGCCCAATATCACAGGATGTCGCAGTCGAAGTATCCTGCTCCTCGCTTGGTTTGAATGAGACGCGTGTTTTCAGCCTTGATCCGGGTGAATCAGATTACGCAACCTATACTTCAGTTGTCCCGACTGAAATCGTGCCCGGCGTTTATGACCTTACGCTTACAACACTCGATGACAACCTTACTCGGTCACACAGTTTTTCGGTGCCGAAGTCCGATTTAAGCCTGTCCATCGAGAATCATTCCTATAGTATCGGCGAAATAATAACCATTGACTTGAGCAATACGGGCGGTGTAGATACAACAGGGAATTACACCATAGAGTTGATTGATTCATACGGGATGGTTTTGTATAGCGCTGGAAGCAATCAGGAGGTTTTGGCTGGTGAGATCCAGGATTTGGAGTTTATCATTCCTGAGCAGGCTACAAACGGTAACTACAATTTGGTGGTCAATTGTACCGATACCCGAACCAATAATTTGGTGGAATTGAATGAGAACGTTGCCATAAACGGGCTGGCAGCTTCGTTGGTTTCCGTTACCGATAAAAAAGGATATTTTGTTCACGAGGATATCACCATCACCAGCGATATAACCAATTCCGAAATACCCATCCAAAGTGGAACTCTCAATTTACAGATACTTTCTGCCGGTCACCGGTTTGTTTCCGACCTTCAAGGATTCATAGGCAATGCCGAGCTTCTGTTAGATGGCTATGGGATGCTGGCGATTCCGGTAGGCGATCTGGATGGCGACGGCGCTGATGATTTTGTGGTGAGTGTAAGCGATGAGACTGGCGGCCCAGCGATGGCTTCAACTATGGTTGTAGCGGAAGGGTGGACCGAACAGTATCGATTGATAGCCGTTAGCGGAGACCTGGATGAAGTTTTATGGCAATACTACGTGGATGGCCTGGCTTGGGCTGCGCCGGCGGGCGACTTGGATGGCGACGGTCTGGATGATGTTGTAATTACCGGGCTGGTGGATTACCTCGGCAATGAAGCAGTGCAATACGACATCATTGGTCTCAAAGGTAATAACGGGCAGGAACTGTGGCAAATATCCGGGGCCGTTCAGGAAGGCGCGGGACCTAATTATCCCTTTGAATGGGTGTCTTCCCGGTCTGCCGGCGATCTGAATGGTGATGGAAACGATGATTTGCTGGTATCGGCCATTACCGGGGCTGATTCGGAATGGGATCATGAGTGCGAAGTATCAGCAATAGACGGAGAAAATGGTGAAATACTATGGCAGGAATCGGGCGCGGCGACAAGCGCCATCGCAGCGATTGGCATTGGGCAGCAGTTGGTAAACAACACCGAAATGGACTACGATCAACTGAAGCTCTGGCTATTGGGAACGATGGATTGGTCTCCGGCTATCCCGGCAGGTGACCTTAATAACGATGGAAATGATGATGTTCTCATTTCGTTTGTTGAGGTTGAAGAGGAAGAATTGCAGGCATATTGGCTAATGGCTGTCGATGGCAGTGCAGGCGAGCATATCTGGGAGATTCCCGAACAATTTCCGGGGGAACCGCTTCTTCTGGCAGAACCTGATCCAAGCGAAGATATGGTAGGCAAGGTTGCTAAGGCCAGCCCAATGGGTGACGTTGACGGAGACGGTCTGGGCGACGTACTGATCGTTACCCAGCGAGAGGAATTCGAGGATATGGCTACCGATATTGGAGTATTCTGTGGGTATGAAACAGAAACGCTATGGAAACAAACATCACCAGGCCAGGCAGTAGCAGTTCCAGCGGGGGACATGAATGGTGATGGGATTGACGATGTATTGGTTAACTACACAGTGCCGAATTATGAAGAAGAGAGATATGACCAATATGTAATGGGCCTCAATGGATACAATGGTGAAACGCTTTGGAATGACGATCCGCAAGGCTGGGGCCAGTCGGCCGGTGATTTCAATGGCGATGGCAGCACGGATGTTTTGATTACCGGGGTGGAAGAATCCGAATACTATTTTGTGGCTGTCAGCGGCTATGACGGCAAAGCGCTTTGGAGGGACAGTGTTTCGGTTGAAGGGGCTTTGGCATTGCCGATAATCGGTGATTATTCATTGATGCTGGGAATTTATATAACTGCTCCGCGATTCTATTATTCACAGGCGCTTTCTGCCGGTGATCTGGATGGCAATGGAGAAAGCGACATGCTCCTGCTTTCGGAGCACAGGGTGTCCGCTCGGAACGGGGCCAACGGACAACAGTTGTGGTGGGCTGGCACAAACGCAGGCACAGACGCAGGCCCCGACTCGGAAGGCGGCGCTATTGTGGTCGGGATGGCACCTGACAAAGCAGGTGAGTTGCCAGACTTCAATGAGGATGGGATCGATGACCTGCTTCTTACGGCATCAAAAATTGTATATCACCAAGGTGCTTGGGGTGAATGTCAGTATAACGGAGTAGTCAGCGCAGTAACTGACCTAAGTGCGGGAATCGGGTGGGTCAGAATATGGGAGGAGGATACCCCTGTAGAATATATTGCCGATTCTGGTACCGTTTCTTTCGTTAACACTGTGAGCATCCCGGATGACTTGCCATTTGAGACAGTCGGTGATTTATCCCTTCTTGGCACGGTGTATTCAAATACTGGCCAGATAATTGACCGGAGTGATCGATGGCTATTTACCATCAGCGATTCTGATACTCTTATAGAATTGGCAACAGATAAGGATTCCTATCTTTCTGGTGAACCGGTGATAGTATCGGGGACCGTTATCAATGGATCGGATATATCTAATGATTTCTATGTGCGCATACTTCAAGATGGTGACCAAATTTGGGGAGAATACTGTCACGATTTGGAAGGGGGAGGAAGCCTAAGTTTTGCACTGACAACTGGTGCCGATAACTCCTTCGTGCTAGAGGCAACTGTATCTTCCGGTTACTGGAATTACCCTTACACCACCACAACTCGGTTTATTGAGGTTAATGAACCGGTTCCTTCAATTGATATTAGTATTGATGCCCCGGATGCGGTCGGTTTTGAGGATCTGTTTGATGTAACTGTTACGATAGAGAACACTGGTCAATGCGAGGTGGAACTCAGTGCGGATATTGCTGGCCAGACGTATGACGATATATTCCTTTCAGAAGGAGGAACGACTTCCTTAGAAACCAGTCTTAGCATCACCGAAGATTCCACAATCGATGTTACCGTTTCCGGTGATGTATATAAACGAATCAGTCAAGAAATTGTGATGGGAGAGAATGCTGCCATTGAAATGGCGGGAGAAGGCCCGTATATTCAGGGCACGGTTGAAATTCCCATGGAAATAGCCAACACTGGTGTTCTTGATACCGAATTTTCAGCAAGCTTTTTAATTGGCGAATCGGAAGTGATGAAGACCTTTACCGTTACTGCCGGAGAAATCATTGACGATACGGTTTCATTCAACTTGGCGAAAGGAGAGTACACGCTTGAGTACAGTTCGCCATTCGAAGAAGGTACCTATTCTTTTGCAGTAATTGGTCCGGACGCAACGATCGAGGTGACCGAACAGGCCTTCTATTTTGAGGGAGCTGTGGAGATACCGATGAGGGTGAAAAACATCGGGGTTGGGGATGCTGAATTTGAAGCGGTATTTTCAATCGCAGACCAGGAGATAGCGAAGGTATTCTCGGTGCCGGAAGGTCAGACCGAAACCGACACACTTCCATTTGTGCTTGAAGAGGGTGAGCACCTTCTGGAATATAGCTCGCCGTTTGAACAAGGTGCGATTGGCATCTACGTAGGCGCGCCGCATTTTGAGATCAGTGAGTTACCTGCTAACCGCGATTTGGCGATAGGACATTCAGGGACGTGGACCTTCACCGTAACCAACACCGGTGGTGCTGAAGGAGTGGCCTACCTCGATCTCATGCTGCCGGACTGGGAGATATCGGATTTTGCCTGGGTGATGCCAGGTGAGGAAGAGGAAATAAGCCTGCGCATCATCATCCCGGATGATTTGGAAAGCGGAGAAATTAAAGCACAATACGAGCTTAATGGAAGCAGGGGCGAATTTCCCTTCTTTATTGAAGGGGCGAAGATATCGGTGGAAGCGTTCCTGAATGGACAAACGGCCTTTGAAGAACCTGATTGCTTTGGGGAAGAAGGTGATCTGGCAAGCTTGACGCTGGAAATAACTAACGATTCCGGTTTTGAACTTCAGCTTTATGGAAGGGCTCAACTTAATGATTTTGAGGAAGTAACGGAAACCTTTACACTTCTGCCCGGCGAAACTGAGCAACTATCATTTGATGTGCCGGTTGCGTTTACCGGCAACAAACTGTTCTACGGGGTTTACCTGGATTCTGGACGGTCGCTGCACCTGAATGCCTTGTATGTTTATCCGTGTGGGGATCCTCCATATGTGTGGATGGATAAACAGGTTTATAACACCGACGAAAGCGCCACTATTTTTATTTACACTTTAGATGAAGGCATAATTACTCTGAACGCCCCCGGATACGAAGAAAGCTTCGAGATACAGGGTACACTGGAGCCGATTGAACGGGCCTTTACCATCCCGAAATTGAGTTCGGGCACTTACTACCTTGAGTATACTTTTGATTATGGCGAAACCTGTTATTACCCGTTCGATGTCATCGGTTACTCGGCGGTTATAAATCAATTCACTCTGAATAAGGAACGCTACATTTCGGGTGAAACCATCCGTGCCAACGCCACGATTGAGGTAAATCGTGACTTTGAAGGATACATGAAAGTAAGGGTTTACAGTTATGGAACACGGGAAGTGATTGATGGGTTCGATGTGCCGTATTCGTTCGCCGAAGGTGAGAACCCGATGGCGATCAACCGGGTGATAGATACCGAGGAAAAAGGTATCCATGCGCTGTACTATACGGTTTATGCGAATGTTGATGAGGAACCGATTTCACTGGCGTCCGGGGCGGAATATTTCGATGCTGCGCCGTTCCCCAATTCCCCGCCAATGGCTGATGCAGGCGGCCCATACATAGTTGATGAAGGATCGTTAGTTGACTTTTCGGCCTACGGTTCCATCGATCCCGATGGTGATTATATGGAATATCGCTGGGATTTCGAGAGTGATGGGGAATGGGATACCGACTGGTCGATCCTAGGAATAGAAATGCAAACTTGGCTTGATGATTACACCGGAGCAGTCACAGTTGAGGTCCGCGATGCCGAATCCAGCCAGATCGGTACGGCAAATATTACCGTAAACAATATAGCGCCGGATGTTTCGATATGGTGCGATGAAATCGCGAACGCCGGGACGGCGGTAAGTCTTGCCGGAGTATTTTATGATCCCGGTTCGGATACCCATATGGCAATCATCGATTGGGGCGACGGCACAATTGTGCCAGTGGCTGCGGAGGTTGAGGAAGGTTGGGGTGTCGTGAGTGGCACACATATCTACACTCAAAGCGGTACGCACGCAGCAATTCTGACTGTGACAGATGATGATGGCGGCTTTGGTACGGCATCAGCGACGATACATGTAGTCGGTGTCGGTCCGATGGTCGGATTTAATTGGGAACCTGAGTCGCAAACCGAAGGATCGAGTGCCCAATTCACGGATACATCGGACGGCAATATTGCGACCTGGAGCTGGGATTTTGGTGGAGCAGGGAGTTCATCGACACAAAATCCTGAAATTGCTTTTATGGATAATGGAGAGTATGAAGTTTGTTTGACGGTAACAGAAGTAGGTGGGTTAAGTGATACCATTTGTCATACGATAATGATAACGGACGCTGCTCCGATAGCTTCGTTTGAATGGTCGCCGGACCTGCCGGATGAGGGTTCAGCGGCCCAATTCACTGATTCTTCAACTTCACCGGCAGATGAGATCGTAAGCTGGAGTTGGGACTTTGGTGGGCTCGGTACTTCAACTGAACAAAATTCGAGTTTCACCTTTGTGGATGATGGCGCATATGAAGTACGCCTAACTGTAACTGATGAGGATGGCTCGACCGATACGATTTGCCAGACGATCACTGTGAGTGACCTTTCGCCAACAGCTGGATTTACCTGGTCTCCCGAACCACAGGATGAAGGTTCCGCAATTGATTTCACTGATACGTCCACTTCGTTACCGGATGAACTGGTCGCGTGGGCGTGGGATTTCGCAGGTATTGAAACCTCGTCCGATCAAAATCCTAGCTTTATCTTCAGTGATGATGGAACCTCGTCGGTTTGCCTGACGGTTATCGATGATGACGGTTCAACCGATACAATTTGTCAGAGCCCCAGGGTCCTGAACGTAGCCCCGAGAGTCGGCACTATCACTGTATCGGCTGACCTTACCGAGGTCGAAACCGCAATTTCGGCCAGTGCCGATTTCAACGATGTCGGGGTCCTCGATACGCACGCGGCTACCTGGAATTGGGGAGATGACACCACATCGGCCGGAGTGATAACGGAAGCCGATGGTTCCGGATCGGTCGCTGGCGACCACACTTACAGCGCACCGGGTATTTACACAATAACCTTGACCGTAGAAGATGACGATGGCGGGATTGATATATCGCAGTACCGGTACGTGATCGTGTTTAACCCGAACGGTGAGTTTGTCATAGGAAGCGGCCGGATCAACTCTCCCGCAAGCGCATTTGTGGCAGATCCTTCAATCGAAGGCAAGGCGAGCTTTGGTTTCGTCTGTAAATACATCAAACACAAAGATACACCGGTTGGTATGGCAATGTTCTCGTTCCATCCTGGCAATCTATGGATGCTTTCCAGTAATTACGAGTGGCTGATTGTCGATGATAATGTTGCGATCTGCAAAGGCACTGGCATGATGAAAGGAAAGCGGTGGTTTGAGCATGAACCTGTTAAATTTGTCATCTCGGCAGTTGATGAAGGGCATGGTTGGGAGGTTACTGATAAATTCAGAATCCAGATTTGGGACAGCGCAACCGGTGAATTGATCTACGATAACCAAATCGGCGATGATATATACGCAAATCCAACAGATGAAGTAGAACGTGGGGAAATTATGATTCACCAACGGGGCAAAGGTGGAAAGCTCTGGTAAGCGATGCTTCGTAGCCCATCGAAATGCACAAAGAGGCGGGCCGAATTCGGCCCGCCTCTTTTCACAACGGCGACTATCTGACGAGTTGTTTATACGGCTTATTGAAACTTGGTAACTCTGGCGGTGTGATGCCCATCACCAACGAACAAAAGAGGCGAGGAATACGTCTTGTATTATGAAGCCCGGTGTCATTTGAACCCCGGGATGGATTTGTAGACTCAATATTAATTATCGAGGAGGTGCCAATGAACTGGGTTGATATTGTGATTATCATTGCGCTGGTGGTTCCTGCTTTCATCGGCTTCAAGATTGGCCTTATAAAAATGGTGATTCCGTTAATCGGGGTGCTCCTTGGAGTTGTGCTGGGATCAGTATTGCATGGCTACTTGGCGGATAAACTTGACTTCGTCAGTAGTGAAAGCTGGGCTCACGTTGTGGCCTTTGTTATCATATTTGTGGCTGTATTTGCTATCGTGTATATTCTGGCGACCATATTGCAGAAGATATTAAAACTGACTATGATGGGTTTGGTTGATCGGCTGGCCGGGGCGGCCGTTGTTTTTATAATCGTGTGGCTGATCAGTTCATTCGTTGTGGTTATGGTGGCCAAGTACGTGGCACTGGGAGCAGATTACGTGCCGGGTGATACTGTAAGCAGCGAATCTGTGAAAGACACGATCGAGGGATCAGCGCTGGCTACCTTCCAGATTGACACGGTCCCCATTATCCTCGGGCTGTTGCCCGGGGAGTTTGATGTTGTCAGGGATTGCTTCGAGGACTGATTCGGCAGCGTGAAAGCGCAATGTTTGCATGAGTGGCAGATATCTGCCTCCGAAGCTGTTTCCGTTCAGAAAGAACTGGCCGGACGAGTGGTAAGAGATGGGGCGATAGGGGAGGTGAAGCTGGTAGCTGGGGTAGATGTCTCGGTTCCGCGCGGGCAAAATATTGTTCGGGCAGCGATAGTAGTGCTCAGCTATCCCGGGCTTGAACTGGTGGAGAGCCGGTTAGCCGAACGCCCGGTAGAACTCCCTTACATTCCGGGATTGCTCTCTTTCCGTGAAGCGCCGGTCATACTGGATGCTGGCGAGAAACTTGCCAGTATCCCTGATTTGATTCTGGTTGATGGGCAGGGGCTGGCTCATCCCCGAAGGCTGGGGCTGGCATCGCACCTTGGGATTTTGTGGGACAGGCCGACCGTCGGTTGTGCCAAGTCGCGTTTGTGCGGGGAGCATGGCCCTGTGGGGCCCGAACGGGGAGAGTGGATTGAACTTATGGATGGCAGTGAGACCATCGGGGCCGTGTTGCGAACCAGAACCGGCGTGAAACCTCTTTATATTTCTATTGGAAACCGGATAGACTTGGCCGCAGCAGTTCGATGGGTGCTGGATTGCGGCGGCGGATATCGGCTTCCGGAACCGACGCGGCTGGCTCATCAGGTTGCCGGCGGAAAAACTTTTCTGGAGCAATGAATTAAGATGGCGCGAACAAAATTGAATTTGCCGGATAGCTTCCCTTTCTCCACTGAAATTCCTATCCGTATCAGCGATATCAATTATGGCGGGCACCTGGGGCATGATGCCATCCTTCCTCTCACCCATGAAGCCCGAATACATTTCCTGGCCTCGATGGGCTATAACGAGGGAGATATTGAAGGGCTGACCTACATCATGGCCGATGCAGTCATCGTGTATAAATCACAGGCGTTCCACGGGCAGACGCTCACTGTTGAGGTTGGGGTTCAGGATTTTGGCAAAAGCGGCTGTGACTTCGTTTATCGCATTGCGGATAGGGAGACGGGGGCAGAGATTGCCCGGGTGAAGACGGGCATGGTGTTCTTCGATTATCACCGGGGAAAGACGGTTGAAGTACCGCCGGGGTTCAAGGCGAATTTCTCATCTTGAAACGCGGTAACAGGCCGCGCTGCTATCTTCTGCTTAAATAGAATATCGTTGCCAGTCCTGTTACGTAAACTTGGGCTATTAACGTCGCCAGTGCTACCAGAATGTTGCCCCATATTGCCCATAAAGGGAGTGATGAGAGAATGGTTGATTGAAGCTCGATCATGACCGGAATCACAACTGTCGCCAGAAGAATCAGAACAGCACCGCCGAAATTGATTTTGACAACATCCCCGCTTTTCGTAAGTGAACTGATCGGGCCTTCATCATCAACCATGATAGCCTGAACAAACAGGAAAAACAGTAAAAGCGCGATCAGTCCGGGAATAACGAGAAGCATCATGCCAACTCCAATAGCAATGCCAGCTATGACGCCGCCGATCAGCAGGGCGAAGGTTCGTTCGAAAGCCGTTTCCCAGCCGTCTATGAATAATGCACTCCCGCTCTTTTCCGATGCTGTCGCGAACATTCGCACGGTTGCGGCATGAGCCCAGACAAAAATGAGGAATGTTAGGAGCATGAACAGCAGGAATCCTATGACAACAGTGACGATTGACGCGTCGTCTCCGACCAGATCAAAAAGGCCGGAAAAGCCGACAACCCCCGCGATCGGGGCAACCACGGACCAGATTGCCGGGATGAGTGATGGCACCAGTATGATCGGGTTGTTTTTGATGACTCTTCCAGATTCTACGAATATTTCGCCGAATGAGAATGCTGCCGTGCCGTGGCGATGGCGCGCCCCTCTGGCCAGCATATCGAAATCTTCTACATCGTTTCCTATTCTGCGCCGACCTATCGGCGTCCTTTTAGCCAGTAGAGATTCGGCCTGATCAGGGGCGGGCGGTGGCGGTGGGCCATCATCTGCTGCCGGTTGAAATCCCCGTCTTGCCCCAACTCGGGTTCGTCCGGGTTCGGAGTCAGGCTTCTGGAAGCCGGATGTGGGTGGTTCTTTTTCTTCGGTGGGAAAAAGATCTACCCCGCACGAAGTGCAGTTTATCTGATCATCCCAGTTAAACGCGCCACAGTTCCAGCAATTTGGCATGTTTCTCCTCCCTCGACCGTCTGGTTAGCGGTACTAATCAACGGTCACCTTCCCACTTCTGGAAATATCAAAAGCCGGGATAATCGGATAACCGGTTGAAAGGTTATCGCTGAGCTTGTAGGCTCCGTTTCCGGCGGTTACGTTTTCAACCTCTTCTCTGGTATCAATCTCATCATAGGAGCTATCCAGTTCGTTTGTCCTGGCTTCCAGCATCAGTCCGGTTACAGCGGTCTGGACTGTATTTATACTTATCCGGGGAGAATCCTCCTCCGCCTTATCCATGCCCTCTTTTCCTTTTATTACGGTGCTGCATCCCGGTATGACGATGAACAAAGCTAATATCAGAAGCAGGATTACGAACGGAAACTCTCTTTTCATTTGTTTCCCTTATGCGGATTTGTGCAAATCTTATTTTATCGAACTGTGTTGAGGCCTAACGAGCTGGTGGGATCCTCGTGCCGTGCTCAGAAGTGTTTCATGATATCTAACCCGGCCTTGCGTATCTCCTCTTCCACAAGGTCTTGCAATTTCTCGAAGCACTTGTCGGTGGAAGAGGCTTCCTGCCAGAGCCAGATGACGATATTGTTTTCCCGGTATATGACGTTGCCCGATTCCTTCGGATGCTCCTGTTTTAGAAACTCGGCTGCCGAACTGGCTGAGGAGTTCGAATCAAATTCAATCCCGAACAGTCCGACTTCATCGGATTCATTCTCTCCGTGATAGATGGAAACCAGGATGGTTCGGGCGGGGGATGCTGATTCTTCGTTGAGCCATCGGGCTGCGACGTTCTTCACGTATTCATATTCCGAGGAAAGGACTGGATTTCCCCTTGCTTCGCCATCGGGCGTGACTGCTTCCAGTGAACACTCGCTCCCAAACCGGTTCGCTTCGAAGATGAAATCCGATAGCTTCAGTTCCTTGGCGTGATTTTCTGTCTGGCAACCGGTGAGCAGTATCGATGTTATCAGAATGATGAGTAGAGTTCGCATTGTTCTCATACTACACAACCTGCTGGGACCTTGTCAAAATTTAACCGGAGACCGGTCAGGCAAAGCGGAAAAATCAATCGAACCCGTGCCAGCTAACCAGCGTTTCCAGTGGTTCCTTATCGGAGCGGAATGTAGCTGCCGGACTGGAAAGATCGGGATACCCCATTGCCAGAGCCAGAATGATGCGCTTCGATTCCGGTATACCCAGCAAATCGCGTAAGAGGTCGGGATAGATTACTCCGGCGGAGATGGCGCACGTGCCGACGCCGTAATGCCAGGCAGCGATCATCAGGTTCTCCAGGGCCATACCCGTATCCAGAATCGACCACTCGTTCAGCGAGGCATCCATATATGCGATCACTCCATGTGGAGCATAGAAAAACCGGGTCATGGAAATCCACCAGTCCGACATATCTGCCTTGTCCATCCCCAGTTCAGGAAGAAGCCGTTTGCCCAGCGCTCTGGATCGTTCATGGTGAGCGCCGGTGAATTTTGGCCAGGGTATATCCAGATTGGGCTTCTCCCCCGAATTCATCTTCTTTGAAACGGCAGCCCTGAGTTTGGTCATTGCTTCGCCTCCCAGCACGGCGAATTCCCCCGGCTGAGTGTTTTCCCATGAAGGAGCCCGCAGCGCCGCATGCATGATTTTCTCCAGAATATCTTTTGGCACGGGATCGGGTTTGAAAGCCCGCACGCTTCTTCTGCCTTCAATCGCTTCTATGGCATCCATGTATTACCTCCTTGGGAAAATCATGATCTTCCTAAGGGACAATTGCAGACCTGGAAACCAGCCCCTTATCCTGTGCTTCGAATGCCTCGTTGATCTGCTCCAGCGGATATGATTTGGCCAGAATCTTATCGAAGGGATATTTGCCTTTGGTTCGGCTCAGGAAATCCATTGCTTTTTTCAGCGTGTTTGCTTTATAGGTGACGACTCCATAGATAGTTTTGGAACCCATAACAAGTGCGCCGGCAGGATCGATTTCCATCATCTTTCCCGGACTGACGTTCCCAACCTCGAGATACCTTCCCCCGGCGCCAAGCATGCCAAGTCCTTCAGGAACAGCCGCCGGAATCCCCACCAGTTCGGCCACCACGTCCGCTCCCAGGTATCCGGTCAGTTCCAGCACCTTTGCCGTACGTTCCTCCGGCGTCTTGAATTCGTTCATGTCAATGATCTCGTCGGCCCCGAAGGATTTAGCGAGCTCCAGCCGATCGTGAATGCCGTCTATGATTATCACCTTGTTGGCTCCCATTTCTTTGGCTACCGCTGTGGCATTGATGCCCAAGCCTCCAGCGCCCTGGATTACAATCGTTTCCCCCAGCCCGAGAGCCACCTTTTCCAGCCCATAGATAACCTCGGAGAGGGCGCAGTTGGCAGGAGCAACCATCTCATCCGTCAGATCATCGGGGACCTTGATGACCGTTTGACCGGGGCGGGCGTAATAGTATTCGGCATAGGCACCCAGAAAATGGGGGAATGGTTCGCACGGAGCTATGTACATCAGGTTGCTGAAGCAGGCAGCATCGTCTCCCCTCAGGCATGCGGGGCAATGGCCGCACGGGATGAAATATCGGTAGACCACGCGATCACCCTCCGCCAGTGGCTGGCCTGCCGAGTCGGCGGTGACTCCTTTCCCCAGTTTGGCTACTTTCCCGGTCATCTCATGCCCGAGAATCGCAGGCAACGGCGCTCCCATAGCCCCCAGGTCTATATCACCACGCCACATGTGAAGGTCAGATCCGCAAATAGTGGCCATTGTTATTTTGATTAGAATTGCCCCCGGTTCTGGATCAGGGATGGGGAATTCTTGGATTTCAAACGGGTGTCCCATTCCCAGGTAAACTGCCGCTTTTCCCATTTCCGCCATTGAAATCCTCCTTATTTAACTGACCAGTGGCGCCGAATCTCTTCAGCCTCACTGATGAGATTCTCCATGAATTCCCTGATGGTGGGAACTGTGTCAATGACTCCAACCGCCAGTGAGCCGGGCACCGCCCTCAGAACTTCCGCCTCCACCTCCTCCGGGGATGCCCCATCCAGTGACATTTCTTCTGTATCATCTACCATAGCCTGTTCCAGCTTCCCAAGCCACTCGTGGTCAGGCAGGGAATCCCTTTGTGCCATTACTTTAGCCACTTCTTCAAGATTCGGCGGGGTGAGACAGCGCTTTCGGAGTTTGGGTTCAGACGGGTCGGAATTTGCCAGAAACTGTTTGTGCTTATCCGAGATGGGGCATTCCTGGGTAGCCATGAATGCCGTACCCATGTATATCGCCTCAGCGCCCATCATCAGAGCGGCCAGGAATCCTCTCGCATCCCCGATGCCTCCGGCGGCAATAACCGGAATCTTTATCTTTCGCACCGCCCATGGAATGTTGACAATGGTAGTCACCTGATCCATAGCTTTGAATCCGGCACCCTCCAATCCTACAATAACAACTGCATCGGCACCCTGACGTTCAGCCGATAAAGCATGCTTGACGCTGCCTACTTTGTGGATCCATTTGACTCCATGTTCCTGTAGCGGCTTTCCCAGGAAATCGGCCCGCATGGGGGCCGTCTCAACCGCAACGACCCCGCCCTCTTCAATGATGACATCCCGCATTGCCTCAATCTCCGGACACCCCACAACCGTGAGATTGACGGCGAAAGGTTTATCCGTCATGGACTTGGCTTTTTTGAGTTCTTCCCGAAACAACTCTGGCGTTGCGAAGCTGCCGGCAGTGATCATTCCCAACCCTCCGGCCTCAGAAACCGGAACTGCAAAATCGGCAGTGCCGAAAGATCCGAACGCAGCCTGAAGAATCGGGTACTTGATTCCCAGCATTTCAGTTATTTTTGTTTTCCACATAATCTTTCCTCGTATACTAAAATTCACCGCATTATTAATCCGGCAACTAAACATGATATGTCATTCCGGCCTTTGCGGGAATGACACGAATAGAGAAATACTGTGCTCTCTATGGCTTTACGGTCGATAGATTTTCACTCTGCAAATTTTATCGTCGCGAAGACCATAAAAGATACCGTAGGTTGTGAACTGTGATTCGCCCTTGTTAAATGGTTTGCCGCCGAAATCGGGGAAATCGATCAAAGCCTGCAATTCCGCTTCAACTTCGGCTGCTACTTTGTCACCCTCCATGATGAGATGGATTGGCCTCAGTATCTCGTTGAACTTTTCATGAACCTTTCCGAAATAGGCTTTAACGGCATCTTTGCCATTGTATTTACCGCCGGGATACTCGAAATCGATATCATCTGTGTAGTAGGTATCAACCGCTTTTTCAAAGTCAGTACTGTAGGTTTCGAAGTATTTCTTCATTCCTTCCCTGTCCATGTTACCTCCCGTTTTTACGAAATCTCAGACCTGATGATGGGTTCGATTTGTGAGAGTTGATACCAGGCAGGTCCCAGATTGAGTTCCCGCGATTTGGCCCACTCGAAATAGAAATGCAGGTCATATTCGAGATCCATGCCAATCCCGCCGTGCAGATGCTGGGCTGCGTAGGCCACCCGCTGACAGGCGTCGGCAGTCCAGGCTTTGGCAATGGCCACTTCTCTGCCGGCATGTCTCCCTTTATCCAAGAGCGAGATTGCATGGTAGGAAGTCCATCTGGCGCCTTCGACGTCGGTGAGCATATCTGCCAGACGGTGTTGCACTGCCTGAAACCTGCCGATGGGCTGGTCGAACTGGTACCGGGTTGACGTGTATTCGGCAGTTATTGATAAGGCCTGCTGCATCACTCCCACAGTCTCCACGCACTGAAGAGCGATGGCTTTGCGCAGGATTGAATCAATCACTTCCCCGCCAGCATCGATTTCTCCTATGATATCTTCTGATGATACCCGGACGTTATCGAAACTAACCTCAAAAAGCTTATCCCTGGCTACTGT
>CAZJQZ010000039.1:0-19002 GCA_964548045.1 uncultured Dehalococcoidia bacterium | reverse complement strand
GTCAATTCAACATATTCAACTTCCCGCACAACCCGATCCGCTTCAATTCTCTTTTACTTATTTAATAAGGCCATGCGCGCACCGTCCCCGGCGGCATTGCCAACCGCTTCAACATTGCTCAAACCGCAATCCGGGAACATCCCCAATTTGAGCACGTGGCGGAGATCGATCACCAATTTTTCAGCCTATTGCTTTTTGAACTCCTGACTTTTGTTCTTCAAATCGTCCTAAATCAGGTATTGACACAACCGGGCAGGGTGATATAATCAATTTCTCAGATATTCGCATCAATCTCCGCGACAGGATGGTTACGATGCGTAATCAAATCAATGCAGTAGCCAGTGTCGGATTCACTGGCAGCTAAGAGCTGTTCAGTCTTCAATGAACAGCTCTTTTTCGGTTCTGGCGGGAAACCGAAAGCATCCAAATACCTGCCGCAAAGGGGGTGGTAAGACATTTTTTAAATCGACACGAACGGGAGTCATTCTGTAGCTGTTGTGCTTTTCCAGATATCAGTATTCCAACGGAATCAAAAGATACAAAAAAGGAGGGGAAAATGACAACTGCATCACAGGTTGATATTAAGGCGATACTGGACGATTATTGCATAGCGTGGAATAATCATGATGTTGAGAAGCTAGTTTCCTTTTACACGGATGATGGAATCTACGAAAAAGTGTGGATGGAGCAGATTGTAAAGGGTAAAGCAGAGTTAACGGCTGAATTCAACCTAACGTTCAGCGCCATACCTGATTTCAAGTTGCAGTGGCCGTCCTACTTCATTGGCGGAAACATGGCAAGTTTCGAGTGGATCATGACAGGCACTCATCAGGGCGACTTTCCGGACCTGCCGGCAACCGGAAAGCCCATTTTCCAGCGTGGGTCTGCGATAGTCGAGATGCGTGGAAATAAGATTGCCAGACATACTAACTATATGGATGGTTTCACATTTCTGCAGAAACTGGGTGCGCTTGAAGCTCCCATTCAAACACCAAGATCGAGTAATCTTTAGATAAAAGGTTTTCAATTTCCTGACCTCGTTCCTTGCTCGGAGATTCTCAATTGGTGAGGAATACTTCCGCCGCAGGACTGAGAGCCGCTTCGAAGAGGGCTGTCTTGTTATAACCAGATGGCCCTCTTTTTGCCTGTAAGAAGATTGCCTTACACCTTTGGTCTGGTCACGCTAATACCTCGAAATGATGAGAACCTTGAAAAAGCTGGCAATAATGCTTACAGTTCCTCCGTTGCTAACATTGCCACATGAACTTGGCAATGCCATTATGGACTGCGATCTTTCTGCTGTCAGTGATGAGATATTGAATGGAAAATCTTGTCGGCTTTTTGAATACTCGGATAATACGGGGGCTTGCTCAAAAATATGGCTATCCAATGATTATGGACTTCCACTCCGAGTTGAGGAAACTGACACCAATAATGTACTGGTATCTGTGTACCATAAGTTCAATTTCAACCCAGAGCTGCCGGATAGATTGTTCGAGTTGCCAGTAGGTTCTCAGGTAGTGGAACGATAGTTGGCTTAATCAGGTTGTCTGGTGTAACACCAATTAGACTAGAGGATCATCACAGAAAAATTATTTAAGGGAAATGCGTCGCCTTCACAAAAGCCTCATTGAATCCGGGCTCTTCCGTCAATTCAACATATTCAACTTCCCGCACAACCCGATCCGCTTCAATTCTCTTTTCCTTATTTAATAAGGCCATGCGCGCACCGTCCCCGGCAGCATTGCCAACCGCTTCAACACTGCTCAAACCGCAATCCGGAAACATCCCCAATTTGAGCGCGCGGCGGGGATCGATCACTGCACCAAACGCTCCTGCCAGCAGCACTCTATCAGGTTTCTCAATTCCCATCCGTTTCATCATCAACTGAGCCCCGGTAGACATGGCAGCCATAGCCAGTTGAATCGCCCGAACATCTTTCTGAACAACCGTTATATCCTGCCCAATTGCCGTTTCCTGCGCCCAAGCAATTACAAATTCGGGTTTGCCATCCTGCCCCGCTCGAAGCCGGGAGGAGGTTAACGATTTATCGAAACCGCCATCCTTCCTGATAATTCCTGCGCCCAGCATTTCCGCCACAGCATCGATGATCCCGGAACCGCAGATGCCTCTCGCCTGTATTTGATCAGTATTGATTTCCGGGCTCCACCCCGGTTTCCCGATGGTACTGAAGCTCACTTCATACGCGTGGCAATCAATTCGAACCCGATCGATCGCACCAGGAGCTGCCCGCATACCAAATCTAATATTTCCGCCCTCAAACGCAGGCCCGGTGGCACATGATGCCGAAAGCATTCGCTGACGGTTACCCAGAATCAACTCGCCATTAGTACCAACATCAATTATGAGCAACACCTCATCCTGGTTGTACGGCTCTTCGGCAATCATCACCCCCACGTTATCCGCACCCACAAACGCAGCTTCAATGGGGAGCACATGAACGTTGGCTGAAGGTAAAATTTCAAGTCCCAGTTCGCTGGCTTTCCGATTAACAGAAGTTTCAATCGCCGGCGGAAACGGATACATTCCGAGCTGCACAATATCCAGCCCGAGGAAAATGTGGTGCATCACAGTATTGCCCACCACGACCATTTCGGCAATATCATCAAGGGTAAGTCCCACCTGCAAAGTAATATTCCGCGCGAGTTCGTTAACTGCGTAGATAATCTCCTGATTCATCTCGGCAAGGCCATCCGCATTTTCTTTGGCATAAGCGATGCGGGTCATTATATCCTCGCCAAACCGAACCTGCGGATTGAGCATCGCTTCGCTAGCTACGATTTTCCCGTCCCCCAAATCGCACAGATATCCAGCCACGGTGGTGGTACCGATATCCAGGGCCAGTCCATAAGCCTTTTCTTTCCAACCCTCTTCCGCCAGAATGATTTCCCGGTCATCCCATACCGTCAGAGTGACACCTTCACTGCTCTGACCGAGCATGTTAGCCAAACTGGTTTTTGCGTGGGGATCGATAATCAGATCATGCAAACCGAAGCCGGCCTCAAATTCGGAGAGAAATTGTTCCCAGTCTGATTTCGGGGAAAGCTCCATGTGATATTTAGCGATAGCGGGTTTTATGTCAACTTTGTTCCCGCCAGCCGCTTTTTGAGGCGAGAACCGGCCAACACGGCTCTCTTCCGGCACAAAAACGGCCACATCTCCGATTACCTGAGCCTGGCAGGAAAGCCGTTCGTCCGGCTTAAGCCCATATCTATCAGCATAGCTTCGCTCCGATTCGCTAAAAGGAGAAAGGTGCAACATGCTAGATTCAACCCCGTGCTCGTGACCTTCGAGGATTCGTACCCGGCATTTTCCGCAGGAGCCCTTCCCGCCGCAAATCGTTTCGATATCCTCGCCCGCCAGGTGCGCTGCTTCCCGAAGTAAGATTCCCTCATTAACTGAGACCTCAAATCCGGAGGGGAGGAAAACAATTCGATGTGAACTCATATCAATACCTAGTATTCCCGTTCAACCATAAATCCAGCCAGTGAGATAAAGTCCTGTTTGGAAGAAGGAGATATCTCCGCCTTCGCCAGATACTCCAGCGCTTTGTCCAAGTATTTCCCGGCAATTCCCTCGGAATACTGGCGGGCACCCGATTCTTCAAGAATATTCAGGACCGGGGCAAGGTCTTTCTCACCAATCTCATCTTGCCTGTATATTGAAGTCAAATCCTCAATCTGTTCCCTTCCGGCATTTTCAAATGCATAAACAACCGGCAGAGTTTTCTTTTTTTTGAGGATATCGCTGGCTGTCGATTTCCCGGTTTTGCTGTCCTCACCCCAGATGCCCAGCACATCATCCTGTATCTGAAAGGCCAGCCCAAGGTTCCGCCCGAACTCCGACAAGTTTTCAATCGGTCGTTCATCGTCGGTGCCCAGCAAAGCGCCTATCTTGAGCGAACAGGCAAAGAGCGCCGCCGTCTTTCCTCCGATCATCTTCAAATAATCATCCACTCCAATATCAAGTCGATCCTCGAATGAAATATCCAGATATTGCCCTTCGCATAAACTGAGGCAGGTTTCATCCAGCAGTCTCGCGGCACGAAGCACTTTCGGAGGAGGAACACCCTTTTCTTCAAGTTTGAGCAAGGCCAGCCGAGAGAGGACGTGCATGGCATCGCCGGTGTTGATACCCTGCGGCATTCCCCAGACATGCCAGACAGTCGGTATACCCCGGCGCTCGTGATCGCCATCTTCGATGTCATCGTGAACAAGGGTGAAATTGTGCAACAACTCCAACGCCGCAGCAGCAGGTACTGCCTTTTTCCAGTCACCACCGACAGCTTCGCAGGAAAGCAGGCACAGGGATGGACGAAGCAACTTTCCACCACTGGTTAACCTGGCCTGTCCATCAACATCAACCCAACCCAAGTGATAGCGCATCATGTGATAGAGAGGCAAAAAGGAATCTCCAACTATCGAACGCAACCCTTCATCGAGGTCGGCCCGATAGCGGGAGGAGAGTTCCTGTGGTTTCATAATTATTTCTCGCGGGAATGCATCTTTTCCAGTCGCCTGGCATGCCTGCCACCCTCAAATTCTGAAGTCAGAAAAGTGCTGACAATCTCTCTGGCAAGACTTTCCTCGGTCACTCGCCCACCCATGCATAGAATATTGGCATCATTATGCTGCCTGCATCCCTTCGCACCAAAAACATCGTGGCACAGTGCCGCCCGGATGCCGGGAACCTTATTGGCAACCATGCTCATCCCGATGCCGGAACCGCAAATAAGAATGCCTCGTTCGAACTTACCCTCAGCTACCGCATCAGCCACTGCGAAGGCAAAATCAGGGTAATCCACTGAAGAAATGTCGGGGCATCCGAAATCCTCACAAGTGTGCCCAGTTTCAGCCAGAAAACCTTTCACAGCTTCCTTTAGATCGAAACCGGCATGGTCACTGCCAATGGCTATCTGCATCGATCTCCTCCTGAAATGGCTGGCATCATCTTTGTGGCTAGTCTAACACAACAAAGTTGGGCTTTTCTACAATCGCCTTAGAGTCGAGCTTAATATCGTCATCAGAACTGTAAACAGCACCAGCAACGCACCACCCACACCTATTACGATCTGAGCGCCGGCAACATCGCTGAGCACCCCCATCGGCAATACCGCCATCGGCATAATCGCAATGCTCATCATATAGAGGCTCATAACTCGCCCATGCATCCGTTCTTCACTACTGAGTAAAAGCAGCGAATTATTGACTGAGAGATAACCGGCGTTGCCCAATCCCACTCCCATCATCAAAAGCAATGCGAACACAAAATTATCCGTACTGGCAAAAAGCATCAAAAATACCCCGAATACCGCAGCCGAGACTATAAGAAGCCAGCCTTTACGGCTGAAATCGGTCATCGTCGCTATCACAATCGACCCGATGACAGCGCCCACGCCAGCCATTGAAAGCAATCCGCCAAACCCCTCATTTTCGACTCCAAGCACCTCTTTTGCGTAACCGGAGAGCAGCATCAGATAGGGCATCCCGAATACGATTGGAATAATTGCCATAATCATCAACGCACGAAGCGTCTCGTTGTGGCGGACATATCGCAACCCTTCGCGAACTTCATTCCTCAGGGATCCTCTCTCTTCGAGCGAGAGGGTTCCCTTCGATGGAACGAATAACATAAGAGCTGCAGAAAGAAAAGCAAATCCGGCGGTCAACAGATAAACGCCTTCCATCCCAATCACGCTGATCATTACTCCGGCCACCGCAGGTGCCACAATGCGATTCATATTTTGAGAACCGGAATTCAAGGCGACAGCATTCATCACCAACCGCCGTTCAACAAGCCGGGGAACAAGCGACTGGCGACTGGGCAAATTGAAGGCCAAAAAGACCCCGTTCAGCAGCGCCGCAACTACCAGTTGCCAGAACTCAATAACATCGGTAAAGATCAAAATTGAAATGCCCAGTATCACCAACCCCATCAGTATTTGACTGAAAACTATGAGGCCGCGCTTTTCGAAACGGTCCGCGATGGCACCGCCAAATGGGGAAAGAATAAATAACGGCACGCCCGCACAGAAACTAACCCACCCCAGCGCAGAGTACGAATCGGTTAGATCGAAGACCAGCCAGCTTCGCGCCACCAGATTCATCTGCATGACGGTTGCCGCAAATGTTGAACTCAGCCAGAACCAGCGATAATCGCGGTTTTCAAGTGAATTGAAGGTTGTGCCCCATCGGCTGAAAATCCTCATCAAATCGTTTTCTCTATTTTACGAAAAACAGTCGCCGATCTCGTCACGAGAAATCGCCCCTTTCCTCAGGACAACAGGAAACTGTCCGGTGACATCCACAACCGTGGATTCAATCCCGCCCGGGCAAACACCACCATCAAGGATGAAATCGACTGCCCCACCCATTTGTGCACGAACCTCCTCGGCGCTGGTAACACTCGGATACCCCGACAGATTAGCGCTGGTCCCGATCAGGGGATTGCCTAGAGCGCGGATCAAATCGAGAGTGATCGGATGGTCAGGAATGCGCACCGCCACAGTATCCCCCCCGGCGGTTACCCAGTCAGGAATAGAAGCTGATTTTGAAACAACCAGTGTCAATCCTCCCGGCCAGAAACGATCCGCCAGAACCCGGGCCGCTTCGGGAAAGGTTTCGGTTAATCGATTTAGTTCGGACATTTCAGCAATGAGAACGGAAAGCGGCTGATCAAAAGGCCGTTGCTTGATCTGGTAAATTCGCCTCACCGCCTCTTCGTTGAATGCATCTGCGCCAAGGCCATAGACTGTATCAGTCGGACAGGCAATAACGCCCCCGTTTTTTAAAATCGAAACGGCCTTCTGAAGTTGCTGTTCCATTCGCCAATAAATCCCCCTTAACTTCCCCCTTGTGAAAAGGGGGGAGGGGCATCTTTTGAAACTTGACTCCAGTATAGCATGATGATAAGCTGGATTCACATCAAGGATACGAGCTAATGCCCCCTAAACAAACACGACTAAAAGCCGCTGATGAGTCCGCAGTAGTTATTGACTTTGGGTCACAGTATAGTTGGCTCATCGCCCGACGAGTACGTGAGTGCGGTGTTTATTCGGAGGTTGTGCCCCACAATACCACCTGGAAAAAGGTTCAGCGTCTCAACCCCAAGTGCTTCATCCTCTCCGGCGGGCCTGCCAGCGTGTATGAACCCAATGCCCCTCTTGCACCCAGCTTTGTTTATGAAAGCGGGCTCCCGGTACTGGGCATCTGTTACGGAATGCAGGCATTAACCCACCAGTTGGGAGGGCAAGTGGCTCCGGCAGGTAAACATGAATATGGCCTGGCGATGCTCTATAAGAACGAAACGGATATCCCCCTCTTTTCTAAACTGGACGATGCGATACCAGTCTGGATGAGTCATGGCGACCGTATTCTGGAGATGCCGCCGGGATTTACCAGCATCGCTTACACGGAGAATGCTCCTATTGCGGCTATGGCCAACGACAAAAACATAATCGGCATCCAATTTCATCCCGAGGTGGTTCACACGCCACAGGGGAAGGAAATGCTGGCCAATTTCCTTTTCAAAATTTGCGATTTCGAAGGTACCTGGACTCCCAAAAACTTCGTTAAACAGCAAATTGAAAGGATCAGAAGAAAGGTGGGAACGGGGAAGGTGATTTGCGCCCTCTCCGGCGGGGTGGATTCCACGGTCGTAGCCACCCTTCTGCACAAAGCAATCGGAGATCAACTGACCGCTATTTACGTCAACAACGGATTGATGCGCCGCGAAGAGATCGAGCGCACCATCCGCACTTTCAAAAAAAACTTGAAGCTGAATGGAATATATGTTGATGCTACAGACCGATTCCTGCAAAGGCTCGAAGGTGTCGTCGATCCCGAGAAAAAGCGTCATATCATCGGGAACGAGTTTATCGAAGTCTTCGAAGAGGAAGCCAACAAGATCGGTAAAGTCGATTTCCTGGCACAGGGAACGCTTTATCCGGATGTGATCGAAAGCACGGCAACTGTCAGCCGGGAGTCTTCAACCATTAAAACTCATCACAATGTCGGTGGCCTGCCGGATGTGATGAACCTAAAGCTCATCGAGCCTTTGCGCTACCTGTTCAAAGATGAAGTGAGGGAAGTCGGAACAGCGCTGGGGCTTCCCGATGAAATGGTCTGGAGGCAACCTTTTCCCGGCCCGGGTCTGGCTATCCGCATCATCGGAGAAATCACCAAAGACCGGCTGGAGATGCTGCGCGCCGCCGACTGGATCGTGATGCAGGAAATCAAAAAGGCCAATCTCTACCGCCAGCTCTGGCAGAGCTTCGCCGTGCTCACTCCATTGAAGAGCGTTGGGGTGATGGGAGATTACCGAACCTACAACTACACCGTGGCTGTCCGGGCAGTAACCTCGGAAGATGCCATGACCGCCGATTGGGCCCGGCTTCCTTACGAAGTTCTGGCTACCATTTCCAACCGGATCGTCAACGAGGTGGCAGGTGTTAACCGGGTGGTCTACGACATATCGTCCAAGCCACCCGCCACCATTGAATGGGAATAAAACTCAAAGGAGGCAAAAATGATCAGGAATCTTACTTTAGCCGGACTATCTCTATTGTTGGTGCTGGCATTGGCCATCGGGTTTGTCGGCTGCGATGACAGTGATGGCGGTAATGGAGGCATTGCAAATATCAGTCAAGCCGAGCTGGTCGAAAAGGTTCTGGCTGCCAATGAAAACGCAACGACCTGCAAATTCGATATGGACATGACCATGAAAATGGATGGGGAAAGCATGGGGCAGTCCTTTGGAATGGATATATCAATGGATGGCGACGGGATTATCGATAACACCAACGAAGAAATGAAGATGGATATGAATATGAGCATGGATATGGATATGGGATTTATGGGCGATATGGATACGAACATGGATATGGAAATGTACTACATCGATAACACAATGTACTCCAAAATGAGCGGTATAGAAGGAGTGCCCGCTCAATGGACCAAAATGGAAATGCCCGGCACCTGGGAATCTCAGGACATGGTTTCTCAGCAAACCGAATTGCTGGAAGCTGCTGAACTCAGTATTTCCGATGGAGGAAAGGTCAATGGGGCCAGTTGTTACAAAGTGAAAATGACCCCCGATATGGCTAAACTGTACGATATCATGCTTCAGCAACCCGGGCTGGGCGGAGGATTGGGCGCCGGTGATTTGCCTGAAGATATGGATATGTCCGAATTGATGGATATAATCAAAGATTTCTCCGTAGTGCAGTGGTACGCCAAAGATACCTTCTATCCTATGAAAGCTGAAATGGAAATGAACATGGTAATATCGCCGGAAGAGATGGGCATGCCAGAAGAAGAAGGCACAATGGAAATGGATATGGCCATGACCATGAACTTCAAAGATTACGATAAATCAGTCTCCATCAATCTGCCTGATGAAGCAAAGGGAGCCATGGATATGACAGGTATAATGGATGACAGTTGGTAAGATGACAATTGGGATGATGGATGGGATGAAGATGACTGGGATTAATTCATCATCGCAGTATAGTTCACCACAATGAATATTCTGGTTATCGGCAACGGGGCCAGGGAACACACCCTGGCCTGGAAAATCGCACAAAGCCCAAAACTGGATAAACTATTCGTTGCTCCGGGAAATGCCGGCACAGCAGCCATCGCTCAAAACCTTCCGATTTCAGCCGGGGATATTCCAGTTCTAACTAAAGCAGCACAGGATAACAAAATCGATCTGGTTATGGTCGGCCCCGAAGCTCCCCTGACCGAAGGACTGGTCGATGCTCTGAACCGGATTGGCATCGCCGCCTTTGGTCCTCAAAAAGGCGCCGCTCAAATCGAAGGCAGCAAGGTTTTCGCCAAAGAACTGATGTTCAAATACTCCATCCCCTGCGCCAGAAGCGCAACCTTCACCTCCTTTGCCGAAGCTGAAAATTATGTCAAGCAACAACCTGTTCCAATGGTAATCAAAGCAGATGGACTCGCCGCCGGCAAAGGCGTCATTATTGCCACTTCACAGGAAGAAGCCATCACGGCACTCGAAGATATCATGCAAAAGAAGGCCTTCGGTAACGCCGGTGACAGAGTTCTCGTGGAGGAATGTCTGGTAGGCAGGGAGTCCAGCCTGCTGGCTTTCACCGATGGTAAAACCGTCACTCCTATGGTTCCGGCATGCGACTACAAACGAGCCCTCGATGGCGATAAAGGCCTCAACACCGGAGGCATGGGCTGTTATAGTCCATCGGAGTTTTTCAACGCCGATCTTCGAGATTCGGTCATGGAAACTGTGATGAAGCCCACAGTCAAAGCGATGGCTCAGGAGGGATATTCCTACAAAGGTATCCTTTATGCCGGACTGATGATGACCAACGAAGGCCCGAAAGTGCTTGAGTTCAACGCTCGATTCGGCGACCCCGAAACGCAAGTGATTCTGCCACTGCTCCAAACCGACCTTGTGGATATCATGCAGGCAGTTATCGATGACAGACTGGCAGATATGGAAATAGAATGGAGCAACGAGGCATGTGTCGGTGTAGTCCTAGCTTCCGAGGGATACCCGGAAAGTTACCGCAAAGGTTCCCCTATGAGCGGACTTGAAAGCGTGGACAGTGACGTTCTCGTTTTCCATGCCGGAACAGACAACGATGACAAAGGACAAATAATCAATTCCGGCGGACGAGTATTGACGGTCGTAAGCAAAGGCAGCAACTATTCGGCTGCCCGCGAAAAAGTCTACCAGAATATCTCCCGGATTACCTTCGAGGGTTGCTGGTACCGCAAAGATATTGCTATCATAGATAATCCCTCTTAAGGAGAATCGAATGCCACTTGTCGGCGTAGTAATGGGATCGAAATCTGATACCGAAAGGATGCAGCCCGCACTGGATGTGCTGCAGCAACTGGGCATTGACCACGAAATTAATATAATTTCCGCGCATCGTACTCCGAAAAAGGCACAGGAATACGCTCAGGCCGCCCGTGAGCGAGGGATTGAAGTAATCATTGCCGGGGCCGGAATGGCAGCCCACCTGCCCGGGGTTCTGGCCAGCTGGACAACTTTGCCGGTGATCGGTGTGCCACTGACTGCCGGTGATCTCAAAGGAATAGACGCGCTCCTTTCCATCGTGCAGATGCCCCCCGGAATACCGGTTGCCTGCGTCGCAGTCGGTTCAGCCGGAGCTAAAAACTCAGCGTATTTGGCAGCCCAGATACTGGGAATAAAACACGAGGACATCAGAGCATCCTACGAGAAGTACCGCGAAGAACAAACAAAAGGTTAACTTTATGATCGAACGATACTCGCGGCCAGAGATGAATCATGTCTGGTCGGACAAAAACAAATTTGCCAAGTGGCTCGAGGTTGAAATCGCAGCTTGTGAAGCCTGGTCCGAAATCGGGGTAATCCCCGCCGAAGATATCCCCAAGCTCAAAAAGGCTACCTGCGATCTCGACCGGATGAATGAGATACTGGTCGTCACTCACCACGACGTGACCGCTTTCCTCAAAGCTGTCTCAGAAAGTCTTGGCGGGGAAGCGCGCTGGATTCATCTGGGAATGACTTCCTCGGACGTCATCGATACCGCCACCAGCCTGCAACTGGTGGAAGCTTCCACACTTTTGCAAAAAGGCCTGGACGAACTTGTTTCGGTAGTTAGAGAAAAGGCAGTTAAGTACAAACAAACCATCATGATGGGACGAACCCACGGCGTCCACGCCGAACCCATCACTTTCGGGCTAAAAATGGCCCTGTGGCATGAAGAACTCAAACGGCATCAGGAAAGGCTCGCTGAAGCCAGACGGATGGTTTCTGTGGGGAAGACATCCGGGGCAGTGGGAAGTCATGCCACGGTACCACCAGAAATTGAAGAGATTACCTGTAAAAAGCTGGGGCTTGAAGTGGCCAGGGTTTCCAGCCAGGTCATTCAGAGAGATCGGCATGCCCAGTTCGTCACCACCCTGGCGCTGATTGCCAGTTCGCTGGAGAAATTCGCCACCGAGATTCGTGCTCTGCAAAAGACCGAAGTTCTTGAAGCAGAGGAACCGTTCGAAGAGGGCCAAACGGGTTCATCGGCCATGCCTCACAAGCGTAATCCTGAACTGTGCGAGCGCGTTTGCGGGTTGGCGCGACTCATACGCGGGCACGCCCTCACTTCGATGGAAAATATTACTCTTTGGCACGAAAGGGACATCAGTCATTCATCCAACGAAAGAATCATCCTGCCCGATTCCTGTCTGGCGCTCGACTACGTTTTCAGTATTTTCACCTACGTGATGCGCGATTTGAACGTCTACCCGGAGAACATGCGCCGCAATTTGAAAATCACCCGTGGGCTTACCTTCTCACAAAGAGTAATGACGATATTGATCGAAGAAAAGGGGTTGAGCCGGCAGGATGCCTACAAAATCGTGCAGCGAAATGCGATGAAGTGCTGGAAAGAAGGGGGACAATTCATTGATCTTCTCCTGGCAGATTCCGAAATGCCACTCGCAAAAGAAGAGCTGGAAGTGATTTTTGATTACAATTACTACTTGAAAAACATCGATGCCATCTTCGCAAGACTCGATCTCTGAATGGGGCCCCTAATTAAATCCCCTAAACCCCCTTTGCCAAAAGAGGATTTGAAAATAGCGATTGAATCAGGTATGTTCTGAATGAACACCCACAAAAAATAGTGCCCAAGGTAATTTATGGAAAATGAAATTCTGCTGATTGATAAAACCCAGGTCCAATCACTACAGGCCAGATTAACAGATTCCAGCCAACTGAATTCATGCATCGAAGAAGTGCGCAGAATGATCGAGATCAAATCGGGTCTTTGCTGGCGTGCAGATGCAAGAGCCAGTTGCTGCGGACCGGATGTATCGCTCCATCTCTATGGAGAGTTTCAATGCCTTGAGAGAATACTCCGAAATCTTGAATCTGGCAATATCAGCAAAGCTACCGTTTTACTGGAAGATTATGAGAAAAGGATTCCGCAAGCCCCAATGGAGGAAAATTTATAAGCTAAAATGGAAACCCTGATAAGTAGAAAGGAAAAAGTCCGCCGGCTTGGAGAAGTGATTCAAAGCGGCAAGAATACCGATACCTGCCACGAGGAGCTGAAGGATATAATTGAGGCAGAAGAAGGAGAGCTGGCCAAGGCCGAAGTATCGTGATGCGTTGGTATGGGGTTCGAAGCGTGTCTTCGAAGCAAAGTCCAGCTTCTGGAAGTAGCGCTGAAATCACTCAACGAAAACGATGGCGAGAAAGCTTCATATTTTCTTCAGGAGTACTGCCGACTCTAATCAAATACAAACACGATGGCTCAGCAATCACTCTCAGCATCAGATTCTGGTGATTTGATATTTGGATTTTTGATAATTTAGTGTTTGAGTTCAGGATTTGGGATTTTCGAGGGAGGAATTATGAGAGTTAGAATTGTCACCGGAGACATAGTTAAACTCAAGGTTGATGCTATAATCGTCAACCTTTTTGAAGGGTTGAAGGCACCGGGCGGGGCCACGGGAGAAGTGGACAAAGCGCTGGACGGAGTCATTTCCAGTCTTATCGCCAGAGGGCAAATCAAGGGCAAGCTCAACGAAACTACGATCATTCACACGCTGGGCAAAATCGCGCCGGAGATGGTTCTGGTGGTTGGGCTGGGGAAAAAGAAAAATTTCAACGAAGAGAAGATACGACAGGTAACTGCTGCGGCCTGCAAATCGTTACGCGGGGCAGGCGCCAAAAATGTTGCCACCATCATGCACGGTGCCGGGGCCGGAGGAATTACACCCACAGCAGCAGCCCAGGCCATCACCGAAGGCAGCCTGCTGGGACTGTACAAATTCCAACAGCACAAAAGCAGGAAATCAGACAAGCAGGAAATCAGAGAGCTTTCCATCGTGGAAAGGGATAAAAAGGGCATCTCCAAACTTAAAGCGGCGGTTAAAAAAGGCACCATTCTGGCTGAGGCTTCCATGCTCGCACGCGAAATGGTCAATCAGCCATCCAATTTCATGACCCCCACTGACATGGCTGCCAGGGCTCGTGAGGTTGCCAAGAAAAGAGGGCTTGAAATTGAAGTCCTAGAAAAAGAGCAAATATCCGAACTTGGCATGGGCGGGCTTCTGGGAGTAGCACAGGGAAGTCAGCAACCGCCAAAATTCATCATCCTGACTTACAAAGGGAATCCGGATTCGAACAAAGCGATGGGCATCGTTGGCAAGGGAATCACCTTTGATTCCGGCGGCATCTCCATCAAGCCGTCAGCCAAAATGGATGAAATGAAAGGCGACATGGCTGGCGGAGCATCAGTGATTGCCACTATGAGCGCCATCGGGCAACTCAAGCCGAAGATTAACGTCACCGGACTGGTACCAGCAACGGAGAACCTGCCCAGTGGTACCGCCTACAAACCGGGCGACACTATCAAAGCCATGAACGGCAAAACCATCGAAGTGCTCAATACTGATGCGGAAGGAAGGCTCATCCTGGCCGATGCCCTGAGCTATGCCGGCAAGCTTAAACTTTCCCCAATCATTGATATCGCCACCCTGACCGGAGCCTGCCAGGTCGCTCTGGGTAATATTTGCAGCGGGGCTTTCAGCAACAGCCAGAGAATCGCTGATAGAGTAATTCGCGCCGGCGAAGAAGCGGGCGAGAGAATCTGGCAAATGCCAATGTACGATGATTACTCAGAACTAATCAAAAGCGACATTGCCGATATCAAAAACACCGGGGGTAGCAGTGGCGGCGGGGCTATCACGGCAGCGAAGTTCCTGGCCGAGTTTGCGGGCAAAACCCCGTGGGTTCATCTGGACATCGCCGGAACATTCCTGCTGGATAAAGATAGCGGTTACCGGACAAAAGGGGCCACTGGCATTCCGGTGCGAACTCTGGTAAATTTGATTCTGGGATTGGCGAAAGAGTAATAGCTCTCGGCTAATCAAAAATCACTGGAGATGGGGACCGATAAAATGACAGAATCGATGGCTGAAGAATGGGAAAAATGGATTGAACAGGAAACAGGTAATGTCCAGGCCATTGAAGAACGGCTGGAAGAGCTTTCCTCCAAACTAAAAACAATTACCAATTTCCAGTATCGGGAATTCTGGGATGCCGCCAACGAAATCCCCGGATTGATCGAGTCGATGATCCCGTTTCCACCGAACGAAAAGGAACGCCTGCTGGACGAGCATGGACGTATCTGCAAAAAGATGAAGGGAAAGCAGGAGCAGGAATGGCAGGAACACCGGGATCAATCCAGACAAAACCGAGCCGCTATAGAGGGAAAGGTTAGGGAAGCACACTCTATCGCCGAATCAACTCCCGGAGACATGAAGAATCTCAACAAATCTCAGTCCCTGCTCAAGGAAGCCCTTGCCCGGTTGAAAAACGATGGGGGAAATACCGGCTCTGAATCAGAGAGTGCCCCGGCACCGCTAGTTTTTTTGAGAGAAGACCGGCAGGCATGCTGGGACAGGTGGCGGGAGGTTAACGATCTGGTGCATAGCCACAGGCTGACCATTTGGGATCAGAATTTTGCGCAGATTGAACCCCAAGCAAAAGCCGCTCTCGATGAAGCGAATGACGGCAATTCTAACCAGGCATTAGAGAAAATCAAAAAGGCCCAGCAGCACCTGAAAGGCATGGCCCTTAATAAAACCCAGCGAGAGGAGATAAAGAACACACTGAACAGCGCCTGGGACATAGCCATTTTCAAAGTCAACGAAATCAGGGATGAAAAGCGCCGCAAATACGAGGAATGGCTGGGACGGATGGAAGGCCAGCTCGAAGAGTTGACCTCCCGGTTCCAGCAAAACGATGAAACCATAACCAAACTTCAGGGTGAGGTGGAACAATTCAAAGAAGCGATCCAGAGCATAAGATCAAGGGAATATGGCGATAAGCTGCGAGAAGAGATCGCCAAGAAGCGGGAAAAGATCAAAGAACTTGGGGTAGTAAACAAGCAACTGGAAGGGAAAATCAAGACCATGCAAAGCAAGCTGGAAGGGCAGAGCGATGAAACGGCCATTCCCCAGTCACCCCAAAAGATAACACCTGTCAAAGAAAAACCGGCTACAAATGAGAATCCGCAACCGGAAGTCAGCGATCAAACAACTTTCGTAAGGGAGGTTGAAAATATGAAAATCAAATGGCTCGGACACTCCGCATTCCTCATCACCGGTAATGATGGCACCAGAGTTATCACTGATCCTTACGGTCAATACAACGGGTTGAATTACGCCCCCATCAGCGAATCGGCTGAGATTGAGATCGTCAGTCATCAGCATGGCGACCACTGCGGCGGGAATGTAGGCGGCAACCCGCAGGTAATCGACAAGACAGGCAACACAACGGCCAGTGGTATCGAGTTTAAGGGAATCGCCAGCTACCACGATCAGTCCGGCGGCACAGAACGGGGCGATAACATCATCTTCTGCTTCACCATAGACGGGATCAAAACCTGCCATCTGGGAGACTTGGGGCACTTGCTTTCCGACGAGCAGGTCCAGGAAATCGGTGAAGTGGACATCCTGTTGATCCCCGTTGGCGGCTTCTTTACCATCGATGCCAGCGAAGCAACGCAGATATGCGATCAAATCAAACCGAAGGTCATCATACCGATGCACGTCAGCAACAACAAATGCACTTTTCCCATAGCCAGAGTGGATGATTTCCTGCAGGGCAAATCTAATGTGGAACGTGTCGATGGCAGCGAAAAGGAGTTCACCAAAGCGGAACTCCCCGATGAGACAAAGATCGTGGTGCTGGAACCTGCCAAATAGCTGCTTGCCAAGCAAGAACGGTTAAGAGTATAATACCCTACATGCCCAGAGGATACTAAAAAATGCCGAAAAGAACCTATCAACCAAAGAGAAAGCCCAGAAAGCGCAAACATGGTTTTCTGGCTCGAATGAGCACGAGAGGCGGGCAGGCAGTCATAGCTCGAAGGCGGCTCAAGGGCCGCCATCGTCTGACTGTGTAATTAACAAGCTACGGTGGAAATGGGGAAGGATGAACGGTTAACCAAAAGCTCCCAGTTCGCCGCAGTATTCAACGAAGGAAAATCCTGGGCAAGCGAACTGATGGTCATGAAGGTAATGCCTAATGGCCTTCAAACAAGCCGGTTTGGGATTGTAACCAGCAAAAAAGTAGGCAAGGCGGTAATACGCAACAGAGCAAAGCGACTCATCAGAGAAGCAGTGAGGTTGCATCCTGTCGAACCGGGCTGGGACATCGTGATAATTGCCCGTAAAAGGATGGTCGGAACAAGTTATTGGGACATTGAGCCCGAGTTCGTAAAGCTGTTGAGCCGGGCTGGCCTGTCGGGGAGAGAGTAGATGAAGTGGATTGCATTAATTTTGATTCGCTTCTATCAGAATGCAATATCCCCGTTAACCCCGCCTTCGTGCCGTTACCAGCCAACCTGTTCGCAGTATGGATATGAAGCGATCAAAAAGCATGGCTTATTCAGAGGTGGTTGGATGACTGCCTGGCGCATCATGCGCTGTCACCCATTCGCCAGAGGCGGATTCGACCCGGTTCCATAGCAAATCGAAATTACTCAGCACCCGGAGTGCTGTCTCAGATAAAATCAATGCGAGTTTTCTCTCGAAACAGTTTGATACTGAAGCTTTTATTTGCAATCCTAATCTGCGGATTGTTACTTACAGGTTGCGTTTCCGGCAGATTCGAACCCAGTGGCTGGGATGGGATAACGGTATCTGGTGATACTCTGTATGCCTGCTCCGACGGCAAATTCCTGGCTCTTGACCTTTCCGATAGAACCACCATCCGTGATTTTACCCCCGGTGATAATGACTCGGAATCGAGTTCTTTCCTCGGTTGTGGCGGGTCATCGGCCCCTAAATTGACCTCTTACTCCGCTCCGGTGGTTTCCGGCAGCGTGTTTTATACCGGCACCTACATCGGAGAAGTGTACGCCCTGGATGCCACGACCGGCGCAAAGAAATGGGACTACAGCACCGATCATCACATCGTGGGTGGGCCTGTCATCTCCGGGGATGCCCTCGTAATAGCATCTGGTGACAAGCTCTATAAGCTTGACATCAATAACGGTGACCCTCTTTGGGATAAACCCTTCGACACCGGGGGGAAAATCTGGTCCACACCTGTGATTTCAGGTAATGTAATTTACTTCGGGAATCTCGATCACAAAGTGTACGCAGTTGACCTGGAAACCAAAGAGAAGATATGGGAAAAAGGTTTTGCTGGGGCCATCGCTTCCACCCCGCTCATCATCAACGACACCCTTTACATCGGCACTCTCAATAACAAATTCTACGCCCTGGATATTGCAAACAACGGCAACCCAATATGGGACAAACCTTTTGAAACGGATAACTGGGTCTGGACCCAGGCAGTTTACCATCAAGGCACAATTTATTTCGGCTCCTTTGGGGGAAACGTTTATGCCATCGATGCCGAAACCGGAAAGATGAATCCGGGATGGGGAAGCCCATACAAAACCGAAACCGGGGACAGGTTCAGGGCAAAACCGGCCATCATGGGAGACGTGCTGGTAATCGGTTCACAGGACGATAATATTTACGGATTAAACTTACAAGACGGTGGGGAGGCCTGGGCTCCTCTCCATTTTGAAAATGACATCATGGCCGATCCTTACATATCCGGAACCACGGTATATTTCATGGACAAAAAGGATAAAGTGCATGCCATAAATGCTGAACTTGGCAACCAGACCTGGTCCAAACAGCTTGAGACGGATTAACGGGGAAAAACCTTGGGCGAACTTTTCGATACCATCCTGATAGAACCATTCATCAACGTACTGATGCTGCTGTCCCATCTCTTTGGGAACAGTCTTGGTATGGCCATCATCGCTATAACAATTATCGTAAACCTGATCATCCTCCCCCTCACCATCCACCAAACCCGCTCCATGAAGAAAATGCAGATGCTGCAGCCCAAAATGCAGGAAATTCAAAAAAAACACAGCAAGGATAAGCAAAAGCAGCAGCAGGAAATAATGAAGCTCTA
>CAZJQZ010000038.1:0-19670 GCA_964548045.1 uncultured Dehalococcoidia bacterium | reverse complement strand
TGTTGCACAAAATGTCCGGGAAAATCGTGAGCGTACTTGTATCCCTTCCCGTAATCCATTTGACGCATCAGCCCGGTTTCCGGATTGCGCAAATGCAGTGGCACTGGCTGGTTGCCGGTTTTGGAAACATCCTCCTGCACTTTGCCGTAGGCACGGTCGAGAGAATTGCTCTTGGGTGCGGCTGCCAGGTAGACCGTTGCTTGCGCCAGAGCCAGTTTCCCTTCCGGCAGCCCGATGAAGTGTATTGCAGCTTGAGCGGCATTGGCTTGTACCAGCGCCTGCGGATCAGCCAGTCCCACATCTTCGGAAGCGAAGCGAACCAGTCTTCGAGCAATGTAGAGCGGGTCTTCTCCGGCTTCGAGCATTCGACCCAGCCAGTACAGTGATGCATCAGGATCGGAACCTCTCATCGATTTGTGGAACGCTGAAATAAGGTTGTAGTGTTCCTCTCCGGATTTGTCGTACATCAACGCCCGGTGCTGGAAGGCATCCTCAAGGTCTTCCAGTTTTATGTGACGTGTGCCCTCCTCATCCGGCGCAGTGGCCAGAGCAGCAACTTCCAGTGCTCCCAGTGCAATCCGCGCATCACCGTTGGCCATATTGACCAGATGCCGTAAAGCATCTTCGGAAAGATCGCTCTTCTGTTCCCCCAGGCCCCGATCGGAATCCGCCAGCGCACGCCGAACGATAGTTTCGATCTGCTCATCGGTGAGCATGTTCAGGGTGAAGACCCGGCAGCGGGAGAGGAGCGCCGAAATAACTTCAAATGACGGATTTTCGGTAGTGGCCCCGATCAGGGTAACGGTGCCGTTTTCGACATGTGGCAGAATAGCATCCTGCTGGGCCTTGTTGAATCGGTGTATCTCATCGATGAAAAGGATGGTGCGCTGTGCCTGCATCCCACGACGATTTTTGGCTTCTTCCACGACTTTGCGGAGGTCAGCCACACCAGCATTGACCGCGCTCACTGGGCTGAAATGGGATTGAGTTACAGAAGCAATTACAAATGCAAGAGTGGTTTTGCCGCTGCCCGGCGGACCCCATAAAATAATAGAAGGAAGCTGATCCTGATCGATGGCCCGGCGCAGTACCCGTCCTTCTCCTAAGATGTGCTCCTGCCCGACGAACTCGGCGAAATTGCGGGGACGCATGCGGGCGGGAAGCGGAGCTTCCTTTTGGAGTTGTTGCTCGCGGCTCAGGTCGAAGAGGTCCATGCTCCTATTGTGCCTCATCGACCGGCAAAGTCAAGCTAGTCAACTCTGCCCGGATCAAGGATGCGATATGACTTATTGTATCTCCGGTCAATCAGCCAGCCGAAACAGAAACCGGTTTTAAAGTTGGCGTTGCAGGTAAAGGAGAATCGCCAGTCCTGGTGCCAGACACTAACATCGTTTTGGGTGAAAACCATCTGCTGGGCCCATATCGTGCCGGAACTGTATCCGTCCGGATCACTCAATTGAAACGTGCTGTTTGAGTAGATCCATAGAGAGGTTCCGGTGATCAAGTCCCGAAACAAGTGAGCCCGGTCCGCCCTGCTGACACCAATTGTAAGCAGGGCAGTAACATTAGAATTGGCTGATGAAAGCTCCTCAACTCGCCACCCCGACGGTGTAACCGCAATGACGGAGAATTCCATCGGTATTAATTGCTGGCTCATACAAATAACACAACTATATTTGCTATAAAACAGGCATACTTTATTTTAGCAAGGGATAAGAGGGGTTGTCAAGAGTATCATCGTTGCAGATTGACAAACACCTCGTTTTGTTACCACAATGAGATTAGCTAAAAGTGAAAATGGACTACTAGGGGGCATTATGGAATCTGCCGAAGAAAAGCATGATATTCGGTCGCTCGTTCAGCATTTCAATGAAATAAGACCTTTTAACAAGCTACTGGGGTTAACGATTGATTCTATGGATATTGAAAACGCTTGCGTGAGATTTCCAATGAAAGAAGATTTAAGCGGTAATTCGGTCTATGGCACGCTTCATGGCGGAGTGGTATCCGCTATTCTGGATATCACCGGCGGCTTTGTGGTCTTTCTGGACTTATTCAAACGAATCAAGCCACCGCTGACCGAAAAGCAATTGGAGCAATTTACCCGCATTGCTACTGTCGATATGCGGGTCGATTATCTGCGCCCGGGGATAGGTAAAGAATTTGTTGCTTCGGGTTATATACTTCGGACCGGCAAGAAAGTTGCGGTGGTGAGAACCGAGTTGCGTAATGAGGAACAAAAACTGATTGCGGTAGGCACGGGTACTTACATTGTGGGATAGATAACTTCTCGAAGATAGTACGCTTGGCGCAACATATGTATTCCGCTTATTTTATGGTTGCTCATTTGGATTGGATACCCAAATCAACCATCTGATAGCTCAAATTCTCTTCTCGTAGCTTGCCGATGAGGTTCGGAATAGCGTCTTCGGAGCAGACGATGATAAATGATTGTCCGATGTGGGTTGCTTCGATTGCGGCTTCGGTGACGCCGCAGGTGTATCGCGGTTCGATTTCGGCGCGTTGCATGGCTACCAGCGCTTCAATCCCAATCGTGCCGACCATTTGTTGTTTGCCGATTTCCTTTTTGAGTTGCTTGGGATCGATCTTCGCCGAACCGCCGCCCTGAATATCAGGCACCTTTAAAATGGTGATTTTACCCTTTTTGAAACTGACGATGCCTTCGATCCCGGAAATCCCTACGTCCTCGCCTTTCTTTGCATTGTAAACGACCGTTCCGCTGGCGCCGGTTCTAGCCTTTTCAGTAGCCACAAGCACACCGTTTTTCATTTGGAGCCGCACCTTTTGCCCGGCCGTCAAATTGCTGTCCGCTACAGCGGCGCATATGGTCACGTTGGTGATGGCTCGCTGCACATAATCGGAATAGGTGCTTATCTCACGCAGCATCTGTAAAACCCAGTTGATCCCCTCCTGCGTCACGCGATATTTGGACCGCCCGTCAGAGGCTACCCAGCCATCCTGTTCCAGTTTGATCATATACTCAGAGATGGCCTGCGGAGTCACATTGAGTTTGGCGGCGATGCTTTTCTGGTGAACGGTCGGCTGATTTGCCGCGATCTCCACCAGTATCTGGAATCGGGTTGCCAGGTTTTTGCTCTTGAGTATTTGCGTCATGCTTAGCTCCTCAGAGCTTCTTCTCAATCTTTGCCCAGGAATCCCGGAGGGATATCGTTCGGTTGAAAACCAGTTTTTCGGGTGAGGAATCTTCGGAATCGACGCAGAAATAGCCCAGCCTTTCAAACTGGTACCGACTCTCCGGCGCTGCCCCTGCCAGGCTCGGTTCAACTTTGCATGAGGTCAATATATTTAGAGAATCCGGATTCAGGCAATCCTTGAAATCGCCCTCCGGGCTGTCTACAGAAAGAAGTCGGTCATACAGGCGCACTTCCACTTCAAGCGCGTGCGAAGCGGAAACCCAGTGAATAGTCCCTTTTACCTTGCGACCGTCGGGGGAATTCCCTCCACGGGATGCCGGATCATAGGTACAAAGCAATTCAATGACCTCGCCATTTTCATCCTTGATTACATCGGTGCACGTTATGAAATAGGCATATCGCAGCCTCACCTCGCGACCCGGAGCCAGCCGGAAGAACTTCTTGGGAGGGTCTTCGCGGAAATCATCCTGCTCGATGTACAGCACCCGAGAGAATGGCACTTTGCGGGTTCCTGCATCAGGGGCTTCCGGATTGTTGACAGCGTCCAGTTCTTCCTCCCGGCCTTCCGGGTAGTTGGTGATAGTAACCCTTAACGGACGCAGCACGCCCATGACACGCGGAGCCCGTTTGTTCAAATCTTCCCGGATGCAGTGCTCCAGCAGGGCGATATCGATGGTGCTGTCGGTCTTGGCCACGCCAATGCGCTCGCAGAAATTACGAATGGACTCCGCAGTATAGCCACGTCTGCGCAATCCTGAAACCGTGGGCATACGGGGATCGTCCCAGCCGGTGACATCTCCATCGTTTACCAGTTGCAGCAGCTTTCGCTTGCTCATCACGGTGTAGGTGAGATTGAGCCGGGCGAATTCAATCTGCTGGGGATGATATATTCCCAGTTGATCGAGGAACCAGTCATATAACGGGCGATGATCCTCAAACTCCAGGGTGCAGAGGGAATGTGTGATCCCTTCGATAGAATCCTCCAGTCCGTGAGCCCAGTCATACATGGGATAGATGCACCATTTATCGCCGGTGTGAGGATGGGAGGCATGGAGGATTCGGTATATGGTCGGATCGCGCATATTCATATTCTGAGAGGCCATATCGATTTTGGCCCGGAGAACACGTGAGCCATCCGGGAACTCCCCGGAGCGCATCCGCTCAAACAGGTTCAGATTCTCCTCAATAGAACGGTTACGATGAGGACTCTCTTTACCGGGTGTTTTTAAAGTGCCCCGGCTTTCGCGGACAGCCTCGGCGCTCGAATCATCAACGTAAGCCTTCCCGGCCTTGATTAATTGAACCGCATATTCATACATCTGCTCAAAATAATCAGAAGCATAGTACAGACGGTCCTCCCAGTCGAACCCCAGCCAGCGCACGTCTTCGATGATTGATTGGACATATTCCTCTTCTTCTTTGGAAGGATTGGTATCATCGAAGCGCAAATTGCACAATCCGCCGTACTGCTCTGCGATCCCAAAGCTCAGACAAATTGCCTTGGCATGCCCGATGTGCAGATATCCATTCGGTTCCGGCGGGAAACGCGTGTGAACCCGGCCATCGTTTTTGTTATTGGCAATATCCTCGTTGATGATATTCCGAATGAAATCGGTTGGGGTGCCGGATTCAATATCGGTCATGCTTTTCATCCTCACCTAACCTCTCCCTCGAGGGAGAGGGATATCAGTTTCGGGAAGGCAATCTCACAGTAGCTGTAGCTGGTGCGGTTTTCTCCCCTTTTTCGTTTTCCGTCCAGACTTCGCAATCGACGAGATGCTCATTACCCTCGGTGTATTTCTTAGTCACTACCCCTTTACAGATGATCGGATGCCAGGGTTGATCCATTCCCCGATGCTGGATAGCTATCTTCTTCAACCAGCCACCATTGCCTATCCAGTCGGTCAGCACCTGCATCAGAAAGGCATTCTTCAAGCGTCCATGTACTATAACTCCCGGCAAACCATCGGCCAGAGCTTTATCTTTATCGTAATGAATAGGGTTGAAATCCTCGGAAGCGCCAGCAAATTTAACAAGCTGCATTGTGGTAGGATTCTTTATCAGTGTCGGGATTTCGGCTCCCTCTTCAAGGTCTTCAAAATACAGTTGGTCACTCATGAGTTTTCCTCCGGGTTAATACAAAATAGAGGTTGACCGATTGCGGGCCACCAGCTCTCCCCGCTGATTGGTCCATTCAGTCTGCCGGATAACAAACAGCATATGGCCCAGCTTTCCCTCTTTTTCCTTATATTCCACTATTTTCCGAACACTGGTCAGTGTATCGCCAAGACGAGCTTCATGAAAAAACTCCCATTCTCCACCGCCATCGAGAAGCTTGGGGGGAGTCTCGAAGGGATACTGAACCAGTCCACCCTCGGTAAAAATGGCCGTGAACATATTTGGGGGCATGATCTCTTTCCAGCGCGGGTTGGGGTCTTCAATTGCTTCGGCATATCGGCGCAACAATGCCTTTTCCACATCGAATTCGACTCGGTTAAGTTCTTTATTCAGCCAGCCTTTCATCTCTTCAGTCACTACGGATTCCGCCATATTAAATCCTCCAGAAATTGGACCACCTATTTGAAGGTTTGGTCTCCTCCTAAACTTACAATTTGCTTACTCCTTTGTCAAGGATATGGAAAGCTACCCGAATAGACTCTCCTTCCCGATAATGCTAGAATAGTGAACGCTTATGAAATACGCTGGTTTCTGGTCTCGCTTTGCAGCCTGGCTCATCGATGCCCTGATCGTGGCCATAATACAATCGGGGTTTGCTCCGGTTATAGCGTTTGGGCTTATTCAGCCATGGTACTGGTGGGTCAACTCCTTTTCCAATGAACCCGACGTAGTAGGTCTGTGGTTTGTGGGTACGGGAGGCCTGCTTCTGGTTCTCATCGCAGGCGCCTACTTCGTGGGTTTCTGGGTCTGGAAAGGGCAAACCCCCGGCAAGATGGCCATGAAAATCAAAGTGGTTCCAATTACTGGATCAGAACTTACTGCGGAAAAGGCTTTGCTACGATATCTGGGATACATTGTTTGCAGTATACTTTGCCTGATTCCCTTCCTGTGGACAGCTATCGATTCCCGCAAACAGGGGATACCCGATAAATTCGCTGATACTTATGTGATAAAATTACCTCGGTAATCAATTGATTGATGGAGAAATATGACTGTCAGAGTTAGATTTGCGCCCAGCCCAACCGGATATCCCCATATAGGAAACATCAGGACCGCCCTGTTCAACTGGCTTTTTGCCCGGCACAGCGGCGGAACCTTCATTTTGCGCATCGAGGATACGGATCAGTCTCGGAAAGTGGAAGGGGCGCTGGAAGTCATTCTTAACAGTCTTAAATGGCTGGATATGGACTGGGATGAGGGTCCGGAAGTCGGTGGCGATTACGGCCCGTATTTCCAGTCGGAACGCCTCGATCTGTACCAGAAATATGCTCAACAGTTGATCAATAGTGGATATGCCTACAAGTGCTACTGCTCCTCGGAGCGACTGGAGCAAATGCGCAAAGGGATGGCAGAGCGCAAAGAAGCGATGCGCAGTTACGATCGGCACTGCCGCGATTTGAGTTTGGAGGAACAGGCAAAATACGAGGCACAGGATATTACGCCGGTTATTCGCTTCAAGATTCCACTGGAAGGTCAGACAACCTTTCACGATCTCATCCGCGGCGATATCACTTTTGATCACAGGGAACTGGATGATCTGGTGCTGCTCAAATCGGATGGATACCCGACATATCATCTGGCCAACATCGTCGATGACCATTTCATGGAAATATCGCATATCATGCGGGCGGACGAGTGGCTTTCCAGCACTCCCCGGCATGTTTTGCTGTATCAGGCTTTTGGGTGGGAGCCACCGCTCTATGTTCATCTTCCCATGATACTGGGCCCGGATAAATCGAAACTCTCTAAACGCCACGGTGCCACGGCGATCACTGAGTTCCAGGAGCAGGGATACCTGCCTGAAACCATGCTGAATTTCATGGCATTATTGGGCTGGTCGCTGGACGACAAAACCGAGTTATTCACCCGGGAAGACCTCATCAAACTTTTTTCTATCGAGCGCATTAGCAAAACCGCCGCTGTTTTCAATCACGAGAAACTCCACTGGATGAACGGGACCTACCTGCGGGAACTGGGCCACGAGGAGTTGTCGAAGAAAATCATGCCGGTGCTGGAAAGCGAATTGCCGGTTTCGGTGCCACGGCCTGTTTCAGAAGAATATGTGAAGCAGATTATTCCCTTGATTCAGGAACGAATCAGCACTCTCAAAGAAGTTGCTCTCTATGCCGATTTCTTCTTTATTGGCGATGAGCTTGAATATGATACCTCTCTGCTGATTCCCAAAAAGATGGATGCCGGTTCAACACTCAAAGCTTTGAGAGCGGCTCAGGAAAGGCTCCCTTCTCTGGAGGCTTGGGATCACGATTCTCTTGAAGGGCTGCTTCGGCTGCTAGCTGAAGAACTGGGTCTCAAGACCGGGCAGATGTTCAGTCCGCTCCGGGTAGCCTGCACCGGGCGAACCGCTTCTCCCGGGTTATTTGAGACAATGACTGTGCTGGGCAAGGAGAAGTGTCTCAATCGGATTGAGATTGCAATTAACAGGTTGGCAAATGCTTAGAGTTATGTTTTAATTCAGGCATATCAAAAATGGACTTCACCGAAAAACTGCTGACCGCCTCCCGGAAGAACAAAAGTCTTCTCTGCGTAGGCTTGGACCCCGATCCCGCGCTCATGCCAGATGTGGATGTAGTCGAATGGGGACGCCAGATCATCGGAGCAACCAAAGATCTGGTGTGTGCTTACAAACCAAATTTTGCTTTTTATGAAGCTCTGGGGACAGATGGGCTTCTCAAGCTGGAGCAGACTTTGCATCATATACCGTCTGTCATTCCGGTTATCGGTGATGCCAAACGGGGGGATATCGGCAACACAGCCCGCAAGTACGCTCACGCCATATTTGATGTTTTTGGTTTTGATGCTGCTACCGTCAATCCCTATCTCGGGCTCGATTCAGTCGAGCCGTTTACGGATTATGCAGACAAGGGTATTTTTATTCTCTGTCATACCTCAAATCCCAGCGCTCTAGATTTCCAGGATATTGCCTGTCAGGCAAATTCTGCCAGCAAAAGACATACGCTATTCGAGATAGTAGCCATGAAGGCCTCAGAGTGGAATATCAATCAAAACATTGGTCTGGTTGTGGGAGCTACCAGACCCACTCCCCTCAAGCGGATTCGGGAGTTGTGCCCGGATATGCCACTGCTGATTCCCGGTATCGGGGCACAGAAAGGAGGGCTGGCTTCAGCGGTGCGTTTTGGAGTAGATATCAACAACGAAAAGGCCATCATAACCAGTTCTCGCCAGGTAATTTATGCTGCCAGGGGAAAGGACTTCCCTTCAGCGGCAAGGCTGGCAGCCTCAAAACTGCGCGCTCGGATAAATCAATACCTGGCCCGGAAATGAACAATTCGTCCGATTCGCTCTTAAGACTTTGTATTATTGACATGCCAAATATCACAGCGGTATAGTGTCATTGGTTCCATCTCAAACAATATTGCTTTTTATCCAATTGAGGAGAATTATCCGATGTCTCTACGTGAAATTGACCCCGAAATTGCCTCAATCATCAAAGACGAGGAAAACCGGCAGTGCAACAACATCAATCTCATCGCCTCGGAAAATTATATCAGCAAGGATGTGCTGGAAGCCCAGGGTTCCGTTCTTACCAATAAATACGCCGAGGGGTATCCCGGCAGGCGCTATTACGGTGGCTGCGAACATTTAGATAGAGTAGAGACCGCTGCTATTGCCAGGGTGAAAGAAATCTTCGGTGCAGAGCATGCCAATGTTCAGGTCAACAGTGGTTCCACAGCCAACATGGCTGCCTACATGGCCCTGATTAATTACGGCGATACTTTTATGGGGATGAATCTGGCTCATGGAGGGCACCTTACTCATGGCAGCCCGGTAAGCTTTTCCAGCAAGCTCTACCAGCCTGTTTTCTATGGTGTCAACCGGGAGACGGGATGGATCGACTATGATGAAGTGGAGAAGATTGCTGTTGAGAACAATCCCAAACTGATCGTCGCAGGTTCGAGTTCTTATCCTCGAATCCTTGATTACCAACGGTTTCGCCAGATCGCCGATAAAATAGGTGCCAAACTGGTAGTGGATATGGCTCACGTAGCTGGCCTGATTGCTGCAAAGGTGTATCCCTCGCCGATACCTTATGCCGATGTAGTCACTTCCACCACTCATAAAACTATGCGCGGACCCAGAAGTGGATTTGTATTATGCAAAGCGGAATATAGTGCCTCAATTGACAAATGCGTCTTCCCCGGACTTCAGGGTGGGCCAATGATGCATACCATTGCTGCCAAGGCGGCAGCTTTTCAGGAAGCCATCCAGCCGGGATTTGCAGACTACCAGCGCGCCGTGCTGGAAAATGCCAGGGTTATGGCTGAAGAATTGATATCACAAGGGCTGAAGGTGCTTACCGGAGGCACCGATAAACACCTTGCAGTTGTGGACCTTACCTCAACCGGAATAACGGGTAAGGCAGCGGAAGCGGCTCTGAGCGAGGTTAGTATCACCGTAAACAAAAACGCGATTCCTTTTGATCCCGAACCTGCCGCCGTTACCAGTGGAATCAGGCTGGGGACCGCGGCAGTGACCTCCCGTGGATTCGGGCCCGAAGAAATCCGGAAGATCGCTCAACTTATAGCTAAAGTTCTCAATCATATTGACAGTGAAAGCGTTTATCAGCAAGTCCGTGATGAGGTATCCGAGATGAACAACTGGTTCCCGACCCCGGGTATTACCTCCTGAGAGGGCAAAATGGCCAACGCGGTTCTGGTGATCGATATGCTCCGGGGATTCCTCGATGAGCGATTCCCTCTCTACTGCGGCCAGTCGGCACGCAACATCATTCCCAATGTCCGCAGGCTTCTGCAAGAGGAAACAGACAGAGGCAGCGTGATCATCTTCAGTTGCGATAATCACACGCCCGATGATCCGGAATTCGAGATGTTTCCTCCTCACTGTATCATCGGAACCGAAGAGACCGAGATAACTCCTGAGCTTGCCGAGTTTGAAGGCGCGATCGTCCCCACAAGCCATTACAGCGGTTTTTACGATAGTACGCTGGATGAAAAACTGGCTGAAATCTCTCCCCAAAAAATCATCGTGTGCGGCGTCTGCACCGATATTTGTGTGATGCATACCGTTGCCGATGCCAGAAATCGAGGCTACGTTGTTGAAGTGCCCGTCGATTGCGTAGCCTCTTTCGATGAGGATGCCCATAGATTTGCCTTAAATCACATGGAAAGTGTTCTTGGAGTCACGTTAATCAGGTCATCATCAGAAGTATCTGATTCCAGATTCGAAATTCCCGAATCCGTTCTCTCCGGCGAGACAGCCGATATTTACTTCGTGCGCACTCATGAGATTCTGGCCAAAGAGGGCTTCAATCCGGTTGCCACAATGGAGATATTCTCCAGAGGAGAGGGCATTCTCTGCGGCATTAATGAGGTCATGACCCTGCTGAAAAAAGTGCTCCCAACGGACAACAGTGAGGTTTGGGCACTCTACGAAGGGGATACATTCCAGCGCAAAGAAGTGGTAATGCGCATAACCGCCCCGCTCCAGAGTTTTGTAATCTACGAGACTGCTTATCTGGGCATGCTTGCCAGTTGCAGCGCCTGGGCCACCGCCGCTCGCGAATGTGTTGATGCAGCGCAGGGTATTCCAGTACTTAGCTTCGGCGCTCGCCATATTCATCCTGCATCAGCTGGAGCGATGGAATATGCTGCTACTATTGGGGGCTGTATGGGTTGTGCCAGCACCGTCGGGGCCAAACTTGCCGGAACCGATCCCATCGGCACCATCCCTCACGCTCTGATTCTGGTAATGGGCGATACTGCAAAGGCCACCCTCGCATTCGATAAACACATGCCCGGCGAAATACCTCGCGTAGCCTTGGTGGATACCTTCCGCGACGAACCCGAAGAAAGCGTCATCGTAGCACGAGAAATGGGTAGCAAACTCCGGGCTGTACGGCTGGATACCCCATCAGAACTTGGTGGAGTTACCGTTGAACTGGTAAAAGAAACACAGACAAAACTGGATGAGGCCGGGTTCAAAGATGTCGAAATCTACGTCAGTGGCGGCATGAATCCGGAACGCATCGGGCATTTTGTGGAAAGCAATGCGCCTGTTGATACCTTCGCTGTCGGTAGTTACATCAGCGGAGCCAGACCAATCGATTTCACTGCCGATATCCACGAAATCGAAGGGAAACCCATTGCCAAAAGAGGCAGAACTCCGGGTATCACTCCCAACCCAAGGCTCAAGCGTGTGATTTAAGCCTGTCGTAGTTCCCATAGCTTTATCCCAGTATTTTTACCCATTGACATGCCGTAAATCTGCGGTATAATCATATTCCCATTACGCAAAATACGTGAGTCACAGCTCGGTTGAACCTGCTGACATACCAGGAGGATCCCCTAATACAAGGAGCCGAAAATGGGTCACGAGGGAAAGGCAGCGCTGAAAGATAATGAACCCGGTACTCTTAAGATAAACCTGGAGCGGATAGCCGACTTCGGGGAAGATGGTCTGCTGGTTATCGACAAAGACTACCGGATCCATTTTGCCAATCTGGTAATGCGGCAAAGGCGGGGCCTTGAGCCCCGGGATTTTCTGGGAAAGCGCTGTTACGAAACCTTCGAAAACCGCGATACCCCTTGTGCCTATCCCTTGTGGAAATGTCCCTTGAACAAGGTTTTGCAGAGGGGCAATCCGGCCAGGATTATTCACCTCGATTACTCACCCGGAGCCTATACGGCCCCAAAACGATACGTGGAAATCGTCATGTATCCCCTCCGGGACAGCGAAGGAAACATCAATGGTTTCACGGAAACAAGACGGGATGTCACCGCGGAAAGGGGGCTGGAAAGCTATATCCTCCGCCAGCACCATCACCTGCAAGCCCTGAACCGGATTTCCAGTGCGGTGAGCGGGTTATGGGATCTCGATGCTATATTGAAAGTATCCCTCGATGGGGTTCTGGAAATCATTGATGGAACAATCGGAGGGATACTTCTCCTTGAGAAAGGGTCTCAAACGCTTCGTTATCAGGTACACAGAGGTTTATCGGCAGCGTATGTGGAGCAAGTGAAGTTGAACCTCGGGGAAGGCATTGCCGGAAGGGTGGCAGAAAGCGGCACCCCGACTCTGGTAGATGACGTTTCCAGGGATCCCCGAACCGCTTATTCAGACTTGATCAGCACCGAAGGATTGAAGGGATTTGCCAGCGTTCCGCTCAAGTCCAAGGAAGAGGTAGTAGGAGTAATGAATGTAGCCAGCCATGAACCGGGGCAGTTCGGCGCTGACGATCTTTATCTTCTGGATTCAATCGGTTGCCAGGTTGGTACTGCCATCGAGCAGGCGAAATTATACCAGAGGCTGGATCTGGCCAGAGAGCGATACAAGGCGCTCCTGCAACATTCCCTGACATCTCAGGAAGAAGCTCGCAAAAGGATCGCCCGGGAATTGCATGATGAAACCAGCCAGGTTATCACCAGTCTCACACTGAATATTCAGGCATTGCGATCGATGTTAGAGGTGCGAGGAACTCTTGATGATGAATTAGTGAATATGTTCGACAAGACCCAGCGAATGGCCACCTATGCCGGTCAGGAGATCGTGAGAATGATGAAAGAGTTGCGGCCCACCCTGCTGGATGAGCTTGGTATGGCCGCAGCGATTAATCGCTATGCCAGGGATACCCTTGAACCGTTGGACATCAAAGTGGAAACGGAATTCATTGGTCTAGAAGAGTATCCCGCACCTTCAGAAATTGAAGTAACCCTTTTTCGCATCTCTCAGGGGATTATAGGAAACATCCGGGAGCATTCTCAAGCAAAGCGCGTTTACATTAAACTGGAAATTACCAAAGACGATTGTACCATGAGCATCAGGGATGATGGAAAGGGGTTCGACCCATCCAAAATCACCAAAGTGGATAAAAGCGGTCGGGGAGCGGGACTTTTTATCATGAGGGAGAGAGCGCAGCTGGTCGGAGGCACAGGCAGTGTCAATTCCAGTCCCGGAAAAGGAACCGAGGTTGTAGTCAGTGTTCCGCTTCGTCAGGAGGATATGGTTTATGGTCACGACGAAAGTTCTGATAGTTGATGACCATACCCTGGTAAGGGATGGGGTCCGTGCTTTGCTGGCTCTGGCAACCAACATCGAGGTGATTGGGGAAGCTTCAAACGGAATGGAAGCCATCGACAAAGTCAGGGAATTTGGCCCGAACCTGGTCCTGATGGACCTGGCTATGCCCATCATGGGCGGACTTGAAGCTACCCGTCGCATACGCAAGGAATTCCCGGACGTGAATGTGCTGGCTCTTACTCAATATGATGACAGGGACTATATTGTTCCCATTATAGAGGCAGGGGCGCGCGGATTTATCAGCAAAATGGCGGCATTTTCGGAGCTGAGTTCTGCAATTAATACTGTAGCTAATGGTGGTTCCTACCTTTCACCTACGGCAGCTTCAGTGCTTATTGAAGAGCGACAGCAATACTCCCTCAACGGGCATGAAAAGGATCCTTACGAGCAATTAACTGACAGGGAACGGGAAGTGCTTAAGCTGGTGGCAGAAGGATATACGGCAAAAGAGATATCAGATATGCTTGTAATTAGCGTACGAACCGCCGAATCCTACAAGACCAGCATGATGCAAAAACTGGATATCCACAATAGAACCGATCTCATCAAGTTTGCCCTGCGCCGGGGGATCATTACTTTGTGAGCGAAATTTTCACCCCCGTATTTTCCCCCGTAAATTACGGCATAAAACGCTGAAAATTGCCGTAAAATACTGGCTTCCCATCCCCGGTATCTCTCTATGGTACCAAAGTCCCGGGCATGGTATTATTCCCCTTACTTAAATTTTCCACGTTACACTAAGGAGGGGACTATGCTGGCATCCGGGATCGATAGCAAAGTAATTCCCAAATCCTCACAGGCTCAGGCAAAGGAATCGACTTTCGACCATAGCCTTATGCCTCCATGCCAGGCCGCCTGCCCATTGCACATGGAAATCAGGGAATACATTGACCTGATCGCCCAGGGGAAAGTGATGGAAGCGCTCAAAGTAATCAGGGATGGCAATCCTTTTCCTTCGATCTGCGCCTTTGTTTGTACCCATCCCTGTGAGAATAACTGCCGCCGGGCGCAGGTTGACAATCCGCTGGCTATCCGGGCGCTGAAGCGATTCGCTGTTGATTTCGGGGGGGATCGCATGATCGAACTCGAAGCAGAGACTATTTACGATGAAAAGATGGGGGTAGTGGGTTCGGGTCCGGCGGGGCTGGGCTGCGCTTACTACCTTCGCAAGCTGGGATACCCGGTGACCATCTTTGAAGCATATCTGGAAATGGGAGGGATGCTGCGGGTCGGGATTCCGCAGTATCGACTTCCCCGGGAAGTGCTCGATACCGAGATTCAACGCCTGATCCAGATGGGAGTTGAGATCAGAACGAACACACGTGTGGTATCGATTGATCTCCTTTCCGAAATGGGTTACAAGGCCATCTTCCTGACCATTGGTGCTCACCAGAGCCTCAGGCTGGGAATCGAAGGGGAAGATAACGCAGGAGTTATCGACGGAGCCACTTTCTTGCGCGAAGTGAACTTGGGACTCAAGCCTAGACTCGGGAAGAAAGTGGCGGTGGTAGGGGGAGGGAACGTTGCTATCGACGCCGCCCGCACGGCGGTGCGTTTAGGAGCGAAAGAAGTTTCCATTCTTTACCGACGCAGCCGGGAAGAGATGCCCGCAGATCCCGAAGAAATAGAACAGGCCCTGCAGGAAGAAATAGAAATTTCATATCTGACAGCGCCAACCGGAATCAAAAGTCTGGACGGGCATCTGGAGGTCACCTGCGTGAAGATGAAACTGGGAGAACCGGATGCCAGTGGCCGACGCCGCCCGGTGCCCATCGAGGGCAGTGAAATCACTGAAGAATTTGATACTCTAATCACTGCAATCGGGCAGGCACCTCAGGTCCCCGAGGATTTCAAACTTCGCATCGGCAGAGGCAGCACCATTCAGGTCGATCCGGTTACCCTTACCACCACACGGGCCGGAGTTTTTGCCGGAGGTGACGCTGTCACCGGACCGGCAACCGTGACCGAGGCTCTGGCCACCGGCAGGCAAGCTGCTCACCGAATGCATGATTATGTCAGGCATAATTATCCCCTTCCAGAGGAAAATGAAAAAAATGTTCTATCAGGTGATCTTCTTTCACAAACCGCTGACATGATCAAAAAGGCCGATCGTCTGGAACCGGAGATTATTCCACCCAAGGCAAGGACAAAGGATTTTCGTCCGGTGGAGATGGTCTACAACTGGACAGCCGCCGTGACAGAGGCCAGGAGATGCCTGCGTTGCGGTATGGGAGCAGAGATACTCTTCCAGGACAAATGTGCCACTTGCCTTACCTGCCTGAGGGTTTGTCCCTATCATGTACCCTATCTGGATGAAACGGGCACCATCCAGATTCCGGCTGACCAGTGTCAGGCTTGCGGAATATGCGTCACCGAGTGTCCGGCAGGAGCAATCGTGCTGCGCCGGCCTTATGATCGCAATCATTTAGCGGAAGAACTGGAGCACGCTATAAAGTCAGCTTCGGAGATGAAAAGCAAGCCGCTTATCATTGGCTTCTGTTGCCAGTATGGGCTGCACGGGACCGGATCTCTTTCGGATTTCTGGCGGCGGGACAGGACCGGCTTGCATATAGTGCCTGTTCTCTGTGTAGCCAAAGTTGAGGCAAAGCACATCCTGCGGGCGTTTGAGGCTGGAGCTGAAGGTGTTTTCGTTGCCGGGTGTGGGGAAATGTGCGCTCGGGAAAAGACCGCCTACTGGCTAAACCAGCAAGCGGAAAAAGTCAGAAAAGTGCTTGAACAACTGGGATTGGAGACGGAGCGCCTTCAACTTTTCGAACCTTCCACTATGGAAGAGGAACCCGTAGCCGCTCTTGACCAGTTCACCAAGAAAATTGGTGAATTGTATCTCGATTCAATCTTAAGTAAGGAGGTGAAAAGTTGATAGTCGTCGAACAAAAACCGGTGGACAAAATCCAGCGCATGATTGCTCCTTATGAGAAAGTAATGATTCTAGGTTGCGGCACCTGCGTGACGGTGTGCAATGCCGGCGGCGAACGGGAGGTGTCTTTCCTTCGGGAAGCCCTGCAATTTGCCGAGTCAAAGAACGGGGGGCAAGGCCACATATTCACAGAGCACACTCTGAAAAGGCAATGCGATGAAGAATTCATGGAACTTATTACCGATCAGGTCAAAGATATAGACGCTATCCTTTCGCTGGCCTGCGGTATCGGAGTCCAGACTCTGGCCGGGTATTTCCCCGATACGGTAGTTCTTCCCGGAGTGAACACCTCATTTCTGGGTATGGCCAAGGATTTCGGTGTCTGGGATGAACGATGTGCGGCTTGTGGTGATTGCCGCCTGGACGAGACAGCCGGAATCTGCCCGATAACCCGCTGCACCAAGGGGATTCTAAATGGCCCATGCGCGGGAACCAAGAACGGGAAATGTGAAGTAAGCCCGGAGATGGATTGTGCCTGGATATTGATCTACCAGCGACTCGAAAGGCTGGGACAACTGGACAAGATGCGCCGTTACTATCCTCCAAGGAACTTCCGACCCATTCCCAGGCCGAGACGAATCGTAGCCAGCCCGAGCGTCGCTGCAGTGGGAGGCAACAATGGCTAAATCGCTATTTGAAGAAAAACTCAACTCCGGCAAGTTTCTCATAACCACCGAAGTGGGCCCGCCAAAAGGAACCGATATCTCGGAGTTAGAGCATCACATCGATCTGCTCAAAGACAATGTCGATGCTATAAATGTTACCGATCACCAGAGTTCGATCATGCGCTACCCTTCGCTTGGAGGATGCCTGCTGGTAAAGGAACGGGGCGGAGAGCCCATTTTACAAATGACCTGCCGCGACCGCAATCGGATGGCGCTCCAGGCGGACCTGCTGTTCGCGCATTCAAGAGGCGTCAACAATGTGCTGGCCCTTACCGGTGATTCGATAGATGTCGGAGATCACCCGGAAGTGAAACCGGTCTTCGATATGGAATCGGCTCAGTTGTTGACAATGATCCGTACCCTGGAATCCGGGAAAGACGCAGCCGGGAACGAACTGAAAGGAGCCCCCGAATTCTGCATCGGGGCATCGGTTCACCCGTCAGCGGATTTTATCGAACCGCAATTAATCAAGTTCGATAAAAAGGTCGCTGCCGGAGCCACGTTTTTTCAGACACAGGGGATATTTGAGCTGGCCAGCTTCCGCCGGTTTATGCAGTACGCTTCCCAGTACAATGTGAAGATTCTGGCAGGCATCATCGTCATGTCGTCAGCAGGAATGGCCCGCTACATGAATAAGAGCGTCCCGGGCATCATCATACCCCAGGAAGTTATCGACGAACTTGCCACAGCCGAAAAGGGGAAAGGCCTTCAGAAAGGGATCGAAATTGCGGTGAGAATGATAAGGGAAATAGAGGAAAACAACCTGTGTGACGGGGTTCATATCATGGCGGTGGGAAATGAGGGGATTGTGCCCGAGATTATCGAAGCAGCACTGATGGAAAAAGTTGAAACATAGAAAATCCCCTTAATCACCCTTCAATGAGGGAAAATCACTTTAGATAAAAGGAGGAAAATAAAATGACCAGGAAAGCCAGCAAAACCGAAAACAAGAAAATCCTGATTGTGGATGATGAATCTGATTTTGTTGATGCGTTCCAGATGACCATGAAGGCCCATTCCAATGAAGTAATACCCACTTCCAGCCGGGCAGAGGCTCAAGAGAAGATGAGCGAAAACCCCGATGTTGTGGTGGTGGGAACCATCGCTCCGGCAGGAGAGGCTTTCTCTCTCCACAAATGGCTCAAAGAACATCCCAAATATAAGGATATTCCCCTGCTGGTGCTGGATGCCAAACACGAGGATCGATATGAGAAGGGGTGGCGAAAATTCGAGGGAATGCAACTGGAAGCAGATGACTTCCTGACCAAACCTATTGAGCCTTCCCTGATGGTGCCACATATTCAGAATCTGCTGGAACAGATCGAAAGGATCATCAAGGTGCTGGTAGCGGATGACCACACTATGGTCCGCGATGGAATATGCGCCGTTCTGGCATTGCAAAAAGATATGTCAGTAGTCGGTGAAGCCGGCGATGGCAAAGAAGCGCTCGATAAGTTGCCTCGCCTCTTGCCTGATGTGGCGCTGCTCGATATCATGATGCCGGTTATGAGTGGGGTTCAGGCAACCAAAGAGATTATCAAACAGTATCCGCAAACCAGGGTCCTAATTCTGACACAATACGATGAAGAGGAGAATATGCAGGTTTGTGCGGATGCAGGTGCTTTAGGCTTCATACCCAAAAAAGCTGCCAGCACCCAGCTTGCCGATGGGGTAAGGGCAGTCTATGATGGCACCTACTTCCCGATGGATTTTGAAAAGATGGTATTATCCAAATAGAAAGCGTGGGAAATCCCCCTCTTTCTCCCTTTGTGAAAGGGGGATGAAAGGGGGATTCGCTAATTCCCTTCCAGTTCAAAAGCCTTGTGGAGTGCCTGTACTGCCTGAGGTACCTGCTCTTTATCGATAATGCAGGTGATCCTGATCTCCGAGGTTGAGATCAGTTCGACATTGATTTTCTCATCCGCCAGCGCTTTGAACATGCGGGAAGCATATCCCGGTCCGCTCTGCATCCCCGCCCCGATGACGCTCACCTTACCGAGAGTGGAATCGCTCACACACTTTTTGGCCCCGATGGCTTCAGCTATTGGCTCGACTACTTCCATGGTGGCTTTTTCATCGCTGCCGGCTACCGTGAAAGTCAGGTCAGTGATCCTTTTAACACTGGCGTTCTGAACAATACTGTCAACACTGATACCAGCACTGGCCAACGGTTCGAAAACGCTGCTGGCAATTCCGGGCTTATCAGGCACACCGACAACGGTAATCTTGGCTATGTTTGAGTCGTGGGCAATGCCGCTGACTTTATTTCTGATCTCCATAGAAGCGCCTCCATGAATGAGAGTGCCGGGGTTATCATTGAGTGATGATGCTACCATGATGGGCATGTTGTAAACCCAGCCCAGTTCCACAGCCCGAGAATGCATAACTTTTGATCCGCTGGAAGCCATTTCCAGCATATCCTCGTAGCCGATGTCATCCAGCTTGCGTGCTTTGGGCATTATCCGGGGATCAGCGGTATACACGCCTTCTACATCAGTATAGATTTCACATCTGTCAGCATTCAGTGCTATTGCCAGAGCGACTGCCGTGGTATCGGAGCCGCCGCGTCCCAGTGTGGTCACGTCCATATCTTTGGTGAGTCCCTGAAAGCCGGCAACGATCACAATCCTGTCTTTT
>CAZJQZ010000037.1:0-19679 GCA_964548045.1 uncultured Dehalococcoidia bacterium | reverse complement strand
ACTTGCCGGGGTCTTCGACCACCCCGTCCTCGATGAGGATATGCATCAGGTTGTATGGAATCGCCATCAGACACAGCGCACCCGGATGGGACATGGTCTGGTGACAAGTGTACAGCCCATCGATGGGTGTTCGGTACCGATTAAGTTCCGGGATAGGTCTGTTCTCCGCCCACTGATCCTGACAGTGTCGGCTGCCGCACCAGGTTCCGCCGATGAGACCGGTGTTGCGGAACTCGACTTCCCGACCGCTGGAGGACCAGCACTGGATAACATTGTCATCTTCGAGTCCGTCCAGCGCCTGGCTGAAGGCCTTGCGCATGTAGGAATCGTACTCGTCTTTTCGCTCTATCTGGGTATCGATGCCCTCGACCTGCAATTCGGGGATGGGGACATTCACTTCAAAGGCTGTCGATATATGCCCATTGGGATAAGAACCCTGGCAATCGGTCGGGTCGAAATTCTGCGAAGGGCAGAGGAACCACATCAACTTCTCTGGAGGCAGTGTGGGCATTGCCTTGTAACCATCGCAATCCCGTACATTCTCGTAGTAAAGCTCCCTAGAATCTGCCGGATAGACACCACCGAAAGGCACATTATCGGGACCGAGATTGATCTTTTCCATTTCCTTCAATCTATCGTTCCAGCTTAACGGCTTTTTGGTATGATAGGTTGAAACATAGAGCGTGCCGTTCTTCAGGCTTACATCCTCAAGACTGCGAATGAAACTCGGTTCGAGGTGCTTGGGTCCGATCATATCGAAGAATGCCTGCTTGTAATCGACAGCGGCAATGACTGCCTTATCGGCCCAGATTTTCCTGCCTCCCATAGCAGCATCTTCACGTAATCTGACTCCAACCGCTCTTCCATCATCTACAATAATCTCATCAACAGCACACATAGTGCGAACAACTGTGCCATTGGCCACCGCACAACGATGAATGGCGTGGAAATAGCCATGCAGTCCGCCCCTGGGCACACTTTGCTTCCCGGCATTGGGAAGTGTGAGGAGTTGAACACACAACATAGCCGGAACGGCTACTCCTTCCCAGTGACCGGCAGCTCCTGACGCCCAGGCAGCGAAAGCAAAAGTTACCTTGAATGGCTCAGTCTCCATATACTCGTCCATCATATCGAACATGGTCCACTGCCGTAATTCCGGCGTGACGATGCCGGGATCGTACTTTTTGTAGACCTGCATATAGGGGACGTTATCATCGGTAACTTCCACCTCAGGCGGATGAGGTGGGCACCAGAAGGTAGCTCTCATCAATTCTTTGGTGAAGGGACCCGGCTGCCCCAGCATTCCTCCCAGCCTGGCATATCCCATAAGATCTGTGTCCGTAGGATGGGAAATACCTTGACTGGTAGTATTGCCGACGCTCATCATTTGATCGATATCAGCGGGATTCCACTTCATGCGGAATCCATATTTCCATAGCTCGAGTTGATCAAATGCCGGCGCCGGCGCTGCATACATCAGCATGGCGTGCGGGTAAATGCGCACTCCGGGAAACGGTTCAACGGTTTCGCATGCCCCTCCGCACTCGGTCCTTTCTTCCAGCACGCAGACGCTCAAGCCCGCTTTGGCCAGATACGCAGCCGTGCCCATCCCGTTGGGTCCGCCACCCACTATCACAACATCGTACCGTTCATCTTTGGGCATAGTTCCTCCTTTCAATATTCATTTTTCGATATCACTGATAATTTGACCGCTTGTTCAATTTTAGTGATTATACACGATAAATCCAGCAGTGTCAAGCGGGGGAATGACCGGAACAACAGGCTACTATATAATAGGACGAACCTGTTGGGAAACGGTTACAATCACCGGTATCACGTTCATACTTGACATCAAAAGCCACATCATGATAGGCTTGTTAAATATTGACCAGCTGGTCAAATATGTTATGAGAAACTCACGTTCATCCTACGCCACCAAAGGACGCTATTATGCTATCCTCCAGGCGGCCGAAAAGCTCTTTGGGGAAAAGGGTTACCAAAACGTTTCCATCGATGAGATAGCCCGAACCGCTGGCGTGGCCAAGGGACTCGTAAACTATCATTTCGGCAACAAGGAGACCCTGCTGATTCACGTGTTAAGCAAGGGGACGACGACAATGTTTGCCGAATTGGATACGGTCATAAGCAAGCAGAAAACCGCCAAATCAAAAGTCAGGGCGGCAGTAGAGATGTATCTCAGCGTAGCCAGTGCGGGGCCGGGGTTGACTCGAATGGCTATGATGGCCGTCTTTGAGGCATCTTATTCAGAGAGTATTCGCAAGCTGTGGCTGGACTTCATGGACCAAAACTTAAGTAAATTTAATGATCTGATTGATGAAGGCGTGGCCAACGGCGAATTCAAACCGGTTGACAGCCAGTTCGTCACTCAACTGGTAATGGCTATGGCCTTTGAAATTCTCCGAACGGCAACGCTCAAGCAGGAAACCCTGGATCCTAAGGGAGCAAGCGAAAAGGTTACCAAGATCCTTTTTGAAGGAATTTGCACTTAACCCTTCCTTAAGCCTCAACTAAAGCACGATACTTTTTGCAGCCTCCATTAGAGCATTGCGAGTCAACGGATGTGCTTACAGAATATTATTGATTCCTATGCCAGGTCTTTAACCATCCGGCATAGCTCAAAATCCCCCGCTTTCGTTTTCAGTATTGGCAGGGCTTCTTCGGCCTGATAGCCGCGTCGTTTGTAGAACTGCACCGTTCGATTCTTTTTGGACTCGGTATCCAGCACCATTCGTTTGCAACCCATATCGCGTGCCATTGCTTCGAGTGAATCCATAATCACGGTTCCGTATCCCTGGCCTCGATATTGCGGGTACACAGCCAGGTTGCTCAGATAATAATCCCCTTCTCTGGTTTTGGCCATAATATCGCCGGATTGACGCAGTTCGGACATCTGCTTGAAGAAGGTCCATTTGAGGCAACGGATCATGATTAAAAAGGTGCGCAGCCCTTCCTTTCTCTGCGATTGATAATCGTATCCCACCGCAATGCCTGCAGGTTTACCATTCACATTCAAAAACCAAGAATGATCGTAGCTGAAGCCGCACCGGGGATATTTGAACGCACGTTCCCAGAATCGTTCGGCATGCGGGCCAAAAAGTGCGGCGATTAGTTCAGGGGATGCCAGGACGGCGAGTTCCGCACCCTCTTTCGCGTCTTTCGACGCGGCCATCTCCAGGGCATTTTCGCTCATGGTGTCGCCTCCCGGTTCGATTGATAATCAAGTGCATTCGCTTTCTTTCATTTCGCGCAATCTTAGAATTTTGCGATAAGAACTGGTGCCAGAAAGAGCGCTGTCCCCATCAGGAAGATGAAAAACAGAATGTTCTAAATCGTCCGATTTGACGTGCCGCTGGAGGACATCTGCACATTCATACGGTTTGCTTTTTCGAAGCCAAAATGCTGGACCTGCAAAAGCGTCCGGACCAGCCAGTATGCGGAAAGGAATATCAGGATGGCAATGCCCAGATCTGTATCCAGCAGATCGCTGGCATAAATAAAACAAATGACGGCCGTTCCTAAATAGAAAACCAGAAGCAATTTACTGAAGATGAGCATTAGAAAACGGTTGAAATCATCCAGTGGAGCCAGCGTATTCTTCCAGTCGAATTGTTTTGGAAACATCAAATGGGCGATTATCCAGGTTACCTGATACGCACCACCAATGTAAACCAGGATTTCCGTGTTCATTTTTCCTCCCAATATTCTTAAGCACGCAATAGGGAAACTAAGTGTGAATTATTTATTAGATTAAGGGCTTTAAGTGATTACGGCAATGGTGCTAGCCCCATGTTCGTGGTACTGGTATAACGCAGGTAGAATAAGTATTCGGGCTAGAAAATTTCTTTGAGGATTGCTTTTGCCCGCGTATATTGCACGTCACTCAAAGTGAGGGAACCGTCAGGTTTAATAGCTGGGGGATCATCGATGCGGTATATTCTTTCCTCTAGTTTTGCCTGCTCTTCGATCCTTGGAGGCATGGGAGGAACCAGATCGATTGCCATTTTTACATCGTCCGGGAATTTGCCGGGATCGGCGGTTTCGTAGATAACTGAGAGGCGATCATGTTTGCCACCAAGATATGTATCAAGGGATCGCCATCCCACAGAACCGTGAGGTTCAAGAATTACGCCAAAGCGATCATACACTTCTTTCATAGCAGCGTAGTGTGCCGCGTTGCTGACGCTGATTGAATACAGGTCCCGGTGCATGGCTGCAATATCCGGCTGAATATCCATCACCCCTTCGCGGATGACCTTCCCATTGTCATCACGTTCGTCGTACACGTGCCCGCCATAGAGATCGACCAGCCGGGCAAAGTTGCTGGGATTTGAAACTATCATCGCCGAAGAAGGAGATTTGATGGAAGGTTTCACCACGTATTTCTCCGACTTTAGAAACTCCGGGAATTCCCTGTTTTCGTTTACGCCGCACACTATTACCGGAATCGGCAGGCCCATTTCTCTCGCCATCACTGTGCCCATCATGTCGCCGAAATTGCCGGAGGGAACGCTGGCGATCATCGGTTCCCCGTCCTCTGCGATTCGGGAATAGGCAAAGAAGGGATAGACCGATTGCGGAAGCAATCGCCCCAGGCTGATCGAATTGGCCGAGGTGATCCGATCCGGGTCGTTGAACAACTCGGTGGCGAATTCGCTGTCACCAAGGAGCCTTTTGGCAAGCGTCTGGCAGGTATCAAAGTCACCGTTCACCTCGAAGGCATGTACGTTCTCTTTAAGAGTAGTCATCTGCCTGCGCTGTCTTTCGGTGATGGAGCCCTTCGGATAGAAGACAACGTTATCCACCTTGTCCAGACCGTGGAGGGCATTGGCAACGGCTCCGCCCGTGTCCCCGCTGGTGGCAACGGCAACCACTCGTCGCTGGCTCGATTTTTTCAGGAAGTGTTCAAGCATCTTCCCGAAGAACCGTGCTGCATAATCCTTGAAGGAATACGTGGGCCCGCTGCTCAGCCACATGATATGGGTGTTGCCTGTGAGATGCTGGACACTGGTGGGAATTGCCTGTTCGCTGTAGGCTGCTTCGAGGATGAACTGGAACTCTCTGGCGGAGATTTCTTCTTTCAAGAATGGAAAAAGAACTTCAAACGCGATCCCGGCATAACGCATCCCCTTCATGGAACCGATTATCTCAGGTTCCAATCGGGGGATGTCTTCACGGGCGATCATGTATAGTCCGTAACTGGATGCCAGCCCGTTCATCAGGGCCGTTTCAAAATTGACCCGTTCCGATTTATTGTTGGTGCTGTAATACCTGATAACTCCCACTAAATTAGGTTTCGCTCCGCTCGATTAATTAGGGTTTTCCTGGATAGCGGGCCTCCTTCGTTTCATGAAGAAGAAAGCAGTTCCTGTTGCGATGGCTACTACGACGGCAGCAATCACAATCCATATCCAGATCGGCATGTCGGAATCGTCCGAGGATTCCTCAACTGGCAATCCGACTGTTATCTTAAATTCACTGGTGCTGACATTATTAGAGTTATCCGTGAGAGTTGCCGTGACCTGATATTCGCCCGCTTCAGCATAGGTATGGGTTACCTGAGCCCCGGAAGCAGTAGCTCCGTCACCGAATTCCCATTCATATTTCTCGATGGTTCCATCAGGATCGGTTGAGTCGCCGGCATCAAATGAGACCTTTTCACCGAGGACAGGATTTTTGGTCATGACTTCCGCTGATACAACTGGCGAAGAAGTTTCCTGAACGGTGATTATCATTGTTTTGCTGGATGCCAGCGCATTATTGTCAGTGACGGTGAGAGTAACCTCATATTCTCCGGCGGTGTCGTATGAATGGGAAACCAGTTGGCCGGAGGCGGTGTTGCTGTCCCCAAAAGTCCAAGCATAGGTAGTGATGGTTCCGTCTGAATCGGTTGAGCCTTCAGCATCGAAAGCAACCATCTCGGTAATGAAGGGTGATTCGGGCCAGAATTCAAAGGAGGCAGTTGGCGCTGTTGATGGATTGATGGTGACGGCTACCGTTTTGGAATCGCTGAAATTATCATTATCCCTGACTGTGAGAGTTATATTATAACCTCCGGCCGCATCATAAGTGTGAGTGACCATTTTCCCGAGCCCGGTACTTCCATCATCGAAATCCCATTCGTATTCCTCGATGGTTCCATCCGGATCGTTTGAGGCCGAGGCGTCGAAAGTTAACTGCACGCCAGCCCGAAGGTCCTGGGGCGAAGTTGAAAAAGAAGCGTTCGGCGGTTCAGGCTCATAGCCATCGCCGATAGCGTATAGCTGATGGTCGATGCATCCGAAATAGATCATTTTGTCCTGCCCGATTGCTGGAGAAGAGTAAATCTGATCGTCTGCTTTGTATCGCCACTTAGGGCTAACGCCGTCCGGATCGAAGGCATAGAGATATCTATCCAGAGAGCCTACATAAATGGTCCCGTCAGCACCAATCGCAGGGGAGGATGTGATTTTGTCGGCCGTCGCGTAATCCCATTTTAAAGTCCCGTCAGGATCAAAAGCGTAGAGGTGATGATCAGAAGATCCGATATAGATGGTGCCATCTGTTCCAATTGCAGGAGAGGAAGCAATGGACCCATTTGTTTTATATGTCCACTTGACTGAGCCAGTGGGTTTAATTGCATGAATATCGCCCCAGTCAGTGCCGACATAGATGGTCCCGTCCGATCCGACTGTCGGGGAAGAGTTCATGCCCTGCAATGTCCCGTATCGCCACTTGAGAGTTCCGCTCGGGCTGAAAGCATAAAGGTACTGGCTGTCACAACCGACGTAGACTGTGCCGTCTGGCCCTATAGCCGGAGAAGAAAAGACATTGCCTATCGTCTGATAACTCCATTTGAGGGTGCCGTTGGAATTAAAGGCGTAGAAGAATTCATCGGATGAGCCGACATAAATGTTTCCATTCGTCCCGATTGCCGGGCAGGAGCGGATTCGCCCGCCGGATGCAAAGTTCCATTTGAGGGTGCCATCTGGATTGAGTGCATAAAGAAACTGGTCGTTTGAACCGATGTAAATGGTGCCGTCTGAGGCGATTGCCGGGGAAGAATAGACCTTGTCTTTTGTCTTAAAGTACCACTTGCGAGAACCATCGGGATTCACAGCATAGACGCGGTTATCCAGAGAACCAAAATATATGGTGCCATCTGCTCCGATAGCAGGAGAAGAGTAAATCCAGTCTCCCGTTCCATAACGCCACACAAGTTCTGGAGATGTTGGGCCTGTATAGGTGGATTGTCCGGTGTGTTGCAGGTCATGGCGGAACATGGGCCAGGGAGTACTCGCCAGTCCTCCGTCAGCGGATGCAATGGTTGCCGGCAATGCCAGCAACCCGATAATGATTAGTAACAGAGTCGTGGCAAAAATAGACCTGATGCTTCGCTTTTTCATTTGAGTTCCTCCTTTTTTGTTAGGGGTTCGCTGGCTATTTAAATTAGCACAAAAGCGTTGCTAAAATCAACTTTAGCAAATTGCTATCCTCCCAGTTCCTTGCGTTTACATGAAAGAAAATAATCAAAATCGGCGAAGGAATGCATCTCGTATTCCAATTCGATTCCCTGAGCCCATCCTGCAGAGGTGCCGCCTCTTCCGAATATCTCTTCGATATAGGATGGATCGAAGTTGCCCAGCATGATGAATCGCAAGGATACCTTCCGGCCTGAAATCTTCTGGTACTCCCGAATACTATCCGCAAAACCTTTCAGATAACCGGAACGAAGTCGAGAAGGGAAACTGCTTTCCTTACGGCCCAGTTCGATGGCCAGAATTATGTCTTTATCATCGATGCGGGTTATGCCGTCAAACTCCAGGATGGCTCTTGCCCCTTTCACTTTGACATCTTTGATCAGGTTGCTACCGTAAATTGATTGCAGATAGGCGAGAATAAGTTCCCTGATAATAGATGGGGCTGTCATATCCAGGTCGATGGTTTGAAGCGGCGGTATCACTACCTCCAATCCCAGAATGCAAATTGGCGTTATGGTCTGGCGGCAAATCTGGGCTACTCCCTTGGTTACTGTTCGATAATCCGGGGCGGACCAGGGTTTCCCGGATATTGGTTCCATGTGTTCCTGAAATGTTTTGGTCGTGGTGATGTAAATGCCGACATCAACTTCAGTGTCCGCCGAATCGCGGGCTTTTTGGAATCCCAAAATAACCCTCGGATCAGACTCTGCCTGAAGCCCTAAATCAATCCCGAAACGCTCTTTGCGAAAGTCCATCACTTCAATTATGTCACCGCTTTTGGTCACGAGCGAAGGATGGCTTTCCCAACCTTTTTCAGCGAATATCGCGCGGACAGCATCAGCGTATTCATCGCATGATAATGTGAAGATATCTGTGCCGGGATTGAGAAGGATATCTTCAATTTCCATTTTGAGAATTGGCTTGTTATTGAGGACTTCCTCCCCACGTCGATACGAATATGTTTCGAGTGCGAGATTCATTTCAAAGCCTTCTTCGATATTGAAATTACTGTACAAATAGCGATTTCAAGTTTTGATAAAGAATCATTAGGTTCGCATGTTTATTGCAATATGTCAGATTATATTCCAGTGCAGTCAGAATCCCAGAATCCAGATCGGCCTGGGCTTCGGCCCCGAAGATATACGTTTCGTAGTTGGTATTACCCTTCAGATAGTAGTTGAACCATGCCGTGAAGTAGCCCTTCGAAATTGCGTGCTGTGCTTCGACACTTATGGTTGCCGCGTTATCCATCCCAAAGATGGCCATTAGCGCGGAAAGAATCTCGGCTGAACAGGGATCGAAGAACTGAAAATGATTGGCACCGGTTATTACCAGTTGTTCTTTTACAGTTGTGTTTGGAATCAGATTATAATAGCCATCGATCCACTCAGGGAGGACGTTTCCATCGTTGCTGCCAACCTGCATCTGAATTGGCACGGTGATATTCTGGCAAGCTGCTTTGGTGCTCTCAAAATATGAGGCCAGATCACCCTCGTCTGCGCCCGGCGCGAGCCCAACGACAACATCGATTTCCGGATTGACGGCTGCAGCCTCAATGGCTCCCGCGCCGCCCATCGAATAACCAAGCACGCCGATGCTATTCGCGTCCAGAATGTGTTTCATCGGTGAGAGCCATCGGGTGTTTTCGGTTCTGATCTTTTTGATGGCTTTGTTCAAGCCTTCAGCCCACTGTGCAGTTTCCATCGAAAGGGTATTGGGAGGTGTGATACATGCCGTTATGTACCCGTGGGAGGTGAGATGCTCGGGGGCCCATTCCATCATCCACTCAGTTTGAAGGCTGCCGCCAGCCATTACGATGCCGGGATAAGGGCCATCGGACATATCTTTGGCAGCCAGCCAGCCATCCCATTTGGCCGGATAGCGAATCTTTGCTTTGTATAATCCAAATCCATCGACGTTAAACCAGATTGAATAGTGGCCCACATCATACGAACCTTCTTGATTCGGTGGTGTCAGTCCGCCATCAGCGGATGCAGTGGTTGCCGGTATTAACAGTCCTGCTACAAGCAACACGGTGATGGCGATAACAAAGAGAGTACCTATAGTTATTTTCTTCATTGTTGAGAATCTCCTTTTTTATAAAACAAGTACAGGCTATTTAAGCTACCACAAAATTACTCAGGAAAGCAAATTTTAACATTCGGGATTAACCGTTAAAATATCAACTGCCCAGTTTCCTGTTTGATAAAGGATCAAAAACCTTCCCGCTTTCTTATTTGAGCGGAAATTCTGTTGCCGGGACCATCCGGTCTGGCGATAGAAATCGCCACGTTCTCTCCGACTGCCTCCACCATCTCGCCAACCTCCCGGTGAGTAAATCCGGGACAAAGGACAATCGATTGCACTCCTTCATTTTCGACCAGTTCACGGGCCACCTCAATCGCCTGAGCCAGACCAGTTACTGCCACTGAGAACAGTTTGTAATTCCCTGTATCAAGCAGCGATCTGTGTTGAGTTGGTTCAGCATTGGGGGCATAAGTTAAATACAGTGTCTTGAATGCCATTGAGATTCTACCTCACTTGTTTTTGCCGGATTACTACACTATAACATTGAAGAATACGAAATCTCAATGATGGAGAAAGTACGGTCGCACAAAATAAGTTAAAGGAAAGCTTTCTATCCACCCAGAACAGCTATCATAATTGAAAGCTTGTCGCCGTCATTGAGGGGGTTATAGAACTCGTCCTCGTAAATGAGTTCGTCGTTCACCAGCAGCCAGACATGTGCCCTCAGGTTGCCCGTTTCATCATACAGCCAATTATTCAGGATGGGGAATTCTGATATCATTTGCTTCACGCACTGCAAAGGGTTGCCACCGCCAAATTGAACCGGTTCCCGCTGCCCGGTAGCGTTTTTGAGAAGATCGGACATGCTTACCGTGACGCTCATTTGCAGGACTCACAATTGGGATGTTTTTTAAATTTGATTTCGCTGAATTTCATTGTAAGCCCGTCGTAGATTAGCACCCTGCCCAGGAGCAACTCGCCCACGGTCAGAATGTATTTAATTACCTCCGTAGCCTGGATACAAGCGATAATCCCTGGTGTGGTGCCAACCACCGGAACTATGCCCGGTAAGCTTCCCTGATAGAGACAGTGCAGGCATGGAGTCTGGCCGGGAATGATAGTGGTTGCCCTGCCCTCGAATCCGTAAACCGCGCCATGGAATAGGGGAAGTTTTTGCTGAAGAGAAGCTCTGTTCAACAGGAGCCTGCCCTCGAGGTTATCGAGAGCATCGACTATGGGCCGGTCTTCCACTAAATCCAAAACATTTTCTTCGGTGATAGCATCGGTAACAGTCTCGATTTTGATGTCTGGGTTCAGCTCATGTAACCTTCCTTTGGCCGAATCGACCTTCGCTTTACCAATATCCCTATTGGTATGCAAAACCTGCCGATTCAAATTGCTAAGCTCAACCTCATCATTATCGATAATCCGAATTGTCCCAATGCCGGCAACAGCCAGATATGTCAGTACAGCCGAACCAAGCCCTCCTGCCCCAACCACCACCACTTTCGCTGCTTTCAGTTTTTCTTGCCCTTCTTCACCCCAGTCAGGAATGGTTATCTGTCTTTTGTACCTTTGGAGTTCCTGTTTTGAGAGCATTCGATCTTCATCCTCACTAACCTCTTCCTCAAAGGAGAGGTGCTATCACGACCTTAAATACAAAGCGGCACCTTTCCATACATGATAGAAAGGTGCCGCTCAAAAAGCAACTGCTAAATTAAATGCTAGAGTTTGGCAGCCAGATCACCCAGTCCCAGGGATTCCAGCTTTTCCTTGCCGGGACGACCATCGGAATCTATCTTCCTGATTTCATAGAACTCTTTCAGCATAAGCTCCAGATCAGGCACCGAACCGGCCGTGGCTCCATCCGGAGGCGGAGTCAGTATTTGTTTCGGCAAGGTGTCATCCGCCGCGGTGACACCCATCAGATTATCCATGCCCCGCTTGAGCATCCATATCCTTTCACCGCAGGTCATCAATTCTTCCAGAGTATAATCAAAACCGCTGGCTGCGTTGGTAAGGTCCACCAGTTCTGCTGAGGTGATTACAGACATAAGCAGGTAGCATATCGGCACCGAGTTAATAATTTGCCCCAGGTTCTGAGAAATCACTGTCAGCTCAGCCTTGCCCACACTCGACTTCTGATCGTAGCCGCCGTTGATACCTATTTCAGGCCAGACAAGAATCCCCTGCTCGGCACTATAGTTCAAATCGTTTGTATGGCAAGCGCCGCGAATGTTGGTAGCGTAGGAAAGTCCCATACTATGGAAAGCCCTCGGGTCATGCATGGGCACTTCCATGCCTTTAACCTCAACTGCATAATCGGAAGCATTTTTGCCGATTTTCTCGGCGGCGCGCTTGCTGCCTTCTGCCAGAGTATCTCCAAATCCCTGACGTGTTGCGATCATATCGATCATCTTTATGACCGCTTCGATATTTCCCCATTTGAGTTCGCTCCCGGCATCTCCGGAACCGATAATGCCCTGCTCAACGCAATCCATGACCATGGCAATAGTAGCACCGCAGGAGATAACATCGATGCCATAATCGTTACACATCTCATTCATCTTGATGACTGCCGCCATGTCATCGATCATCAGCAGTGAACCAAAACTGGCAACACCTTCGTATTCCGGGCCGGCCGTCGATTTGAGAGGATACGCGCCATTCTCCTTTTTGACAACTCGCTTGCAATTCACCAGACAGCCATGGCATTGATCGGTGCCAGTCAGGAACTCCTCGCTGTTGAGCACTCCGCCGCCGATCTTTGGCCCGTATGCGCTCATATCCCCCATCACCCAGTTCTTGCCCGGCAGATCACCCATCACAGCACCAATATCCAGCGCCCCATTGGTGCCGCCAGCCTTAACGATATCAACTATGAAATGACCTTTGGCATTCTCAGTAAACTGTTTTCTCTTTTCCGCAAAAACATCCGGCACCGCTGCGTCCACTTTACCGGTTCCAACAGCTACAATGGCTTTGAGTTTTTTGGAACCCATTACGGCGCCCATGCCGGTGCGGCCAATAAAGTCCCTTTTCTCATTGGCAATAGCCGCATACCTGACTTTGTTTTCCCCGGCCTGGCCGATGCTAAGGACACTGGATTTGGTTTTCCCGCCATTCTGTTCCCTGAGAGTATCGATGGTATCATAAGTGCCTTTGCCCCAGAGGTAAGCGGCATCTTTGATCTGGGCTTTCCCATCCTCAATTACCAGACATACAGGTTTGTCTGAAGCTCCTTTAATAGCAATGCCATCGTAGCCAGCGGAACGAAGCCAGGCCGCGAAGGTGCCTCCGCAGGAACTCTCGCCCCACATGTTAGTCAGTGGCGACTTGGCGCAGACGGAAAATCGGGACCCGCCTGGCATGGCCGTGCCGCCAAGAGGTCCTGCCATTACGAACATCACATTATCTGCTGATAAAGACTCCACATCCAGAGGTACCCGATCGAAAAACAACTTGGCGGCCAAACCACTGCCACCAACATATTTGCGCAATGTGTCTTTATCTACCGTTGAACTTCCGATACTGCCATCGGATAGATTCACTTCCAGAATCTTACCTTCAAAAACTACCATTTGTTCCTCCTAAATTTATCTTTCGATAATGAATCAAAAATGAGGGCCAGCCAATTTAAGAATCGACCCCTTAAAAAGCCCACCCCCATCAATCACTTCATCACAGCTAAAATTAACATCGCCCGGCCCGAAAAGTCAAGGTCTAACGAAATGATAGCATATCGGCTTGATTTGCGACAATTTGATAAGCAAAATGCACATAACGTGATCCATATGAACCATCTCCCCATTCAGGGTTGACAAGATGCTACGTGAATTCATATAATCACAATCGGCGCAGACATACCTTAATAAGAGCCGACAAAATCTAGCAATCAAAGGCGGTGAAAACATGGCAGATGCGAGCCAGGTTGGCAGAAAGTATGACCTAGCCCCGTGGGAAGTTGAAAGGGGCAAAATCAGAGAACTGGCCCAGGCTATTGGAGACCCGAATCCAATTTATACGGACAGGGAAGCGGCTATAGCTGAAGGTTATAAGGATTGTCCCGTTCCTCCCACTTACGCTACAGTTCCCGGTAACTGGCAGAGTAACACCCAAGAGTTAATGGATGATCTGTCAATTAACTACATGATGATCCTTCACGGCGGCGAAGAATACGAATATCACCAAGAGATTTACCCCGGTGATACTATAAGCGGAGTGACGACCGTTAAAAGTGTGACGCCGAAAGAAAGCAAATCCGGCAGCAAGATGGATTTAGTTGTCATCGAGGTTGAATTCAAAAATCAAAATGACGAAAAGGTGCTCACATCACGCACCACGATCATCGAGAGAAAGTAGGCGGTGAAAAAATGGCTCATGAATTAAAATTTGCAGATATCAACGTCGGGGACGCAATTCCCGCAGTAGAAAAAGCACCAGTAAGTAAAGATCAGCTCTGGCGGTATGGCGGAGCTTCCGGTGATTTCAACCCGCTTCACATGGATGATGAATGGGGTGAGATGGCTGGAATGGGCGGCAGGATCGCTCATGGAATGCTGATTATGGGATTTGTGGGACAGGCAGTCACCAATTACGTTCCCAAAAAGAACCTCAAGAAGTTCAGTGTCAGGTTTGGTGGCATGACAAAACTGAATGACGTCATTACCATCTCAGGAAGCATCAAAGACAAGCGAACGGAGAACGGTGAAAATATCATCGCCGGTGAAGTGATGGCAGTTGACCAGAACGGCGATATGAAAGTATCAGGTTCGTTCGAAGCATCCCTGCCCAGCAACTAGAAATCTGTATCTACCCCCGGTGTTTTTTGCCGGGGGTAGCGCATGCTCAAAGCGACCAATAATCCCCTTTTGACCGGAGGATAAAATGGAATTTGCACTCACGCCTGAACAGGAAAAGTTTGCATCCGACCTTGAAGACTACATCAAAGATCACATGACCCCTGAGCTTGAAGCAGACCTCGAAAAGCAGGATATGGACAAAGGCCCTGCTCACACAGCATTCATTCGACAGATGGGAAAAGACGGCTGGCTGGGAGTTGGATGGCCCACAGAATTTGGCGGGCAGGGAAGAACGGCCATTGAGCAGCACCTTTTCTCCGAGATTATGTCCTATGGAGGCATAGCATTACCGGAAATGGCCCTCAATGCCGTGGGGCCTGCCCTGATGAGGGTAGGTTCGGAGGAGCAAAAGCAGAAATTCCTGCCCCCGATCATCCGTGGTGAAATGGAAGTTGCCATCGGTTATTCGGAACCGGAAGCCGGCAGTGATCTCGCTTCTCTCAAAACCACCGCTGTCAAAGAAGGCAACGAATACGTCATTAACGGGCAGAAGGTCTTCACGAGCTGTGCCCATTATGCCGATTACTTGTGGCTGGCTACCAGAACGGATCCTAATGCTCCCAAAAAGCACAAAGGACTTTCGGTATTCATGGTACCAATGAATCATCCTGGTATCACACTTGAGGCCAGTCGCCTTGTAGGGGGTGAGCGGCAAAACACGACATTTCTGGACAATGTCCGGGTTCCGGAGGAGTGGCGAATTGGTGAGGAGAACAATGGCTGGAAATATATGACCACACAGCTGGACTTCGAACGCGTGGCCATCAGCCCTTCCGGTTCCATGAGGAGAAACGTTGAAGATGTGACGAAGTGGGCAAAGGAAACCAAAATCGATGGCAAACCGGTAAGCGAGGTGCCCTGGGTCAGGTTGAAGCTGGCTGAAATGACTATGGAACTCGAAGTTCACAGAATGCTGAATTTCAACGTAGCCTGGATGGTGCAGGAAGGGCAGGTGCCGTTTGCCGAAGCTTCGGCAGTCAAGGTCTGGGGTTCGGAACTGCGAAACCGGGTCAACGGGTCATTGATGCAAATTCTGGGACAGTTCGGCCAGTTGCAAAAAGGGTCCAAATGGGCTCCGCTCAAAGGCAGAATTGAGAATGCCTACAGAAGTGATGTCATCTTTACGTTCGGCGGCGGTGCCGTAGAGATTCAAAGAGATATCATCGCTATGGCTGGGTTGTGGCTGCCGAGAGGCAGATAAAGGGAGATAGATAGACATGTCATTCCGGGCCCCTGAGCCGGAATTCAGGTAGGGTCGGGAGATTCCCGCTTTCGCGTGAATGACACAGAGTTTAACTTGGAGGTAAACAATCAATGAGTGTATACGATGAATTGGAAGCAATGGTCGGGGAGGAAGCCGGACCATTTCCGGCCAATGATGAAGTCAATAAAGCCATGATCCGCCACTGGTGCGAAGCCATGGAAGACGGCAATCCGCTCTATACCGACGAGGAATACGCCAAAACAACGAAGTATGGCGGAATCATCGCTCCCCCGCAGATGGCTCAGGCCTGGACAATTCCCGTCCTCTGGCCCAAGCGGGAGGCAGCACCGGATCCGCTGGCCAAGGCGGTCGACAAAATGAATGAAGCCGGATACTTCGGAGTAGTAGCTACTACCACCACACAGGAGTATTTCAAACCTGTGAAGCTGGGAGACAAACTAAACTACACCATCGCACTCAGCAAAGTATCTGATGAGAAGACCACCCGAATGGGAACAGGTTGCTTTATCACTGCTGAATACACCTATAAAAATCAGAATGGGGAAGTGGTCTGCAAGCAGCCCTTCACCGTCATGAAGTTCAAACCGGCGGGGGCATAGGAGGTAAAGCGAAATGAGCTACAAATCAATCAAATTCAGCGAAATAAACGAGGGGGATGAAATCCCCGTCTACAATCGTGAAATTACCCGAACGACCATTGTGGCCGGGGCCTTTGCCAGCCGCGATTTCACTCCGGTTCATCATGACCACACTGTTGCCCAGGAAGCCGGGGCAAAAGATATCTTTTTGAATATTCTTTCAACCGGAGGCTTCATCGGTAAATTCATCACTGATTGGACTGGCCCTGAGGGGGAACTCAAAAAACTGGTAATTAACCTGGGGATGACCGTTTTTCCGGGAGACACCGTAATGCATACCGGAAAGATCGCCAGGAAATATACTGAAGGAAGCGAAAACCTGGTAGATGTGGAATATGCTCTATCAGTAGAGATGGGACCGCATGCATGGGGCACGGCAACCGTGGCCCTGCCTGCCTGAGTTTTCGATCCGCCATTCTATAGAGAGAGGGGGTTAAATGCTACAGGAATATGTTGACAGAAAATACCGAACGGACAGGCGACCTCCTGCAGAGGCCAACCTGATCAAGGACAAGGTGGCCATTGTTGGTGTCGGACAGACCAAGTATAACAGGGATTCCGGGCGCGATGAACTGGATATGGCCTGCGAAGCTATCAAAGCAGCAGTAGATGATGCCGGATTGAAAATGTCAGATATCGATGGATTCGATACTTTCACTCTCGACCGGCTGGCGCTACCGATGCTCATTAGTACGCTGGGTATTTCCGATGTAAACTTCAGCGGCGAGATAAGCGGAGGAGGAGGCGCTGGCTGCTCCGTGGCCATGCACGCGGCGGCAGCGGTGGCCACCGGACAGGCTAATTACGTTTGTTGCTACCGCACGCTCAACGAAGCATCCGGGCAACGGTATGGCAGGGGGGATTCATACGCCGAGTATATGTTGACCGCCTTCACTCCTCACTATGGGTATCACTGGCCTTTTGGCTTTGTTACACCGCTGGCATGGGCCGGGATGTGGGGAAAAAGGTGGATGTATGAGTTTGGCATTACACGGGAGCAGTTGGGATGGTGGGCAGTCGTTCTGAGAGAATATGCCCAGAATAACCCCGACGCAATATATTATGGGCGGCCTATAACCATTGATGATTACATGGAGTCTCCAATGATCGTCGATCCGCTGAAGCTGCACGATTGCTGTGTTGATACCGATGGCGCTGCTGCCTATATCATCACCACCGTCGAGCGGGCAAAGGATCTTAAACAGACTCCGGCAATTATGATGGCTGCTTCTCAGAGTTGCCCGATAGAGCAGGAAATCCAGACGGTTTATAGCCGCCCCATCATGTCTGGTCTGGTGGAAACCTGGTACATGGGTCAGGAGCTTTATCATATTGCAGGGGTAGAACCGAAGGACATCGATGTAGCCCAGCTTTATGATCCTTACTCCATCGGGGGAGTGATTCAACTGGAGGAGCTGGGATTCTGCGAACGTGGTGACGGGGGTAAGTTCATCGAGGGCGGTGACAATATCCGGGTTGATGGCAAGATTCCGTGTAATACCTCTGGTGGGCTGCTTTCGGAAGCGTACCTGCATGGCTGGAACCTGATGATTGAGGGAGTTCGCCAGATTCGCGGCACTTCGTACAATCAGGTGAAAGACGTTGAATTATCGATGGTCACCGGAGGACCGGGCGTTCCCTCAAGCGGGGTCATTCTAAGGAGGTAGAGAAAAAATGGTTAAATATGCCGATAAAAGAATTCCCATCATGCGGCCCTATATTGATAGCGATAACCAGGAATACTGGGATGCCGTTAAGCAGCACAAGCTGGTGATTCAGCATTGCAGCAAATGCGATAAATTCTTTCACCCACCGAGGCCGATGTGCCCTTATTGCCATTCGCAGGACACGCTGGAATGGAAGGAATCGAGCGGCAAAGGATATATCTACGCCTATATCATGTTCACATCGCCTAAGATGGCCTATCCGGCTTTTGAACTTCCCTATGCGGTAGTGCTGGTAGAACTGGAGGAAGGGGTGCGAATCACAGCCAATAGTCATGAGATGGAGCCGGATGAAATTGAACCAGGTGTTCCCGTGGAAGTGATGTTTGAGGACCTGCATGACGGGCAGACCCTTTACCGGTTCAAGAAGAGGGAGGCATAACATGGCACTGGAAAGTACTAAAGACAAAACTGTCATTGTCGGCATTGGAGTAGTGCCCTTCTCAACGAACATAGGGCACTCCGAATGGTACACCGCCTGTCAGTGTATAAAGTTGGCAGCGGATGATGCCGGACTGAATATCTACGAAATCGATGGGATGGTGAAAAATATCGATGACGGGCCTGATCCATCATACACCCAAAAAGGCTTAGGGATCGATAACCTGACGTACCACAGTGAAAACCACTGGGGAACCAGCGCCATGATGAATGCGGTTCAGGGAGTGGCTTCGGGGGCATGTAATTACTGCGTCTATTATGCATCTGCTCATCGTGTCACCGGACCGGAAAAGTCGATCTCAGATTACCGTGTTGCCAAAGAGACGAAGGATGATTCGCTGGATATGATTCGATATGACTTCTTCTCCCCGTTCGGCCTGATCGGCCAGCCCGGTTATGTGGCTATGACGTATCGGCGATACATGCATGAGTTTGGAGTGAAACCGGAGCAACTCGGCTGGGTGCCGGTAGTTGATAGTGAAAACGCTGCCAAAAACCCGAACGCGATATTCTTCGACAAGCCCATCACTATTAATGATTACCTGAATTCAAAGATGATTGCCGATCCAATGCGCGAGGCGGATTGCGCCCCGAAAGTCGATGGCGCCGTTGCCATCATTGTCACTACACCGGAAAAAGCTAAATCCATGAAACAGAAACCGGTGATGATCAGTTCGGTTGCTGCCGGGATGGCCCCTGAAGGACAATTCCACACCAGTTACACGCGGGATGTGATCACCGAATTGCCGGAAATGAAAAATATGGCACAGAAACTGTTCCGCATCGCCGGAGTCGGGCCTGAGGATATCAAAGTGGCCATGCTGGATGATACCTTTGCACCTTATGTCCCGATGCAACTGGAAGCTCTTGGTTTCTGCTCCCAAGGTGAAGGGGCTGCTTTTATCGAGGGTGGCGATAGTATCCGTGTTGGTGGCCAATTGCCGATCAATCCTGATGGAGGCTCAATCGGGCAGGGAAGATTTGTTACTACCCGCATCGTTGAGGGAGTTCGCCAGATTCGCGGCACTTCGACTAATCAGGTGGCAAATGCCGATACGGTACTGGTGGCCAGCGGAGCCGGCGGACCTGCCGATGGTATTATCCTGAGAGGCTAAACAGGAGGAAAACAATGAGTGTTGAATATAATGCAGATCAGCGAATACCTCATCCTGCATTGTGGGGAGTTTTGTATAAAGGGAGCACACCATTCTGGGAAGGTGTCAAAGAAAAGAAGATCATGCTTCAGAAATGCAAATCATGCGGGTATTGGCTGAATCCTCCAA
>CAZJQZ010000036.1:0-20209 GCA_964548045.1 uncultured Dehalococcoidia bacterium | reverse complement strand
GGAGTCTTCCTATAAATACGAGGAAAATCTGGTGGCCGGGGAAAATGTAGCCAATCTTTGGGCGAGTGAGGACTATGGAATTGCGGTCTGGCACTCGCATGGGTATTCCCGTAAAGCGGTTACCGGATATCCCGGTAACTGGGATGGATCGCTGTTCCATACATCTCACTGCATGCTGCTTGATAACAAACATCCTTCTTTTGCGGTTCAGCTTTCCTGTGAAAGCGGCAAACCGGATGACCCCGATAATTTGCAGTATTCCCTTTTGAAGCAGGGGGCCATCGCCACGTTAGGCGCCACAAGCATTCATCACCTGCAAAGCTACGGATACGGTGATTTTGATGATGCCATCCCTCAGCCGACTTGCATTGCTTATCAGTACGTGAAAAGACTGACGGCAAATGAACCTGCTGGAGATGCCCTGTATCTGGCAAAAGGAGAGATTGATATTCTCAGCGATCCCAGCAGTTCCAATCTCAGAAACCTTTACACTTTCAATCTGTACGGCGATCCTTCCGCATCTTTGTTCGGGAGAGCGCAAATCGCCTCCTGTGATTCGGAAGGCAACGAGAAGAACTATTTCGCTCCGGGGGAGACTGTCTATGCGAAGGGCATCGGGCATCTTGAACTGGGAGTCAGCTACAAAATCTGGATTCAAAAAGATGCGGTGAAGGAAGGAGAAGCGCTGATATCGGCAGATGATCCTTCGTACAGTGGGAACCCATCGGACATGGAAAGTGTAGTCACGGATGTAACCGGCTGCTTTGATCCCATTGCTATCTGGACTGTCCCTCGGACCGGTGTTTCCCGCTGTGAGTACGACATCGTGGCAGATAAGCAATCATCCGGGGCCGGCACGTTTAACCGGGCTGATGACGGGTTCGATTTCGTTGGTGGGGCAGGTTTCACTACATCTACTGTGATTTATGTGGACGCCAGCGCTGATAATTCCGGTGACGGGTCGTCCTGGGCAAAGGCTTACAAAGAACTTCAGTCCGCCCTGGACGTTGCTGATTATGGTGATGAAATTCTGGTGGCACGGGGAATTTACAAACCTGCGGTTGAGCATGGTGGAATCGGTGTTCGTTATAAATCATTTGCGATGAAAAACGGAGTGGCAATCTACGGTGGATTTTCCGGTAGAGAAACGAATCGGGACCAGCGCAATTGGGAAAGGAATGTTACCACCATCAGCGGGAACATCGGAAATAGGTCAACGGATTCCGATAACAGCTATCATGTCATATTCAATCTGAATCTAAACAGCACTGCTGTTCTCGATGGATTTACGATTATAGGTGGAAATGCCGATGGTTCCCATAGTGAGAGAACCGACTGTGGTGCGGGTATTTACAACTACGATTCTTCGCCAACTATTTCCAATTGTACTTTCTCCGAAAATCTGGCCAAATACGGTGGTGGAATATATAATTACACCTCCTCTCCCGTGGTGAGCAATTGTGTGTTCGAAGGTAATACGGCCAGATACGCTGAAGGTATCTATAATTATTACTATTCTTCCCCGGCGATTACCAGTTGCGCATTCTATGGGAGTGAGCGCCCTGATGATGGGCTTTATAATCTGGCCAGCAAACCGGTCGTAACCAATTGCTCTTTTCTGCATTAATCTTCCTGTTTCCTCTGCTTCCGCTTCTACAACCTGTAGTGAATTCCAATTCCGGAAATGAACGGGATATATAATTCGTGTAAACCAGGGTTGACATTGCCCCAAAACGGGAGTAGACTGTCTCACACGATGATCAATTCATAAAGGAGGTGAGAGACTGATATTGATAACAAATAATAACCGATCATAAAGAATAGACCAGAACAAAGATGCCATGCGAAATCTAAATGTGCAAGGAGGTAGGCAACAATGGGTATTCCTAGCAAATGGGGAATTCTGTTTATAGCAATATTGCTGCTGGCTCTGCTGGCACTGATGGCCTGTGGTGATGATGAAGAGACAACCGAGACACCCGGGACAACCGAGCCAACTATGACAGCTGAGCCAACCGAACCTCCGGTTGAGGATGTGCCCATCAAAATAGGGCTGCTAACGGACAAGACAGGCCCGGCATCTCAGGCTCTGATTCCTGTCGATACTGCGTTGCGGGATGTTGTGAAGTACTTCGAAGAGAAAAACCTGATACCGGGAGTCGACATTAAGATAATTGATTACGATACTCAGTATGATCCCGCCAATATCAAGCCCGGCTATGAGAAGTTGAAATCCGATGGCGCTGATGTATTTGTCAGTGGGGTTCCGGCTGCTGGCGGGAACTTAAAACCGTTTCTTGATGACGACAAAATGGTCTTCTTTTCGTTGACGGCTGATGAAACAATGTATAACCCCCCTGGCTATGTCTTCGGTGTGACTATCCCGACCGACTCTTATATCTACACAATGATGTCTTGGATAGCTGAAAATGACTGGGACTATGAGACCAACGGCCCGGCTAAAATTGGTGGAGCGGCTTGGAATCTTCCATATGGCGAAGAGCAGCAGTTGGCAGCCAAAGAATATTCTAATGCTCACCCGGATCAATTCAAATGGGTGGCGGGACACCTGACAGAGTTCACACCAACTTGGGCCCCGGTTGTAGAGTCGTTAAAAGACTGCGATTATATCATCCCACCAGCTACTGGTGTTGCCCTTCCCCAGTTTATAAGAGAATATTCTGATGCCGGATATGAGGCCAAATACATCGGAACCGATGCGCAAATGGCTTATTTTGGCCTGATGACTGACGGTGTTGGCTGGGATGCCATTGATGGCATGATAATGGGGCTGCCTTATAAATGGTGGAGCGAGGAAGGCGAGGTATTGGCTCTGGCCAAATATGCATTGGAAAACTATCACGGTGAAGGAAAATCACAAGAACTGAAGTGGTCCGGTGGATCCTACCGGGGTGGTTTCACCCAGTGGTATGGCGTGCTTACTATAATAAAAGAGGCCGTGGCACAATCCGGACCGGAGGGCTTTGATTCCCAGGCTCTTTATGCCACAACGACCAGTTTCTCTCATGACTTCGATGGCAATGTCTGGGATTATTCCTCAACAGATCGGACCACATGGCAAAGTCTCGGGGTATTCGAGGTGTGTGCCGAAGAAATGGACCTTGTCAGGATGAGTGATGTTTGGGTTACGGTGCTGATGACACCTTAGAGTAATAAACATTCCAAGCGTTAATCAAAAAAGGCCCCTCGTCATCACGAGGGGCCTTTTTTATAGCAGGTGTATCAACTATTTTAGTGAAACGGTTTGTGGGAATTCATCGTTGATACTGTTTACCCTTTATCTCCAATCGCGTAAAGAACGCCGGAAGTTGCGCCGAAGTAGATTGTGCCGTCCGAATCGATCACTGGTGAAGATTCACAACCGGCTCCTGTCTCGTAGCGCCACTTCAGGGAACCATCCGGGTTCAGAGCGTAGAGGTTTCCATCATCCGAGCCGAAGTAAATTGTGCCGTTTGCCCCGATTGATGGAGAGGACCAAATCTGATTTCCCGTCTCGTAGCGCCACTTCCAAGAACCATCCTGGTTCAGAGCGTAGAGATAGCCGTCATCCGCTCCGAAGTAAATTGTGCCGTCCGAACCGATTGCAGGAGAGGTGTCAACCCAATCTCCCGTCGAGGCAAGCCACTCCGTAGAGCCGCCTGCATTCAGTGCATAAAGGTGGTTATCCCGTGAGCCAAAGTAGATAATGCCGCCCGAACCGATTGCCGGGGAGGAAACAATCCTGTTCCCTGTCTCGGCAAGCCACTTCAGGGAGCCATCCGGGTTCAGAGCGTAGAGGTTTCCGTCATCCGAGCCGAAGTAGATGTTGCCGTCCGAATCAATCGCCGGGGAGGACCTGATATAATCTCCCGTCTCGTAGCGCCACTTCAGGGAGCTATCTTTGTTTAAGGCATAGAGGTGGTTATCCCGCGAGCCGAAATAGATCGTGCCGTCCGCTCCGATTGCCGGGGAGGAGGTAACCCATCCTTCTGTCTCGTAGCTCCATTTCAATGAGCCGCTCGGGTTCAGGGCATAGAGGTGGTTATCCCGCGAGCCGAAGTAAATAGTACCGTCAGAATTGATCGCCGGGGAAGAATCGACGTTACCTCCCGTCTCGTAATTCCATTTCAGTGAGCCGTCCGCGTTTAGTGCATAGAAGTAGTTATTCTGCGAGCCGAAGTAAATGGTGCCGTCTGTTCCGATTGCCGGGGATGAACTGATCTGGTCTCCCGTCTCGTAGAGCCATTTCAGTGCGGAATCATTCGCGCCACTGTATTGGCTTTTGCCGGTGTGATGCAGCCCTTGGCGGAACATGGGCCAGGGAGTATCTGCAAGCGGAAACTCGGAGAAGTTGGCAATTGCGGTTTTATCAGTATCCATGGTCACAGTAATCGATTTGGATGTGCCCTCGATATCCCCGCTCCAGCGATCAAAAACGTATCTTTCAGATGGAGTGGCGATTAGCTTTACCTCGGTTCCCTTATCGTATATACCATCAGCCGGGCTAATTGTGCCTGCTCCGCTGGGAATTATAACTGTTTTAAGAATGTTGCTTTTGATGAAGTGTGCCACGATTCTCTTTTCAGTATCCATGGTGATGGTGATTTCATTTGAGGTGCCGGCAGCGTCTCCGCTCCAGTGATCGAAAACACTCCCTTTAGCAGGATTAGCGGTTAGCGTCACCTCGGTTCCCTTATCGTAAGCGCCACCAAACGGGTCGATCGTGCCTGCTCCACTGGGAGTCACGTGGATGTTGAGAGTGTACTTCCCGCTGAAATGGGCGGTAACTGCCTTGTCCGTATCCATGGTAACGGTGGTCATATTTGAGGTGCCGGTGGCTGCACCGCTCCAGTGGTCAAAGATGTACCCTTGCTCAGGGGTAGCGGTCAGGGCTACCTTGGTGTCCTTGTTGTACTTACCGCTGGCAGGGTTGACCGAGCCGCCACCGGCTGGCGAAGTGGAGATGGTAAGGGCGTATTTGGTTTCCCCTCCGCTTCCCCCGCAACCCCCCAGCGCTGGAGTCACTAACATTATTATTAGAGCAATGATCAAAACTCGCAGGCAAACCGCGCTACTCATACTGAGCCTCCCCGATCGTTTTTTCGCAATCAATACAAATACACTCTCTTCGAATCATTTAACCATAAAAAAAGAGACTCGGCAATTACCGAGTCTCTTTTCGATTATCATTTCGTGCGTCGTATGAAGCGGACGATTGCTGCAAGCCAGTGCTGGTTTGTGGCTTCCAACAAACTGGCGATCATCCCTTTGCGAACTTTTCGCTGCTGTGCACTTTGCAATTTCTCGAGCCATCTTTGCGCCAGTTCATGACCGGGGTTGGATTCCAGTACGTGTTGAAAATCGGCTTCGGCCTGTTGATAGCGTTTCTCCATGTAAAAAACCCAGCCACGATTGCAGTAACCTGCCACAGAATTCGGGTTCAATTCAATGGTCATGGAGAAATCAGCTGCAGCGAGGTCATATTGCCTGATAGCGCTGTACACAAGTCCTCTTCGATTGTATGGTTTGGCAGAATGAGGATTCATCTCGATGGCCTGTGTGTAATCTTTAATAGCATTCTGGTACTGCCCGGTAATCCCGTATACGTTTCCTCGTCTGAAGTAAACCTCGTTCGATTGCGATCCCAGCCTGATGGCAGAGGTGTAATCGGCGAGAGTATTCTCAAATGACCACCTGTGTTTGTGGGCAAGCCCGCGATTGAGATAAATTGCTGTATCGTATGGATTCAGGCGAATCGCTTTGGTGAAATCCTCGATAGCGAGTTCATACTTGTGAGTGACATCGTAAGCCAGTCCCCGATTATTGTAGGCTGAATAATCCTCCTCATCCAGTGCGATGGCTTGCGAAAAGTCCACAATAGCAAGTTCGTATTTGCTCAGGGCAGCGCAGGCCAATCCGCGATGGTTGTAAGGCGCTGGGGTATCCGGCCGGTCTTCGATGACCCGGCTGAAATCCGCGATTGCCAGATGATATTCACCCTTCCTCATATAGGCAAGAGCCCGATTGTTGTAAGTGACGGTTGCTTCTGGGTCCAGTTCAATGCCTCTGGTGAAGTCTGCTATGGCAAGGGCGTATTCTTTTTTATAGGTGTAAACAATTCCGCGGCGATTGTAAGTTATCGGGTTATCCGGCGCCAGCTCAATAGACCTGGAGTAATCGACAATGGACGGATCGTACTCCCCGATATTTTTGTAGGCCAGTCCTCTTTCCCGGTATGCTTCGTCATCATAGGGTTGTATCTCGATGACTTTGGAGTATTCAGCAATTGCCAGATCATATTCTTCATTTTCTATGTGCTGGCGGGCGCTTTCCTTCAATTCCTCCAGCCCGCCTAGGTCCCCTTCGGAAAACGCCGATTCAATAGCGTCGGGAACAGCAGGAGCCGGCTCTTCCAGAGGATTCCATTTGCCTGTGGATTCACATACCGGAGTATCGGGGAAGAGATGGCCCTCGGAATCGACCTGGTATCCCCATCTGGCTATGGCCTCGACGTCCCAGTTCTCCGGGTAACATACAACCTTGATGTTGTAGCAACCTGCCGCATCATCGAGCTCCATGCTCTCAATCTCCCATATGAGATCGAGTTCCCGGAGCCATTCGACTTCATTTGCCAGATACTCCTTTGCGTGCCCCAGCGTTTTTTCCAGCATTAGTATCTTCTGTTGAGTTTGTGTCATATCGTTCGAATTTCTCTTGCTTTCTGGTGCCATTGTGTCCTCCCTGGCAGGGCCTGCCATATCCCACAACAGTATTTCGGAACTCCTGTTGTTCCTGCCTACTTGATAAGACGTTAAGAAAAAGAACATAGTTCCATCTCTTAATACGTCTTGTGTCGTGTAATCCTTTTTCACACAGGGTTTTGGATGTTTTTGAAGGTTGTGCGCAAGAGCTTTGTATACTGTTCTCCTTTTTGCACTGACTTTGAAGGTATGCTAATATGGGGAGCAGCGAGGGAGATAAACGTAAAGGAATGCCGGTATGGAATTGATAGAAAGGATGCTCAAAGGGGAACGGATGCCGTTATCCCGTCTCATTAGTATGGTGGAACGGGAGTCCCCGGAAGTTCCTGAGATTATGAAGGCTGTCTATCCACATTTGGGCAAGGCCTTTTCAATAGGTATTACCGGTCCGCCTGGTGCGGGCAAAAGCACACTGGCCGATAAGTTGATCGCGGTGGTTCGGAGCAGGGGCCTCTCGGTGGGTATCATTGCTGTCGATCCCACTAGCCCGTTTTCAGGTGGTGCTGTGCTGGGTGATCGTATCAGGATGCAGCAGCACTATCTTGATCCTGAAGTGTTCATTCGAAGTATGGCCAGCCGGGGCAGCCGGGGAGGTTTGCCATATACCACCCGGAACGTAATCAAGCTCCTTGACGCTTTCGGGAAGGATGTTATCCTGGTTGAAACCGTAGGTGTCGGCCAGACTGAACTTGACATAATGGAAGCAGTGGATACCACCCTGGTGACCTTGGTTCCTGAGGCTGGCGATACGGTTCAAACGATGAAGGCCGGGCTTATGGAAATCGCCGATATCTTCGCAGTCAACAAAGCTGATCGTCCGGGCGCGGATAAACTGGTGGTGGAATTGCAGGCCATGCTGCATCTGAGTCCTTTGGAAAGTGAATGGTCCCCGCCGATTCTGGCTATTCAGGCGCTCAATGATCTGGGAACTGAGGAGTTGTATCAAGCGGTCACCGGACATCAGGGGTTTCTACAATCTAGCGGAAAACTCGTGCAGCGAAGGCAGGAGCAGAGAAGAGAGGAGTTCCTGCGTGCCGTGGAGCAGAGGTTAAGAAAGAGACTCTCGAAGTTGATGAAGGATAGTGATAAATTGATGGCGTTGTGGGGAGAGGTGGAGGCAGGTGTGATCGACCCTTATTCCGCTCTGGATTTCATGGAACAGGAAGCTGTCTCCCTCGGCTGGCTGCCTGATTAAGCATTTGAAGCTCCAGAGATATATTCCCCTCTCTTGTTTTGGCTATCCTTACTTGCAATGCGCATGAGTTTCATGGTAAAATCCCGACACTATGAGAATACTATGGATAGGATTCGGACAGGCAGGCGGTAAAATCGCCAATACTATGATGGGAATGGATCGGGCTCATTATAGGGCAATAGCAATAAATACTGAAGAAGCCGATCTGACAGGTCTCAACAGGGTAAACGAGAGAATACTTATTGGAAGGTATAAACAGAAAGGCCGGGGAGTTGGGGCTGATCTCGATCTCAGCAGCGAGATAGCATTAAAGTCGTTGTCCCAGATGATGGGTTTGATCGAAAAGATCGGACACGATTTTGATCCTGAAGCTTACTGGATTATCTCTGGGATGGCGGGTGGTACGGGTGCTGGTGGGGCTCATGTTCTGGCCAGCGAGCTGAAAAGCATTTTCGGTAAACCTGTTTATGCTGTGGGCGTTTTACCTTCCACCACTGGAATGGAAGTGGAAAAAGAAGTCCTCAGCATCTCAAATACTTTGAAGAGCATTGAATCGTGGCGCAATGAATTCGATAATATTCTGCTTCTGGATAATCCCCAGTATGAGAGGCGGGAAGAAACCACCGAATCAATTGAGAAGATGTATCAAAGGATTAACGGAGATCTGGTGAGACGACTTTCCATTCTGGTGTGTGCCGGGGAGCCGAAACATCCCCCGCAGGAGGTGTTCAGCGCGGCCGAAGTAATGGCCACTCTGGGTACTGGAGGGAATTTTTCCACACTCGGTTTTCGGGCTGAAAAAATTAAATTGAAGACCCGCTTCTGGGCAGAAGGAATTGACCCTGATGAGAGAAGGCTGGAAGAGATTATCAAGGACAGCATAAATCCCAAAAGACTGAGTTTTGCCTGTGATACCAGCGGTTCAATGGCCGGGGGAATGGTAGTGTATGGGAGACCCCAGCACCTGTTTATGGAAGCCCTCATAGCGGGGAAGGCTTATCTTGAACAGACACTGAAAGTCGGCAAAATCAGGTATGGCGATTATCCCGATCCTGGCGCAGTGGAACTTGGGATTGTGACATTAATCTCAGGAATTAACGATTTCCCCAAACTCGATGAGATGAGGAAGAGACTGGGAGAGATAAATTAAACCTGCTGGGGTTCTGGAGAGGATTTAATTTCTACCGCCTTCTCCAGTAAGTTGATACCCGAATTGCTGCCAGTCCGGCCAGCCCGATAGCGATCACCGCAAGCACCAGAGCTGCTATCGCTAGTCCGATCCCGCCTGTTGGGCCTCTGGGGCCGTCTTCGCCCGATGTGCCCGGGGCTCCTCTATCACCCTTGTCCCCGGTTGGGCCAAGCTCTCCACGCATATCAGGGACAGTGAGAACGGCCTGATCCGATCTTCCTGCGGTATCAGTAACTCTAACGGTATATGTGCCGGCATTTTGAGTCGGCGCTGCTATGACGATGGAAAAAGTACTGTTAGTGTTGGCAATGACGGTGCCGACTGGTGTACCCCCAACCGTTATGGATATCGATGAATTGGGAGTAAATCCCTCCCCCGAAATTTGAGTGGCTATTCCTTCAGAAGGGTAAAGTGTTATGGCCGGATCACTCAGGGTAGCGGGAGGGGCATCGGCATCTGCGTCAAGGTCCAAGTGTATATTATCTCCTCCCCCCCATTCTGCCGATCCACCTATTAAATCATTGGGTCCGATTGTGAGAATAACTGTTTCTCCCGTATGATCTTTGTTATCCTTAGTGGTGAGAGCATAGTTGTAAGTATATCCTTCGATGGGTAATGGATATGTTTCGACTGATCCTACCATTACGTTATCTATCCACGCTTTTATCTCCGTCCCGTCATCCACGCCTTCACCATCAATGGTGGCGTATCCATAGAACCCACATACCGGAGGCCCTTGCCCCAGGGAAATGGCGGGAGTTGCGAGCAATATCAGGCTAACAAAGATAACAGCTAATAGCTTTAGCATCCTGACCTCCTCTTTTTAAGGTCATGGGCGTGAATGTCCCTGCCTTACAATACAGCTAAAATGGTTTCAATTCAGTTTCTTGAAAGGAACTCAGTCGGTTTGGCTGTGAGTGCCTCCATCCATTCGCTGGCTGTTTTCCGCCTCTCTTCGATGGATTCTATTAATTCCCGGTAGACACTCTCCACCGTTCTTGCAGGAGGATGCGAAAGCATCTGGGAGAGTTCCCATAACTCAGCATCAGACATGACCATCAACCGCAGGTTGCCCTGCGCTCGAAGTCGTTTGGCTTCTTCCTTGAGCCCATTGGATTCGGCTAAAGCCGCGCGTATTGCGCTCTGTACGTGGTATTTCACCAGATTGAAATTCTCCACGTTTCACCTCCCTTGAGATTGCTTGCTCTCACGGTTTTATTTTTTCGGCTGAACTCGGGCACCCTTTCAAAAGCAGCGCTTTCTCGGGGTGCCCGGCTGAACAACCCGGTTTGCATAACAGCTCCCTGGAAGACGCATTTGGCGTCTTTTGAAATTACAAAGAGCGCAATTTATTTTTCAGGCTTCGTCTTTTAGAATGGTGTTTTCTCTTTTACCGAGTCCCATGCATAACTGAGCGCTGAGCTTCTGGTCTGGCGTGGCTGGCGGAGAAAAGCGGGCGAATCCATTCGCTCTTCCTCTGCCTCCTTCAACTCGGCAAGCATGGCAAGCATTTCATCCTGATTTGTATCGTTGTTTGCCTGTCCTTTATTGGCGGTGAATCCTGTAGCGACGAGGACGATTCTTACCTCATCGTTCATGCTTTCTTCGTGCGCTACCCCGAAGATTATGTTGGCATCCGGGTCAACAGAATTCTGGACAACCTGTGCCGCTTCGTGAACTTCAGAGATGGCCAGATTGCTGCTGCCGGTGACGTTCAGGAGAACGCCGGTGGCTCCGTTGATATTGACATCCAGCAAGGGACTGGAAAGCGCCATCTTGGCAGCATCGACAGCCCGGTTGGCGCCGCTTCCCCTGCCAACTGCCATCCATGACTGGCCGGCGTTGGACATGATGGTTTTGACGTCGGCAAAGTCAAGATTGATCAGCCCGGGTACGGTGATCAGTTCCGAGATAGATTGCACGCCGTTATACAGAACCTCGTCTGCCATGGCGAAGGCATCGTTAACCGATATTCTGTTATCGCAGATATCAAGCAGTCGGTCGTTGGGAATGACGATCAGGGTGTCGACCATATCAACGATTTCTTCAATCCCTTCCTGGGCTTTCTTTGAACGTACCGATCCTTCGAAGGAGAATGGTTTGGTAACGATCCCGATAGTGAGTGTCTTTTTTTCTCGTCCGATATCGGCAATTACAGATATAGTGCCTGTTCCGGTTCCGCCACCCATGCCTGCGGTGACAAAAAGCATATCCGCATCACCGATCGCTTCATCCAGCGCGTCGCGGCTTTCTTCGGCGGCCTTTATTCCGATTTGCGGATCACCTCCAACCCCAAGCCCCCTGGTGATTTTCGGGCCGATTTGAATTCGGCTTTCGGCCAGTGAGTTGTCCAAATCCTGGACGTCGGTGTTCACAGCGATAAATTCGACTCCTTTAACCCCCTGCTCGATCATTCTATTTATCGCGTTGCATCCGCCCCCTCCGGCACCGATCACTTTGATTTTGGCCTGATAAGAAGCAAAGTCTTGTCTTCCCATTTGTTTCCCCCTTTTATTTAATTACTGAAATATGGCCCTTACAGTGTCTACCATCGTGTCAGGAAGTTCCTGGCAAACCGAGCACTATTTTTGAGAGTTCCCAATACTCCCGGTTTAAGCTCGTCGATTTTCCATTTGTCCGGGCCTTCCTCATTTTGGGCTCCCCAGAAAAGGAGTCCAACGCCAGCAGCACAAGAAGGATCATGCAGAGTGTCTGCAATGCCGGTTATGCCGGAAGGAATTCCTATGCGGACGTGATCCATTCCCAGAACAGATCTTGCCATTACCTCTAGTCCCGGAATGGTGGCGGTGCCGCCAGTCAATACCAGCCCCGATGGTGCTATTTCTTCCTGCTTATCGCGAGGAATCTCCATCATGACCATATGGAGTGTCTCCTCCAGTCTTGCGCGGATGACGTCGTTCAGTTCCCGGTAGGAAACCGTGTGCCGATTCCCTACATCAAGGGCGCTTAGTTCCGGCGTCTCGATACCATTGGATGTCATGACATTTCCGTATTTTTTCTTCATTTGCTCGGCCATATCGCTGGCTACCCCGAGACCGATGGAAATATCGCGAGTAACCTGATAACCGCCCACCGGCAGGATAGATGATTGCCAGACACAACCATCCTTGAAAACAGCCACATCGGTTGTTCCGGAACCAATATCTGCCAGAATGACGCCGGCGTTCTTTTCGTGTTGGGTGAGAACCGCTTCCCCGCAGGCCAGCGGACTGAAAACAAGGTTTTCGATTTCCACTCCGGCACCTCGGATGGCTTTGATCAGATTCTGGACGGCAGCGGCGGCGGCGGTAACTATGTGGGTTTCTACGTCCAGCCTGAAACCGTGCATGCCAACAGGCTCTTTCACCTTGACAGTTCCGTCAAGCGTATAATGACGTGGCAGAACGTGAAGTAGTCTCCTGTCGCTTGGCAGGGTTACACTGCGAGCGGATTCAAGTACCCGGTCAAGATCATCTGCGGTTACCCTTCTGTCATTGCGCGTGGTAGCAACTACCCCTCGGCTGTTGAGGGCGCTGATGTGTTTTCCGGTTACGCCAACATAAGCTGTTTCAACCTGCAATCCGCTGGTGCGTTCTGCCTGGATCACAGATTCTTCAATGGCCTCTTTGGCCTGGTCGATATCGACCACGAGGCCTTTACGGACCCCCTGGGATGGGACTGTGCCAGATCCCAAAATCTGGATGGCGTCCCCATCACCGATTGTTGCCACAATTGTGGTGACCTTGCTGGTCCCAACATCAATGGAAGCAAAAGTATTCGCCATTTATCCCCCTTTTTTAGAATTTACTTTTCCTGCGATAGTTTAAAATTTAATCTTTTCCTTCCACCTCCTTTTACCCTAATTCGGATTGAAGCGTTCGGCCACTCGCAGACGAGCGCTTCGGCTTCTTGGGTTTATTTTTATTTCCCTCGCCGAGGGCTTGATAACCTTTTTGTTGATTATCCGCAAGCGAGGCATGTGCCCGCACATGCAAACAGGTGTTTCCGGCGGACAAATGCACTGCCTTGCTTCCAGATTAAAAAACTCTTTCACGGCTCGATCTTCCAGAGAGTGAAAACTGATTACTGCCAGCCTCCCGTCGATTCCGAGAATTTCTATCGCCTGATCCAGTGCCAGTCTCAAATTCTCTATTTCCTGATTCACTGCGATGCGCAATGCCTGAAAGGTTCGGGTGGCGGGATGTATTCTTTTCCTCTCCCCGTTAACTGCTTTGGCTACTATCCGGGCAAGCTCGGAAGTGGTTTTCAGCGGCCGATTTTTGATGATGTATCTGGCGATCTTGCGGCTTTTATGCTCTTCCCCATATTTCCAGATGATCATGGCCAGCTCATTTTCGGAATAATCATTCACGATATCGGCCGCACTAAGTTTCTGGTTTGGACTGAACCTCATATCCAGAGGGGCATCTTTCTGAAAGCTGAAACCTCGCTGGGCCTCATTGAGTTGAACTGAGGACATCCCCAGATCGAAAAGGATTCCGTGAACGGGACGAAAATTGTATTTTGAGCAGATTTCTGCCAGCATGTTGAAGTTCTCGTTTACCAGCAGTACGGATTTATCGAATTCCCTCAATTTTGATCGGGCAGCTTTTATTGCCTGAGGATCGGCATCAAGTCCGAGGAGCTGTCCGCCGGGAGAGCTTCTCTCCAGAATTGCGGCTGCATGGCCCCCTTCTCCCACAGTGCAATCGATGTATCGGCCTCCCGGCTGAATTTGTAATGATTCAATCGTCTCTTCGAGCAGAACGGGCGTGTGGTGTTGTTCCATTAACGTTCCTCTCTCCCTTCCGCGAGTAGCCAGGCCGCTTCTTTGATGCGGAGGCTCTCCCGTTCCCATCCTTCGTTGCTCCAGATTTCAAGATACTTGTTGACTCCTACTATCATAGCTATCTCTTTGATCCGGGCGTGCTGGCGTAACCAGAGAGGAAGCGCTATACGCCCTTGCCTGTCGAGTTCAATATCGAAAGCATTACCAAAGATAAAACGGGTAAGTTCTCTGTTCTTGCTGGTAGAGAATGGGGAGAGGTCGTAATTATCAGAGAGCTTCTGCCATTCCGTGACGGGGTAGGCGATTATGCATTGATCGATGCCGGAAGTCAGCACTACTCCCTCAGCAAATTCCTTACGGAACTTTGACGGGATAGCTATTCGCCCCTTTTGATCGATTCGATGCTCGTAATTACCTAACATAGAGTGACTACTTCCCCATTTTTCCCCACAGTTTACCACATTTCCCCACTTTTTGCAACCCCATCCCTGAAATGAATACTCAACAGGCCGAGGAATCCGTTTGCGCTTGTGGAGAGATTAGCTTGCTAATAGGGAACAACTCTGGTACTCTAGGTTTGAACGTGAGGCAGGATGGAAAAAGTAAGAAATTTGACAGCTTTTATCACTCGTGATCAGATAAGCCGGAAAGTAGATGAACTGGCTGCTTTAATCAGGGAAGACTATCGCGGTAAAAACCCTCTTCTGGTCGGAGCGCTCAAAGGCAGTTTCATCTTCATGTCCGATTTAGTGAGAGCTTTGGATATACCACTGGAAGTTGATTTCGTCAGCGTATCCAGTTACGGAGCAGGGAAAGAAAGCTCAGGCAGAATCGAGTTGCGCCAGGACCTCAAAACCCCCGCCGAAAACCGTGATATCTTGCTGGTGGAAGATATTATTGATACTGGTTTCACTTCAAGCTTCCTTCTTGAGAAACTGCGATTGAGAAATCCCACTTCTCTGAGGATCTGTTCTCTGTTGGATAAACCCTCTCGAAGAAAGACATCAGTTGAAATCGATTACAAAGGCTTCACTGTCCCCGATAAGTTCATCGTTGGTTATGGGCTAGACTTTGATGAGCGATACCGCTATCTGCCCGATATCTGCTGTTTGGAGAATGAGTAATGGATGTGCAGAATTTACTCGCAGTTGCCCGTGGAGACATTCCGGCTGATCTTTTGCTTGCCAATGCCAAGATTGTTAATACCTTCGCAGGTGAAATTGAAGAGGGCAACGTTGCTGTTTGCCAGGGATTGATTGCCGGAGTTGGTGATTACCAGCAGGCAGGTGAAACAATAGACTTGGATGGCAGATATCTTATCCCGGGATTGATCGACGGGCATATCCACCTGGAAAGCTCACATCTCAGTCCTGCCGAATATGCGAAGGCGGTCGTGCCCAGAGGGGTTCTGGCGGCAATCACCGATTTCCACGAGATCGCCAATGTTTGCGGTGTAGCGGGGGTGAAATACATTCTCAAGTATGCTGAGAACCTGCCGATGGATATCTTCGGGATGGCGCCCTCCTGCGTGCCGGCTACTCACATGGAAACTGCCGGGGCTGAACTCGACGCTGAAAGTTTGAAGGAAATCATGAAACTCGAAAACGTCATCGGGCTGGGCGAGATGATGAATTTCCCCGGTGTGATGTTTGGCGATCCCGGAGTATGGGACAAACTTGAACTCTTTCGAGGTATGATTCTCGATGGTCATTCTCCTGGTTTGAGCGGGAACAACCTGAATGCCTATTTGGTTTCGGGAATCGGCTCTGAGCACGAATGCACCACACTTGAGGAGGCACGGGAAAAACTGAACCGGGGCATGCACATCATGATTCGCGAAGGTTCTTCGGAAAAGAATCTGGAATCACTGCTGCCGCTGGTTACGGACCGGACATTCAACCGATGTTTCTTTGTCGTTGACGACCGTGATTGCGCTGATCTGCAACGCGATGGCGATATCGATGCCGTGGTGAGGAAAGCTATCAGGCTGGGACTTGACCCTGTCCGGGCGATTCAGATGGCCACCATCAACACAGCGGAGTATTTCCGGCTGAGCGGACTGGGCGCAGTGGCTCCGGGTTACCGGGCCAATCTGGCTGTGCTGGATGATCTTGAAAGCCTTAAAGCAACTCAGGTTTTCTACGATGGCAAACTGGTGGCACAGGATGGGAAACTCAGATCGTCTATCACCACAATGACCGATGATAAACTCACCCGCACCGTCAATATCAAACCGTTTGATGTGGGAGCGCTAAAGATGCCTGCCAGTGGGGAATCAGCGCCGGTGATAGAAATCATTCCGAATCAGATTATCACCAAACACATCTCGGAAAAGGTCAAAATAGAAAATGGCTTGATTGTGCCGGATATCGAAAGGGATATCCTGAAACTGGTGGTAGTGGAACGGCACAAAGCCACTGGTAATATCGGAGTGGGGCTGGTGAAGGGGTTCGGGCTCAAAAAGGGCGCGCTGGCCTCTTCGATTGCCCATGATTCGCACAACATCGTCGTTGTTGGCACAAATGATGAGGACATATTCGCGGTGATAAAAGAACTGGAACGGATACAGGGGGGGATTGCCATTGCTAAGGAAGGGCAAATACTCTCCTCAATTGCACTGCCCATCGCCGGGCTTCTTTCGGAAGCGCCTCTGGAAGAAATGGTTCGGAAATTTGAGGAACTCAAAAAAACCGCTGCCGAGTTAGGATGCGTACCTGTAGCTCCCTTCGCCACGCTCTCATTTTTGGCTTTGCCGGTAATCCCGGAACTCAGATTGACCGATATGGGTTTGGTGGATGTGCTGGCCTTCAAACTGCTGGAGGAATGAAATGGTCATGGGGCCTGCCATCGTCGAAAAATACAGGACGGCCGTGATCCTCAAGGATGGCTCGACGTTGTATCTGCGTCCGATCGTGCCGGAGGATGAGGAGAAGGTCCGGGCCCTCTTTTCACGTCTGAGCCGTCACAGTCTGTATCTGCGATTTCACCATGTGCTCAACCAGATGTCTCAGGAAGAGGCCAAACGGTTCTGTTCGGTCAATTACGATAACGATTTCGCGCTGGCGGCGACCCTTGGAGAGGATGCCGAAGAACGGATCATTGCCGTGGGTCATTTCTATCGAATGCCGGTGCGTGACCGTGCCGAAGCGGCGTTCGTAGTCGAGGATGAGTACCAGGGCCGTGGTATCGGAAGTCATTTGCTTGAACAACTGGTCGCGATCGCCAGAGAGAAGGGCATCGGGACCTTTGAGTCGGCGATTCTGGCGGAGAACCAGAACATGATGCAGGTGCTGCAGCGAAGCGGTTTCTATCTGGCCGAAGAGATGGAATCCGGTGTTTACCAGATGGAAATGGACCTGGCCCCGACTTCAACCGTGGAGCGCATGAGCGCTGAACGGGAAAAGGTGGCGTCGATTGCTTCGCTTCAGGCTTTCCTCAAACCGCGCTCGATCGCTGTTATCGGGGCCTCGCAGCGGGTCGGTTCGATCGGCAACAAGGTGTTTCATAATATTCTGCATCAGGAATTCAATGGCGTTGTTTATCCGGTGAATCCGACTTCCAAGTCGGTTTGCGCTGTGAGCGCCTATCCGTCGGTGCTGGATATCCCCGGGGAAGTCGATCTGGCGATTGTGATCGTTCCGGCTGCTGGTGTCCACAAAGTGGTTCAAGAATGCGGACGAAAGGGTGTTCGGGGTGTGGTGATCATTTCCGCCGGATTTGGCGAGACCGGTCCCGAAGGAATCGAACGGCAGCAAAAACTGCTGGATATGGCCCGCAGTTATGGGATGCGGCTGGTCGGGCCGAACTGTATGGGCGTTATCAACACCGATCCTGAAATCAATATGAATGCCACGTTTTCCTCGGTCTTCCCGCCGGTGGGCAATGTGGCGATGGCCAGCCAGAGCGGCGCGCTGGGGCTGGCTATTCTGGAATACGCGCAAAACCTGAATATCGGGCTTTCCAAGTTTGTCAGTGTCGGCAACCGGGCGGATGTTTCCAGTAACGATCTGATGCAGTACTGGGAAGAAGACCCAACCACCGATGTCATTTTGCTTTATTTGGAATCGTTTGGTAATCCGATAAAATTCGGGCGCATTGCCCGGCGCGTGGCGGCCAGCAAGCCGTTGATAGCGGTCAAAAGCGGGCGCACTCCGGCCGGTTCACGTGCTGCAGCTTCGCATACCGGTGCGCTAGCTACAACGGAGGTTGCTTCGGAGGCGCTGTTTAAACAGGCCGGCATCATCCGGGTGGATTCACTGGAGCAGCTTTTCGATGTGGCTAATCTGCTGGCGCATCAGCCGTTGCCACAGGGCAGGCGGGTAGCCATTCTCACCAACGGTGGAGGGCCGGGAATACTGACCGCTGACGCCTGCTCCGACAGGGGACTTGATTTGCCGGAGTTATCGAAGAACACTATTTCACGCCTGAAACGATTTCTACCGAAAGAGGCGACTTTTGACAATCCAGTGGATATGACCGCTGCACCTGGAGCCAAAGATTATACCAGGGCAATGAAAATTCTGGCGGATGATGAAAACATCGATACGCTAATCGTCATTTTTATTCCCCCGATCGTCACCGACCCGGAAGCCATTGCGAGCGCAATTCGCGAAGTCGCCCCGCGATTTCGCGAACAGGGAAAGACGCTGGTGGCTTCGTTTATGAGTTCTCGGGGAGCGCCATCCGAACTGGGATCGGAAGATGACGGATTCGTTCCCACGTTTACATTTCCGGAAGCGACGGCGGGTGCGCTGGCTCGGGCATGCGATTACGGTGAATGGTTAAAGCGGCCGAGTGGTAGAATCCCGAAATTCACCGATATCGATCGCCGAAAAGGGCTCCGCATAATTGAAGAAGCCCTGGAGAAAAGTTCTTCCCGGCCGTTGTGGCTTCGGGCTTCATCGTCGGTTGAACTTCTCAAGGCGTATGGTATCAGTGTCGTCCCAACCAGATTGGCCAAGACTGCCAAGGAAGCGGCGGATGCTGCCGCGGAACTTGGATTCCCGGTATGTGCTAAACTGCTTTCCAAAACGATCACTCACAAAACGGAAGTGGGCGGAATTGCCCTCGATCTTCGTTCAAAAGGAGAAGTGGAGCAGGCGTTTGCACGCATTCGGCATCGGCTGGATAATGAAGGGCTGGGCAAAGAGATGTGGGGCGTCATCGTCCAAAAGATGATCAAAGGAGGGTTGGAGATGATCGTCGGGGTGACCCAGGACCCATCCTTCGGACCGTTGATTCTGTTTGGATATGGCGGGATTTATACGGAGTTGTACCGGGATGTGGCGTTTCGCATTCATCCCCTGACCGATCTCGATGCCAAAGAGATGATGCGTTCGGTGAAAGCATATCAGTTGATGGAAGGCTGGCGTGGTGATAAGAGGGCGGATATCGAATCAATAGAAGACCTGCTGCTGAGAATCTCAGCAATGGTGGAAGATTTGCCTAATATCGTCGAACTTGATTTGAATCCGGTGAAAGTCAAGGTGGCGGGCAAAGGATACTCGGTGGTGGATGCACGGATCATGATATCCGAAGCGAGTGCAGAGTAGTTCATTCCGGAGGGAAATGAGTCTTTTTATTACATTTGAGGGTATCGAGGGGTGCGGAAAAAGCACCCAGTCGAAGGCTCTGAAACGCCGCCTTTCCCGCCGGGGATTCCCGGTGTTGCTGGTCAAGGAACCGGGATCGACTGCTGTGGGACGGGTAGCTCGTCGATTGCTAAAGCACAAACTGGAAATAGACCTCGACCCTGCCACCGAGCTTTTTCTGTTTGAAGTTGCCCGGGCTCAACTGGTGGCGGAGGTAATCCGTCCTGCCCTGAAGGAAGACAGGATTGTCATCTGCGACCGGTATGGGGAATCGACATTGGCGTATCAGGGATACGGACGCGGACTGGATTTGGAGATGATCCGGAGCATCAATGAGGTGGCCACCGGTGGACTTCAACCCGATCTGATCATCCTCCCAGACCTGGATGTTGGAGAGGGCCTTCGGCGCAAGGGGGCAGCTTCAGACAAAGATCGTTTTGAGCGAGAGGAGATTTCCTTTCACCGCCGGGTGCGAGAAGGTTATCTGGAAATGGCTCATGCTGATGCGGAGCGATGGCTGCTAATTGACGCTACCCTTTCCCGGAGGGAAATGGGCGAATTGATCTGGAAAAGGGTACAACGAACTCTCGCTGAAGTGGGTTCTCCTTGACAGTTTATCTTTCGAATAGCTATAATTTAAAATTGTGGTTATGAAAAATCAAGAGGGAGGCGATGCTGGTTGGC
>CAZJQZ010000035.1:0-20236 GCA_964548045.1 uncultured Dehalococcoidia bacterium | reverse complement strand
TAATTCCTTGTTGATGACGTTCAACAAGTTCTTGTTGAAATTGCTGGTTACACCCTGAGAATCATTATAAGCTGCCTCAAGTGTGCTTTGCGGTTTGACCATGTCGAATCCGATTAGAAGCTTATCGTCTACCTGCATGTTTCGAGCCAGCTTCGTTAAAAATTCGACCGCCTCTTCCTTGCTCATATTGCCGATAGTGCCCCCTAGAAAACAGTACATTTTAGCTCGCTTATTGGGCACAGCCTCCAAATGGGAAAATATATCTGCTGCTACGCCGATGACCTCAAGTTCCGGATATCGCTCCAGCAAATCCCGCGAGGCTTCGGTAACTGCAGTTTCGCTGATATCGACGGGAATATATCGCATTGTGGCTCGGTTGGCCCTTCCTGCCGCCTCCAGCAGAATGCTGATTTTCCAGTTGGCACCGGCTCCGAGCTCCACCAGGTCACGATTGGCAAACCCGCGCATCAATTTGGGGGCAATCTTGTTGAGAATCGATATCTCCGTGCGAGTGGGATAGTATTCAGGCAGCCGGCAAATATCCTCAAACAACTTCGAGCCTCTAGCGTCATAAAAGTATTTACTGGGAATATATCGCTGCCTGGCCGAGAGGCCGGCCGTGATATCGCCGGCTATCATATCCCGGTACCGACCGTCCAGATGATTGACCACGGCGCATTTTGTTCGCGAACCGTTCATCATGCTGCCCTTTCACATAACTTTACCGGCAGGCTACAAACCGGACTAAATCTCTCGATTGATTAATCACCTCATCGATTGCTTGTATAGTACGGTCGATTTCCCCTTCTGTGGTATCAGGCCCGAGTGATATCCTGACCGCACAATGGGCCTCCTCCGGGTTCAAACCCATACCCTTCAGTACATGTGAGGGCTCCGGGGAACCGGAACGGCAGGCCGACCCTGATGAAATGGCAATCCCCTTTTGGTCCAGGGCCAGTACCAGTGATTCGCCGCGAACCCCCGGTAAAACCATGCACAAGGTATTGGGCAGGTTTTTCCGGGGGCTGCCAACCGTGTGTGCATCTGGTAAGACACTCAAAACGCTTTCCTCCAGCCTGTTTCTCAGGATGCTTATCTGAGCCATCTTCGAAATCCGGTCCGTTGCCAGATCGGCCGCTCTGCCCAGCCCGGCGATTCCCATCACATTTTCGGTTCCGGCCCGCAGACCGTTTTCCTGGCCTCCGCCGCAAATCAGCGGGTCCAAGTTGACACCTTTCTTCACGAAGAGCGCGCCAACTCCCTTCGGTGCGCCGAATTTGTGCCCGGAAATAGAGAGCATGTCGACTCCCAGTTCTGCTACATCAAGAGGGATTTTACCGGCCGCCTGGACTGCATCGGTGTGAAATAACACTCCCGCCTGGCTGGCAATTAGTGACAGCTCCGGGATCGGCTGGATTGAGCCCGTTTCGTTGTTGGCCAGCATGATGCTGATCAGGCAGGTTTCATTGGTAATGGCTGCCTTTAAATCATCAGGTTTCACCTGCCCGTTTTGGCCGACGGGCAGATACGTAACCAAAAATCCCTGGCCTTCAAGCCATCGGCAGGTGTTCAACACTGAAGGGTGCTCTATGCAGGTTGTGATTATGTGTTTTCTGGAGCCGGATAAGGCCATCCCTTTGATCGCCAGGTTATTGGATTCCGAACCGCCACCGGTGAATATAATCCGTTTTGCGGTGCAGTTCATCATAAGTGCCACACTGCGGCGTGCTGCCTCGATTGCGGCGTGACTTTTCCTGCCGACGGCGTATGCGCTGGAGGGATTGCCGTATGTATCCATGCAGGCGATCATAGCCTCTTTTACCGCCGGCTCGATAGGCGTGGTGGCATTGTGATCCAAGTATATTCCCGCTTCGGTTTCCCTCTTCCCGACCGTGTCATCAGAAACGTACTCGCCAGTTCCGGTAACCTTGCCCTTGTTTCCATTGGAGGCCTTGACCACATCGCACAGCAGGGCTTTGTACACCGGGAAACCGGAGATGGGATCATAGCGGGCAAGATCGGTGAGATCGTTGATGCAGGCCTCTTGCCATTCGGAGGAACCGAGCGCGCCGCCGCCCATGCCACTGGCTTCAACGGCTCCCCGGACAATGCCATCGGTTACCATGGCATACATACTTACCTGCCCCCGTCTGGTTCGAATATGTGCCAGGTCGCCGTTTTCGATGCCTCTTTCTTCGGCATCCGCCGTATTGATCGTCACCGTAGGCACCGGTTTTTCCTGACGCAACTCCTTTACGCTGTGATGAAGGGTATGCAGATCGACGTTTGAGCGGGCTCCCGAGTTGAAAACCAGCGGAAACTCTCGTGCCAGTTCCGGCTGGGAAAGGGGGCTTTCACCGGGTTCCACATAGACCGGGAGGGCATCGTAGCCGTGTTCATCGAGAATTGATGAGAATATCTCAAGTTTACCCGAAGGCGTATCGAATCCCGGTTGGCCGTCTCCTCTCAGGAGACCCTTTCCCCATTTTCTGTACTGCATCATGGCAGCAGGAACTTGGATAGTCCCGCCGGAGGCACGAACCTGTTCCGGCGTGAACCCGGAGCCCTTTAACGCATGTGATAAGACCTCTTCCTCAGTTTGCGGATAAAGGTGGCCGTAACCGAGCCTGCGGGCCAGTTCGGCCAGAATGAAGTAATCGGGGCGGGCTTCACCCACCGGCTCGATTACCTTCTCACGAATTCGAAACATGGAGCCGTACCGCATGTACGATTGCATTTCATAATATGTCGTTGCCGGCAGGATGATGTCGGCGTAGGCCATATCGGCAGTCCACTGACGATCGGTGCAGACCAGAAAATCGAGTTCGGCCAGTGTCTTGCGCCAGATATCCGACTGCGGCCATGAGTTGATAATCGAAGCCCCCAGGCTTATTAGTAATCTTATCCTGTACGGGTCTCCTTCGAGCACGGCATCTGGGAGTATATTGGCATGAAACTCCCCGCGGTACATGGTGTAGATGGGGAAGTTGTTGTGCCCCGCCGCTTTTCGAACGTTGGGATTGGGAATGAGCCCCTGGCGATTGACGGGAAAATGATTTTCCCGCATGGTGAAACACATGCCGCCGGGGACATCCAGTTGACCTGCCAGCGCCCATAGAACCATGCTGGCCCGGATGGCGTTCACGGCGCCATCGCTGTACTCCAGGCCGCTGTACATCACCGGCGCTACACCATCGGTGGCAGCGATTTCCCGGGCCAGTCGCCTGACCGTTTCCGCAGGGACCCCGGTGATATTTTCCACTACTTCCGGCCGGTAATGCTGCACATACCGATCGAACTCCTCGAAGCCAACGGCCCAGTTCCTGACAAAGTCATCATCGTATAACTCTTCCTCAATGATGACGTTGCACATACCTAGGGCCAGGGCGCCATCGGTGCCCGGCCGAATAGGGACCCATTCAGAATTCGAATACCCGGCCATTGCGGTTTTTCGGGGGTCAATTACTACTATCCGGGCACCGCGCTTATGAGCCTGTTCGATTCTGTTGAAATCGTGAGGCGGGCAATGCGCCGCCGGATTCTTGCCCCATACCACGATAAGGCTGGCGTTTTCGATATCGGAGAACATGTTGATGAACATGCCTCCCATCGTAACATGGGGGGCGATCATGGCGAAGGAAACATAGCATAGCGCGCCAACACCCAGCGTATTGGGTGAGCCGAAAGGGAAAAGGACGCTGGCTGCCGAGGAGACGGCCACTCCTTTCGGCTGAAATATGTCGCAAAAGGACAACTCAAAGCTGCCGCTTCCGGTATAAACAGCCGTAGCTTCCGGCCCGTAAGCGTCTCTGACTTCATTCAGTTTTTGAACAATGATATCGTAGGCTTCATCCCATCTGATTGGCTCGAAATCGTAAGTGCCCTTGGGCCCGATGCGCTTCATGGGATAAAGTATGCGATCCCGCGAGTAAACCACGTCGCGGGAAAGCTCCCCGACCTTGCATATTGCCCCGTGCGGGGAGGTCTCGTCGGCTCGCACACTGGCTATTTTACCTTCATCATCATATGTGACGATTACCCAGCATCCGGCGGCACAGATCCCGCAAATGGCTCGCTTTTCATTAGGCCCAAGTTCGTTATCCGGCATATTCAAAAAACCTCTTTGCCAGCATCATCAACTCTCTACCTCAATCTCGCCTCCAAAGGCCACATGTCTGGTAATGTGAACCGCCTTTTCCTTTGGCTCCAGGTAGGTCCAGGCGGCGTCTCTGTTCGTTTCCCCATCGACGATTACATCGTAGTAGGAAGCCAGCCCTTTCCACGGACATGTGGTATGGGTATCGGTCAACCTGAGATAGTCGAAATTGACGGAATCCGGCGGGAAATATACATTACTTTCTACGAGCTCGAATTTGTTGCTTTCGGCAAGAACCGTTCCTTTCCATTTTGCTCGTGCCATGTATACCTCCTTGCTATATGAATCGTTCAAATCTGTCTTCCTTGGCTTGGCAGATGGGACAGGTTTTGGGAGGATCGTCTCTGGCACAGAGGTATCCGCATACTCTGCACCGCCAGACTGGATAAGGCAATCCAGAAGCAGTTCCTTCGGGCTGAATTAAAGTTTTCTGTACCTTCCTTTCTTCTTCTGTGGGACGACGGTCCGGTATTGGTTCAGCTTCCCTTTTCCCATCAGCGATCTCTGAAGATACATACAACGCGCAATAGCACATCCCAAATTCAGCCAGATCAGAATCGCGATAATCGCACGGGCAAATTATGTCGATATCATCCACCTTGTTTCCAGAAGCAAGGCGGCACGGGCATGCCCGGTAACCGTATCGCTCCTCGTTGGTCAGCAAACTTTCGAGAAGCATTTTGACGAATTCTACATCCGGATTCAAGTAGTAACCGCTCTGTTCAGTTTCTCTTTTAAGCTGCTGATACAGGTCATCAACTGAAAGATCAATCTGCAATTGATAATGCCTCCCTGGTTTCCTGTTCGCTGAAACCTATAATGCAACGATGGTTATTGATGACCATCGTCGGGAAAGAACACTTTGGATTATGGATTTTTATCTGTGCTAGGGCTTCCTTTCTGTCATCTTCTTTCAGGAGGTCAACATCAACGTAGGCGTACTCAACACCCATATCATTCAGCATTCCCTTTGTTTTTCGGCACCATCCACAGGTGCTCAACGCGTACAGGGTTATGTCTCCCCTGTTATCCCCGTCTACATGTTTAATGCTTTCTCGAAATGACATGTCTCGATCTCCTATCTTTGCGAGGTTTTCTAAGCAAACAACTCTATCATTTTACCCGGATCTGTAGTTGGCATTGAGCAGGAATAATTACGACAAACATAAGCAGTCGCGTTCCCATCGATTTGCCCCAGTTCGCGGGTGTATGCCGCTAACCGATGGATAGCCGGGGCTTTTTCCGCAGGATTAAACAGCACCACCTTGTTCGGGACGAAATGAGTCCTGAGCTCTGTAAGCATGGCTTTCGTGTCCGAAGAGTCAGGATCGCCGGCGATAACGACTTCGCTGCCGGGGCCGATGGCGAAGCTCAGGGCACACATGATCTGAGTATATGCGGCCGGGGCTTTTTCCACATCTGCCGAAAACGCCCGCCCGATCTGCGCCGCCTTTTCTTCCAGTTTCATGTCGGCTGTCATCCGCCCAAGGCGAAGCAGATTCAACATAGCTACCGAGTTTGCCGATGGCGTGGCGCCATCGTAGATTTCCTTCTGCCGGATGAACAGTGCCTCGCCATCATCCGGTGTGGTGAAAAATCCCCCGTTGGCTTCGTCCCAGAAATGATCAATCAGAGTCCGGTTCAAATCGAGCGCCGTCTCCAGATAGCTAACCTCAAATGTTGCCTCGTAAAGCTCCAGCAGCCCCCAGATCAGAAAGGCGTAATCGGTGGCAAATCCCGAAAGTGCAGCTTCACCATCACGATACCGATGCAATAATCGACTTTCCGAAGTTCGCATGTTTGCCAGAATAAAATCGGCGGCCCTTTTGGCCGCATGCGCATATTCAGGTTCGTCGAAGGCCTGGGCCGCTTTGGCCAGCGCCGCAATCATCAGGCCATTCCAGTCGGTCAGGATTTTATCGTCTTTATGGGGATGAAAGCGTTCCTCTCGATATGCAAACAGCTTCTGCCTGTCCGTTTCCCATTGCGATGCTGATTCCTCGGGCAGAGATACTTTCAGATGCAGGATGTTTTGCCCTGTCTTCCGGCGATAGGATTCCTCCTCGAAATTGCCTTCTTTAGTGATGTTAAACAATTCGATAACGGGGTTGGCCCGGTCACCGAGAACCTGCCGGATTTCATCTTCGGTCCATACATAGAACTTGCCCTCTTTCCCTTCGCTGTCGGCGTCTTCTGCGGAATAGAAGGCTCCTTCGGGCACGGTCATATCCCGCAGCACATAGGCGATAATCTCGCGTGCGGTTTGTTCGTATTCCGGCTTGCCGGTGGCCTGAAAAGTCTCGGTATAGGCCATCACCAGCATGGCCTGATCGTAGAGCATCTTCTCAAAATGCGGCACCAGCCATTCCCGATCCGTGGAATAGCGATGAAATCCGAACCCGACGTGATCGTAGATTCCGCCCCGTCGCATGGCCTGCATGGTTTGCTCTGCCATCTGCAGAGCTTTTTTGTCATGTGTGGTTTTCCAGTAACGAAGCAGGAAGAGCAGGTTGTGTGGTATCGGGAATTTAGGAGCGCTGCCGAAGCCACCGTACTCAGGATCAAACCGGGCGGATAGCGCTTCGTAAGCGGAACTCAGCAGATGTCCATTCAGTTCCTCCCCGGGTGTGCCTGGCGATAATTGCTGGATGGTGGAAGTGATCTTCTCGGATGATTCGATTACCTCTATTTTTCGATTTGTCCAGACGTCCTGTATTTTGGGGATTAAATCCAGCATGCCAGTGAGCCCGAACCGGGTTTCCTTCGGAATATAAGTGGCAGCGAAAAAGGGTTTCTTCTCCGGGGTCATGATGATGGTCAACGGCCAGCCGCCGCTTCCCGTCATCATCTGGCAGACGGTCATATAGATGCCGTCGATATCGGGGCGTTCTTCACGGTCAACCTTGATCGAAACGAAGGTGTCGTTCATCAGTTTGGCGACCTGCGCATCCTCGAACGATTCGTGCGCCATCACGTGGCACCAGTGGCAGGTCGAATAGCCAATGGAAAGGAAGATCGGTTTATCTTCCTGCCTTGCTTTTTCGAAGGCCTCATCGTTCCACGGATACCAGTCGACCGGATTATCCGCGTGCTGCAGCAGATAGGGGCTCTTCTCGGAAGCCAGCCGATTTTGATATTTCGTCTCTTTTTGGGATGACATCAAACCATCCTGTAAGAATTATCAATATCATGCCGGTGGGTGAAAAACCCGTCCGGCCAGTTCCGTATCCAGACTCATCAATGCCTCGTTGCTGTTGCCCGCCGAATTAACCTTATCCAGGAGCTTGCCGGCGGTTTCCTCTTCTTCCACCTGCTCCTTGACGAACCATTGCAGGAAGTCTTTTGTGGCGCTATCGTTTTCCTCTCCGGCGAGATCTACCAGTCCGTGGATCAGGCTGGTCACGAACTTCTCGTGTGCCAGCGTTTTTTCGAACATGGCCAGCGGGGACGCGAAATCGGTTTGAGGCTGATCGATTGCCATAAGATTCACCCGATTGCCTTGCTCGTGAATGTAATCGTATAACTTCATGGCATGGGCCATCTCTTCCTGATACTGGACCATGAACCAGTTGGCGAATCCATCGCGTCCGAGTGAAGTGCACGCAGCCGACATCGCCATGTAGAGATAGGCAGAATAAATTTCCTTGTTCACTTGAATATTTAGTGCTTCAGCCATTTTTTCACTTAGCATGATTCGGTCTCCTTTCTATCAAACAAGAGATTCTTCGGTTGCAAAACTCTCTCAGAAAGCCATCTCCGGCTTCCATTCTTTCCACACTTTTCCTGCCAGATTCGGCCCCGGCGTCAGGGTGGGTTTACCAGGTTGCCAGCCGGAGGGGGTTACCTCACCGGTTGCCTTGACATGCTGGAAAGCCTTGACCTGACGGATAAGCTCAGCGACGTTACGCCCGACTTCCGGTGTCATCACCTCCATGGCCACGATCTTCCCTTCCGGATCGATAAGAAAACGTCCCCGGATATCCACGCCAGCATCCTCATCATAAACGCCGTAGACTGCGCCGATCTTTCCACCGGCATCCGATAGCATGGGGAAGGGTACGCCACCTTCGACCATCTTGGATAGTTCTTCCTCCTGCCATATTTTGTGAGTGAATCGGCTATCGGTACTCAGGGAAAGAACTTCGACTCCGAGGGATTTTAACTCAGGATACTTGACGGCAACTGCCGAAAGTTCCGTCGGTCAGACGAAGGTGAAATCGCCCGGATAAAAACAGATGACCACCCACTGTCCCTGATAATCGGATAGCCTGATATTTTTGAAGCCGCCGTCCAAATAAGCAGCAGCTTCGAAATCAGGTGCCGGTTTACCTACATGTGCTAGCACTTTCGTTACCTCCTTTTGTTGTGAACCGGGTGATGCTGCGGTTACATCCTCTTCCGGCAAAATAGGTCCTTTAGAGGGTTGTACGCAGCCGTCTTTCGGCTCGGTCATTTTGCTTTCCTCCTATACTTCGATGCAGTTCTGCCACACTCCGTGGACATTGCAATAGGAAACAGCACAAAAGGATTTGAACTGGTCCATCGATGGCACATGGAAGGTGACATTCGGATCGGTGTAGGTGGGAGCGAAAGCGGCCCTGCCCAGGTTTATCGCCTGACCATCTGGTTTGATCCCATACAGTTCAATCCAGGAAATGTGATGTTCAACGGTGTTGGGATGCGGCGTTTCTTTGCCGACCACCACGTGAACCACCTTCTCCTGTCCTGGTCCCTGCCCTGTTTTCACCTCCAGGAAGGGAACGTGCTTTTCCTTGCCTTCTGCCTCCGGGCCTTTCAAAATGTCTGCAAATCTCACCATAACCTCCTCAAATATTAATGCCTGCTGCCATCGATGCGAGCAGGCGGGAAACCGTTTCGTTTAACCTCCAAATTAAATCAATTCTAGCTATAATTACCCCCTTTTGCGATATGCCCCTGGCTAAACGAATTTTCCCTCTTTGTGCTTTTGGGCAATAGTATCGGCCAGATTATCCAGAGCCTTGAACTCAGCCTCTTTGGGGAATCCCTTGCTCAACACAGGATCGAGAAGTTCCACCTTAAGATTGGGTATCATCCCGGCAAGTTGCTCAACAGTCCTGCCTCCCCAGCCATATGACCCGATGATGGAAGCAAATTTCAGATTAGGTCTTATGGCATTTGCTACGAAGGCTGCATAAGCAACATTCGGATGAGGCCCGGCAAGGACAGTGGGCGTCCCGATGACGATGGTCGCCGCATCCACCAGCGCTATTGCCAGTTTCCCCAGGTCAGTTACTGTGAGATCGAATTGCTTCACAGTGACGCCCCTTTGAACTAAAGCCTGAACAAAGTATTCGACCATTACACGGGTGCTGGCATGCATGGAGATATAGGGCAGAACCACAATGTTTTTGGGATCATCGAAGGCCCAACTGTGGTACGCTTCAATGATAAATTCCGGATTGTCATGCATGGGCCCGTGGCTGGGAGCGATGATTTCAATGGGATATTCTTTGATTTTCTCCATATTTTTCTGGATGATGGTTCGGAAGGGCATCATGATTTCCGCATAGTACCGACTGGCTGCCTCATAAACCTGCCCTTCATCAGTTACATACAGGTCGGTTGATGCCAGATGTGATCCGAAGAAATCACATGAAAACAATATCTTTTCTTCTCTCAAGTACGTCAGCATGGTCTCCGGCCAGTGGACCCATGGAGCGTGGATGAACTCCAGAGTCCTGTCTCCCAGCGAGATGGTCTCTTTATCATTGACCGATATGAATCTCTCTTCGGGAATCATGAGCAGGTCCATGAGCATATCCTTGCACTTGGGTGTGACAACAACTTTTGCTTCGGGATATTCTTCCATGACCTTGGGAATAGCGCCGGAATGATCCTGTTCCGCATGATTGGCAACAATATAATCTATATTCGCAACCCCAAGCTGGTTCAGGTTATTCATGAGCACATCCTGTGTTGAGGGGTCCACCGTATCGATAAGGGCAATTTTTTCGCTGCCCTTAACTAAATACGAATTATAGGTTGTGCCGTCAGGAAGCGGTATCAGCGCATCAAATAACCTTCTATCCCAGTCTACTGCACCTGCCGAGTAGATGTTTTGCTTTATTTCTCTGGCAGCCATTTTGCTGATCCATTAGTCCATTATTTTAAAATCACTCTTGGCAGCTCCACAAACGGGACACATCCAATCATCAGGGATATCCTCAAACAGTGTGCCCGGAGCAATGCCACCATCGGGGTCGCCCAGTTCAGGGTCATAGACATAGCCACAAACTGTGCATTCGTATTTTGCCATTTTGGGAACCTCCTTTACTTCTTTGATGTATGATGGGGCTGTTGTGGGTGTAGTGCCTCTTTTTACCTGCTGATAGTAGGAATAGGTTATGGGTTCCTCCTGCCTCAAAAGCTCGGCAGCTACCAGCTCTCCGATAAATAAGGTATGCGTTCCGGCATCTGCTTTCGAAATTACTTTCGCCTCAAATGTAGCAATAGCATTCTCGTTGATTACCGGAGCGCCGGTAACATCTATTCCATAATCTATGTCCTTGAGCTTGTCCACATCTTGACCTGACCTGAATCCCAGGCTCCCGATGAAATTTAGCGGCGTATCCTGTGCCAATACGGAAGCAGTAAAAACCCCGCTCTTTTCGATTAGATCATGAGTGAAATTATTCTTGTTTATGCTTACTAGAATTGTCGGGGGTTCCGAGGAAACCTGAATCACCGAATTGGCGATCTGAGCATTGATTTTTCCACTGTCACTGGCTCCGATTACATATAACCCATAACTGATTTTGTACAAGGCTTTGGTGTTCATAATAAAACCCTCCTTTTTATTATTAAGACCAGGTTAGCCTGGCGATTCATTGCCTGTATTAACTTATCTCTCGTCCTTCTATATAGTTTTTTTAAATTTATCCTTTGGAGCGCCGCAAATCGGACATTCGTCAGGGGCATTTCCGTCTTCAATGTCCCCGCAGACGGTGCATACGTAGTATGCCGTTGATTCCTCGGAAACCATGTGATCAATGGCCTTTTTGTAGAGCCCGGCGTGCTCTCGCTCTACATCCCGAACGAAGCTGAATTGCTTAGCAACAGCCGGATTATTCTCTTCAGTTGCTGTTTTTATGAGTTCGGGGTAGGCATTGGTAGCAAAATTTTCGTGCTCGAAAGCGCTTTCGAGATTGGTCTGTGTATCGGAGATGGCTCCCAAAAAGCGCTCGTGATGGTAGGCATGAACCTCTTCGGCCTCAGCGACGGCACGAAAGAGCGCCGCCATCTGAGGAAAACCTTCCTGATCCGCTTTCATGGCAAACGTCCGATTCCTCATGCTGGCTTTCGATTCTGCCTCAAAACCCATTTTCAGGTTATAAAGCGTCTTAGCCCCTTTAATGCCCGGAACTTCATGTGGGGCTAGATTATCAGCATCGGCCCCACATATCGGGCATGCTGAAGGTTTTTCCGGGCCTATTTCAAAGTGAGAACAGTTAGTACACTTCCACATAAGAAGGACCTTTCAAATTAGTAATTCTCGGCCAGCAATTCATAATAGGCTTGAGGATGAGCGCATGCCGGGCATTCGTCCGGGGCCTCCGTTCCCTCGTGAACATATCCGCAATTCCGGCATTTCCATTTCACAACTTTGTCCTTTTCAAAGACCGTTCCGGCTTCGATGTTCGCCAGCAGCTTCCGGTATCGCTTTTCATGCTCGGCTTCAACTTCAGCGATTTCTTTGAAGACATTGGCAACTTCTTCGAAACCCTCTTCTCTGGCTACCTGCTCGGCATCTTTATAGAGTTTAGTCCACTCCATGTTTTCGCCGTCAGCAGATGCCTTGAGATTCGCGGCAGTATCTCCGATGACCCCGGCAGGAAAGGAGGCGATGATTTCCAACTCTCCGCCATCCAAAAATTTGAAGAACCGTTCGGCATGCTCTTTTTCATTGGCGGCGGTCTCGGTGAAAATTCCTGAGATCTGTTCGTAGCCGGCTTTCTTCGCAACCGAAGCGAAAAAAGTGTACCGGTTCCTTGCCTGCGATTCTCCGGCAAATGCCGCCAGTAAATGTTGTTTCGTTTTGCTTCCCTTTAGTTCCATTTTCCCCTCCTTTCTTTTTCAATGCGGGAGTTCATCTCCCGCACTCTGATTGATTTCAAAAGAGCTCGTTTTCGCTCTCTTCAATCGCGTGCTTCAGTTCGGCCTCCAGCTCGGGAGGCAGACCCTCAATGTCCACGTTCAGGAATCCGCGCACGATCATCGCGGTCGCATCATCGCGGGTGAGACCACGCGCCATTAGGTACTCTACCTCTTCTTCGGCAATCTTCCCGACTGCCGCTTCGTGAGAGAGATCGACATTGGGCACCCGGCCAATGAGTTCCGGTACTGCCTGTATGATGCCCCCTTCGCTGAGGATCAGCCCGTTACATTCCAGATGTCCGATCACTTCCGGTTTGTTGGCCTGTATATCCCCGCGCGCAATAACTGTACCTCCAGTAGTGATCGTCCGTGAAATGATCTCTGCCCGGGCACCTTCGGCATCCAGTATCACCCGAGCGCCGACGTCTATGTGAGAACCCTCCGGCGCCACCAGCACACTGTTGAAACGGGCCAGGGCATTCCGACCCACCAAATGAGCGGTAGGATACATCTGCATGCTTCGAACTGGCTTCATGGAAACATAATTATTAAGAAAGACACCGTCCTCTTCAACGATGATCCCGCTGCGTGGCCTGACCTCGACCTCCGATGCCCAGTTGTGAATCATGGTAAAAGTCAGCTTAGCCCCTTTCTTTACATAAAACTCTGAAACGCCGAGGTGCAGTCCCGCTGACATCGGGTGAGTGGTACATCCCGTAATGATATGCAGCTCGGACCCTTCCTCAGCCATGACGATGTTATGAACTCGCTGGGTTATGTTTTTGTGTCCCAGGTAAAGACATGCCTGAACCGGCAACTCCGCTTTGACTCCCGGTAACGTACGGATGAAGTAGCCGTCGCTCTCGTTTAGTTCCAAATGTGCCGTATATTTATCCGCATCAACCTTGACCACATTCCACCTGTAATCATCCAGCCAGCTGTATTTGCTCAGAGCCTCGGACATGCTCATTACCTCTACTCCTTCTTGAACGGTAGAGAAATGGACTGGTGTCTGGTCTTTCTGAACAAAGGTACCGGAGCGTTGGCTCTTATCATCCACCATCACGCCGGCACTCAGCATACTGGCCTTCTCATCATCCGGCAGACGTGAAAGGTCTTCCTCATACTCAAATTTATCCTCGCCTGTTGAATAATGGCTCAAATCAATATCTCGTCCCAGCGCTGCTGCTTTATCGATGGCTTTTTGCGCTAGTTCCTGACTATTCTGCTTAATTACCTTTGGCATGTTCGACACTCCTCGAATCCTTGCTCCTTGATACAATCCAGAATCTCCATGGATTCTCCCTGAGAGATAATGACTCCATTGATCATCACGTACCCTCTCCCGGCACAGACATAGTTGAGGATATGCCCGGTATGGGTGATGATCAGGCCAGAACGTTTTCGGGTACGATGGAGACTCTTCTGCAACAGTTGATTGGTCATCTCGCCGATGAGTCCCATATTCACCAGGTCAACACCCGATTCAGGTTCATCCAGAAGCACCATATCCGGGCTCTGGGCCATAAGTTGCAGAAGCTCGGATCGTTTGATCTCACCGCCGGAGAATCCCCGGTTAACCTCGCGGTCTAACAGGTCTACCATGTTCAGTTGTCCGGCGAGCTTATCCACCTCTCCTTCTGCCGTTTCGGCTCGCATCGAAGCAACTACCAAATCCCTTGTTCGCACGCCCTTTACAACCGGTGGCCGCTGGAATGACATACCGATCCCCAGCCGGGCCCGCTCGTCAAGGGTGGTGTGGGTAATATCCTCTCCTTTGAAAATAATCTTGCCGTCCGTGATCTGATATCGCGGGAAACCCATAATGGCCATTAGAAGCGTCGTCTTCCCGCTGCCGTTTGGCCCGAACAGCGTCTGTGTTTCGCCCACGTTGATCGAGAGATTTACCCCGTGCAATATCTCCTGGCCCTCTACTTCGACGTGTAAATCGCTAACCTGCAGCATTAAATGATTTCTCTCTTTGTTCATGTGACGTGCCTCATTTCATGAAATATTTGATCAGTCTGTTCATAACCGTTTCGACCGGACTGTAATCTTCAATTAGCTCGATCCCCTCTTCTTTAACTGCTCTATCGCACGAAATCCTGCCCGCCGGGTAATAACGTATTTGCAATCATAGATCAAATCGATAGCCTTGGCAATATCCATTTTCCCGTACTTGAGGTTAACATAACGAGTCCCCAGAAGCTGGAACGCGTCCCTTTTGATTTCATAGATCAGGAAGCCAGGGATGCTGAGCGATCTTGCGCATGGTTTCGGGATCGATTCGCTCATCCGAAAGGTCCACACCACATCCGCCACAAGAGACCGGTTCGCTGAAGATGCTCATATTCCTCCTTCTTCGTAGAGTGTGAGAGCATGTCTCCTGCACTACAGAACTAATTTTCTATCAGTTTCTTGCCTGCCTCAAAAGCATCTTGCAATGCTGTGGGATGCTCTTTTACAGCGCCTTTCTTATCAACTTTGGCATAGGTCAGTTCGCCTGTAAATTTCACGTCGATCACGGCGAACCAGCTTTTCAGAATCGGCCGGGCGGAATCGAAATTGTTCTTGAAACCGGTTCCGCCAACTGAAAGAAAAAGTCCTTTTCGTTCGCCTCCGGAATTGAGGGCCAGTTTTTGTTTTAGCTCGTATTTGATTGCCCACAATGCCTGGCATCGGTCAATCAATGCTTTTGCCTGAGCTGTGAGACCCATGAAAAACATCGGCGATGCGATGATGATTCGATCTGCTTCCCTCAATTTGGGGTAGACGGACTGCATATCGTCATCGATGACGCATTTTCCTTCTTTCAGGCACCCATCGCAATGGCGGCATGGGGAGATATTGAGCCTGCCGACCTCTATGGTTTCGGTTTCAGCTCCGGCGCTCCTGGCTCCGGCCAGAGCCTGTTCCAACAGCAGGTCCGTATTTCCACCTCTGCGCGGGCTTGCAGCAATTCCAAGCACTTTCATTTATTGCCGTCCATTTTTGGGGTCAAAGACCCAGCTTTTCCTTCAAACGATCTCGATTGAACCCGATTACTATTTCATCACCTATGACTATCACAGGCACTCCCATTTGGCCCGAGATCCGGATCATCGCTTCGCGGGCATTCTGGTTATCCAGTACATCAAATTCCTCAAAACTGATCCCGTTTTCTGTCAAAAAGCCCTTTGCTCTCTTGCAGTGCGGGCAGGTGGAGGTTAAATAGATTCTGATTTCCTTTGACTGGTCCATTTAACCATCCTTTTTTAGCCCGGTCAAGACAAGGCTTGCCAGTATCAGGCTTTCTTTAACCAGATCGTCAATGGTGAGCAAGCCTGCGAATTTGCCGCCATTGTTAACCACCGGCAAATAACAAATTCCGTGATTTGCCATTATCTTGGCGGCATCAACAATATCAGAACCGGCCGAAACTTTGGGAACATGGTTAATCACTAATGAATCGGCACGTTCATGCCTGGGATCGTGGTCTTTAGCTACAAAATTGGAAACTATATCGCTTTCCGTGATAATACCACTAAATCTACCATTTTTACATACAGGCAAAACTTGCAGGGTAGAATCCGTCATCTTTTGAGCTACCTCTGCGATGGTATCTGACGGGGATACCGATTTAACATCATCTTTCATGATTTCTTTCACTTTTGTCATTTTTTCCCTCCGGTTCATTTATTGAAGACTTTATCACGGATGTTGCCCTCAATATGTGATTCAAGTCGCACTGTTACTTTACCGAAGGCATTCCGTACCGCTCTTTTAGGGCTTCAATAATCACCTTATTAAATTTTGGAATGTCAACAGGTTTTCGCGAAGTGATAAGGTTCCCGTCTCTGACAACCGGCTCGTCCACCCACTCGGCTCCGGCATTACGCAGATCGGCAGCCACCGAATGCCATGAGGTGACCCGGCGGCCTTTGACAACATTAGCTGGAATTAGTAATTGGGGGCCGTGGCAAATCGCCGCCACTATTTTCCCGGAGTTAAAGGCCTCTCTAACCAGATCGATCATTGACTGGTGCAATTGCATTTTATCCGGGGCATGTCCACCGGGAATGATCACGGCATCGAAATCCGCGGCATTTACTTCATTCGCGTTCACATTGGGTTTTATTTGAGCTTTCATTCTCTCTCCACGGTAGTTATCCTGCGAACCGCTGCCAATCACCACCACCTTGGCTCCTGCGTCTTTTAGCGCCTTGATGGACTCCACCAGTTCCGAGTCCTCAAAGCCTTCTTCGACAAGTACCGCAACTCGATTTCCGCCCAGCATAATTGATCAATACCTCATTAATGATTCTGTGCATTCAGGATAGATGATGGAATATAGAGTAGTCATAAAACCGGAGGGGGAAATATTACAAACCTGTAACATCGATACTCGCATTTACGTGACCAAAGTCGCATACAGCAAGGATAAAAGCACAGATAATTGATGATGAGATAGCTTTTAAGGAGGGTTGGGTTTAGCCCGAAAGGAGATGGACAATGGAAGAGAACGCTGCTGAAAGAATAAGGTATACAAAATACGCGGGTTGTCCGGGATGTGATCAGCCGATTTCTTTGGACCTGCAACTTTCCCGCATTGATGAGAACCTGTATGTATGGTTCGAAGGGCTTTGTGCCGATTGCCAGCACAAGGTGGTTGATCCCATGCCGATCCTTAGGGCTGAATTGAACGATGCTGCCAAAAAGATTCTGTCCAATTAAAGCAGTTTACTTCAATTTAAAGGTGATGTGAGAAATTAAGACGTTCAGCCAGAATGAAAAGGGCCCGTAGAAAATCTTCTAAGGGCCCTTTTCATTTTCACCTGATCAGCGCCATCTAAAGCCTCTCAGTATAGATGTGGCAGTAGGGCTGGTTGCCCTTCTTTTCATAGTAATCCTGATGATAGTCTTCAGCTTCCCAGAATGTTGATGCCGGAATCAGTTCGGTGGCGACATGGTAGCCTTTCGATTCGAGTTCCCCGATCAGCGATTCGGCGATCCGCTTTTGCTCTTCATTCAAATAAAAGATGGCCGATTTATATTGCTCCCCGACATCCGGACCCTGGCGGTTCACTTGCGTCGGGTCGTGGATATTGAAGAAAAGCCGGGCCAGTTCTTCATACGACGTTTTGGCCGGATCGAAGGTTACTTCGATAGCTTCGATATGCCCGGTGGTGTGACTGCACACTTCCCCATAAGTCGGGTTTTCGGTATGTCCTCCGGTGTACCCCACGCGTGTCGAAAGGACCCCCTCGGCATTGGCGAAATGGTATTCCATTCCCCAGAAACAGCCTCCCGCGAAGATGGCTTTACTTGGGGCTGCCGCTTCCGGTGCAAAATCGAGGGAGATTGAATTAACGCAGTGACGGGTATCCTTATCGGTGAACCCTTCTCCGAAAAATACGTGCCCGAGGTGGGCGCCGCACTGGGCGCAGACGATCTCAGTTCGCCACCCATCAGCGTCCGTGACCTGCTTCACCGCGCCGGGGATGGCATCATCGAAGCTGGGCCAGCCGGTGCCGGAATCGAATTTGGTATCGGAAGAGAAAAGCGGAGCGCCGCAATTTTTGCAGGTGTAGGTTCCATCTTCGTGGTGATCCCAGTATTTGCCTGAAAATGGTCTCTCGGTGCCCTTGTTAATGATCACGCTCTTTTCTTTATCGGTGAGTTCATTGTATTTCATTTCACCCTCCGCTTGCCCCGGACCATAACTTTCCTCAATCTGGTCCGGTGTGTCACTTTCCACGTATACCCATGTGATTGTCCCAACTAATATCGCGGCGATAAACACAAATATCCATTTCATGAGTTTGCTCTTTTTCAGTATTAATTCACGAAAAATAGTTTATACCCAATTGCGTTATAGCGCCGTGATTTGGGTCACATTTGAGGCGGAAGGCAGGTTCAGGAAGTGGAAAACACGAAACGGGTTCAACCGTGCGGGCCCTCTATCATGTAACCCACCTTGGGGATGGTAGAAATTAGCTTTGGGGTATTAGCCTGTTTTTCAATTTTGCCTCTGAGGCGACTGACCCAAGTTCTCAGTATCTGGACGTCATTAAGATATTCCGGGCCCCAGATGCTGGTGAGCAGCTCTTCATAGGTCATCAACCGGCCGGCGTTCTGGGCCAGCTTGCTAAGCAGCAGCCATTCAATCCGGGTCAGGCTAGTTTCCTTGCCGTCAACCGATACCCTGCATTTGGCAAGGTTGATGGTGACATTTCCTATGGTAATCTGTTCCGGTGCAGTGATCTTGCTTTCTCCGGTGGAGCGACGGCGAATCGCTTCAATTCTGGCTACCAGCTCGTCCGGATTAAACGGTTTAGCTAAATAGTCATCAGCTCCCAGGCTCAAGCCCTTGATTTTATCGATATCGGAACCTTTGGCGCTGAGCATGATAACCGGAATCGAGGAAAATCCCCGCAATTCCCTGAGGGTTTCTATGCCATCCATTTTAGGCATGACTATATCGAGCACAATCAAGTCAGGCTGCTGGGCCTGAGCCAGTTCCAGAGCTTCCTTCCCGTTTCCGGCGGTAATGACGTTATATCCGGAAGCTTTCAGTTTTGATTTAAGGAAGGTCAGAATTCTCTCCTCATCATCGACTGCGAGTATCCGAAATGTTTTGGCCAAGGTTCCTCCAAAGCGCAACTTTTGAGTATAATGATAGTCTCAATCCCGTTGAAAGTCAAAATGATTCTTGACCTGAAACAAATAGGAAAATATAATCGAGAGCAGCATGACATCTCGATTTGACAGCAATTCGGAATTAGTGGCCATATTCGATAACGCTCCTCTGATCATGCTTTTGGTTGATGAGGATCGGCACGTGCGAAGAGCCAACAAAATGGCTCTCGAGCGCACACAGCGTGAGCACGATCAGGTAGTCGGACTTCACTGCGGGGAGGTGTTACGGTGCATTTATGCTGCCGATCATCCCGATGGATGTGGCTATGGCTACGATTGTCAAAAATGCATAGTTAAAAATACGGTGCTTGATACTTTCAAAACCGGCGAGGCGCATCGTCAAGTCGGTGCTCTTGTGAATGTGAATACCGAGGATAACGAGGTTCAATTGCATGTGCTTTGCTCCACAATTCCAATTAGCTTTTCCGGCGAAGAACTGGCACTGGTTTGTCTGGAGGATGTAACCGAAATCAAGCAGGCGGAAGATGACCTTCGCATTAGTGAAGAACGTTATGCGCTGGCTCAGCGCGCGGCCAACATTGGGAGCTGGGACTGGGACATCCTGGCCGGCGATCTTAAATGGTCAGAAACAATTGAGTCCATCTTTGGCTTTGGAAAAGGAGAGTTTGGTGCAACCTATGAGGCATTCTTGGAATGCGTTCATCCGGATGATCGCAGATATGTTGAGGACTCTGTTAATGAATCAGTCAACAATGATGTTGGTTATGATATTGAGCATCGCATTATCTGGCCGGATGGGACTACACGATGGATATCTGAAACAGGCGATGTTTTCCGTAATGAATCAGGTGAACCCGTTCGCATGCTGGGCATCGTTCAGGATATTACCGATAGAAAAAAGGTTGATCATCTTAAGGATGAGTTTATCGGTCTGGTTTCCCACGAACTTCGCAATCCACTTACAGTGATTATCGGTGCAATTGATACTGCCTTGAGCGAGGGAGATCGTTTAACGATTGAGGAATCGAACCAGCTTTTGCAGGATGCATCTTTGGAGGCAGAATCTCTTTCTCATCTTATCGGCAATTTGCTGGAGCTTTCCCGGTCTCAGGCCAGCCGCCTTCTTATTTACCCCGAACCAATCAATATTCAGGATGTAATTGAGCAAGTAGTGGAAGCCATAAGAAGGCAATCGCCGAGTCATAAGTTCAAGCAGGATGTTCCTGATGTCCTTCCTGATATTAGAGCGGACCAACTTAGGCTTGAAAGGATACTTTATAATTTACTGGAAAATGCCACCAAGTA
>CAZJQZ010000034.1:0-20508 GCA_964548045.1 uncultured Dehalococcoidia bacterium | reverse complement strand
GGTTCTGCCGGCCACCAGCTTTGCCGAAAAAGACGGCACCTTTACCAATACCGAAAGACGGGTGCAAAAGCTTTCAAAAGCAATTGACCCGCCCGGTGAAGCCAAAGTTGATTGGCAAATTGTCTCCGCACTGGCTAACAAGATGGGGTATTCTTTCGATTACGAGAGCAGCGAGGCAATAATGGATGAGATTGCCTCCGTTACTCCCATCTATGGAGGAATTCACCACGACCGTTTGAATGAGTATGGCCTGCAATGGCCATGCCTTGATAGAGATCATCCCGGAACTCCCATTCTCCACGAGGGTAAATTTACTCGCGGCCTTGGCAAATTCCACGGTATTAAATTCAGACCCCCCGCCGAATCGGTATCCCGAGGCTATCCGCTCATTTTGACCACGGGACGTGTGCTGGAGCAATTCCACACCGGCAGCATGAGCAGAAGATCGGATGTGCTCAACAGACTTAGTCCTCAAGGTTCAATCGATATTAATCCCGAAGATGCAATGAACCTTGGAATCATCAATGGTGATCTCATGGCCGTGACATCACAAAGAGGCAAAGTGGAAGCGCCGGTCAACATCACCGACAAGATGGCTCCTGGAGTCGCCTTCATGGCTTTCCACTGGAACGAGACGCCTGTCAATGTACTGACGAACCCTGCTCTGGATCCTTCGGCAAAAATACCTGAATATAAAGTTTCGGCAGTCAGAGCCGTACTGGCGGTGCTTGATAGAGCCGCTCAGGATAATGACTTTTTTGCCTGGCTGGCCGAGAATCCTTCCGAGGCGCTCAAGGAGTATGATTTGAGTGCTGAGGAGAGAGCAGCCATAATGAGCGGTGATATCCGCACTATCGAGTCATGGGTAGGCAAAAAACTGGATGAAAGGCTCCGTAAATGGCTCATAGCCAGATTGCAGCAGGAGAAGTGGTAACCGTACAGCAGCTTTTGATGGGTGAGATAGAGAAAAAACCCGTATCTATGTTATAATCTAAATTAGCGTATTAGATATCAGGCAGATAATGAGGTGGAGAACAATCATTCTCCACCTCATTATTGTGCAATAGCAATGTAAATCTGAAATATATAACGTCACAAAGAGGATTTAAATCCACAAATACATATACTAAGAATCTATGCGCCTGCGATGGCAAAAAAGGTCCGGCTGTTTGCTTCAAAGCCGGATAGAGCCTAAATACAGGCTCGGATCGATAGGAGGAATGATGGTAATCGAAACAAAAGAAATTCCGATAAAGATCGGGGGACAGTGTATCAAATGTCTGACATGCTACCGAGCTTGTCCTTTTGAAGCCATATCGATTGTCAACTTTCATCCTGAAATAAATGTGGAACAGTGCCAGCTGTGTGGAATATGTGCCAGCGTATGTCCTCGGCATGCCATAGAAATAACCTACTATGATACTGAATCGCTAATCAACTATGTTAGGATTCAAAAAGAAACCTTGAATACGGCAAACTTAGTGGTAGTCTGCCGTGGAAGCAGTCCGCCATCATGTGAAATACTGGATGTGCTGAAATCGCAAAATATGGATAGATTTGCTCTGTTGCGTCTCCCTTGCGTGGGGCGGTTAACGGCAGAGTTTTACATGAAGGCATTGTTAATAGGCATAGAAAGGATTGTTGCGATTCAGTGTGAGGAGAATTTCTGCCGTTTTGAAAAAGGCTCCCAAAACAATACACGCAATATTCTGCGGGTGCGATCAATGCTGACAGATTTAGGCTATGCTGACGATGTGGTGACGATTATTGAAAACGCCCCCATAGCGATATATGACACTGAGAAATGTGTTGGCTGTGACAAGTGTGAGTTTATCTGTCCCTTTGGAGCTATCAAGGCACAACCACTGGCCACGCCTCAAGTGGATCCCAATCTTTGTACAGGCTGTGGTGCTTGTGCGCTTGTTTGTCCACACTTGGCTATCCAACTCAAGGGCTTTGAATATGAAGTCTTATCCCGAACAATTCAAGAAAGCAAAACCAGGGCAGATGAGCTTAAGGCTAAGGGGGTTTCACCCGTCATCCTTGTTTTTTGTTGTCAATGGTCCGAATTTTCTTTTTTGGATGCATCAACAAGCAGCCCCTGGGGAGAAAATGTCATTCATATTGAAATCCCATGTTTCGGCGCGTTAGACCCTCTCTATATTCTAGAAGCCTTTAATTTGGGCTTCGATGGTGTGCTAACAGTTGTTTGTTCCGATGATGACTGCAAGCTCAAGGAGGGGAGAGGAGTAGCAGAAGGAAATGCCTCCGCACTAAGGAAAACTCTAGGGAAACTTGGCCTTGAAGCCAGATTCGAACTCTTTAAAACTTCCCCAAGAGATGTTGGAAGTTTGCGTTCAAAGTTAGACTCTTTCATTGCCAAGATATCTTCCATGTAAGAATTCATCAACAGGGGGTAATCACAATGTACAAAATTATAGTAAAGCGAGAACTGGCCCCAAAAATAAAGTTGCTCGAAGTCGAAGCTCCTGAAGTCGCTGCTAAGTCAAATCCAGGACAGTTTGTTATCCTGAACCTCCACGAGAAAGGAGAGCGATTTCCGATTACGATTGCTGGCGTCGGCACTTCCGATGGGACAATTCGGCTGGTTTTTAATGAGGTTGGTAAGAGCACAAGGCAGTTAGGAACACTGAATGAAGGGGAAGACATCCTGAATTTAGCTGGCCCGCTTGGCAAGCCAACAGAAATAGAAAAATTTGGTAATGTCCTATGTGTTGGCGGGGGAGTAATGATTGGCCCGCTTCATTTTGTGGCACTAGCCCTGAAAAAGGCAGGGAACAGGCTGATTACCGTGATCGGGGCGAGGGTGGAGAGCCTGCTAATCTTTGAGGATGATATGAAGGCCATAAGCGATGAATTCTATGTTGCTACCGACGACGGCTCCAAAGGCTATGAGGGGCTTGATTTTCTAAAGGAAATACTGGACCGGGGAGAAATCAATCGGGTTGTCACTATGGGTTCGGTAGCTACGATGCGAGCTGTAAGCGAGCTGACCAAGCCATACGGTATAAAAACTACGGCGACGCTGACCCCGATAATGGTCGATGGCACGGGCATGTGCGGCTGTTGCCGTGTCTCAGTGGAAGGAAGTACGAGATTTGCCTGCGTAGACGGGCCTGAATTTGACGCTGATGAGATCGATTGGGATCTCTTAATTTCCCGTCAGCGCACGTATTTGCCCGAGGAGAGGATATCATCGCTTATGTCTGAAAGGCTGAGCGGGATGTAATATCTGCTTGAGTCTTTGGAGGTATAAGAAATGGATAAGCTAAATTTGAATCGGATTCACATGCCCAAACAGGAACCAATGGTCAGGGCACGCAATTTTGAAGAGGTTGCTCAAGGATATACTAAAGAGATGGCACTGGAAGAAGCCAGCCGATGCCTCCAGTGCAAGAAGCGCAATTGTGTAGAGGGATGTCCGGTGAACGTCAACATACCGGAGTTCATCTTCGCTCTTCAAGAAGATCGAATGTGGGATGCGGTGAGGGAACTGAAGGCCAACAATGCCCTGCCGGGTATCTGTGGCCGGGTTTGCCCACAGGAAAGCCAGTGTGAAGCTAAATGCACCCTTGCCAAGAAAGGCGCTCCGATCGCTATCGGAAGGCTGGAGCGTTATGTGGCTGACTGGGAGCGAGCTCAGACTGATAAACCAAAACCTGAGGTTGCGCCTTCCACCGGAAAGAAAGTGGCCGTGGTTGGCTCCGGCCCGGCGGGTCTTACCGCTGCCGCCGATCTTGCCAAACTGGGGCATCAGGTAACCCTTTATGAAGCCCTGCATGTTGCCGGTGGGGTTCTCATGTATGGCATCCCAGAGTTCAGGTTACCCAAGGCAATCGTCCAGGGAGAAGTTGAATATGTGAAGTCGCTGGGAGTGGACGTACGGGTGAATGCGGTCATTGGCAAGGTAGAGACCGTCGATGAGCTTCTGGCCAAATCTGATGCCGCTTTTCTGGCTGTGGGAGCTGGAGCCCCGATGTTCCTGAATCTCCCCGGAGAGAATCTCAACGGGGTATATTCCGCTAACGAATTCCTCACACGAACCAATCTGATGAAGGCATATCTTTTCCCCGAATATGACACACCGATAAAGGTGGGGAAAAAGGTGGCGGTAGTCGGGGCAGGCAATGTGGCCATGGATTCTGCCAGATGCGCTTTAAGGCAGGGAGCGGATGAGGTTTACATCATTTACCGGCGCTCTCGTGATGAAATACCAGCCAGGAAAGAGGAACTGGAAAACGCTGAGGAAGAAGGCGTTATCTTCAAGCTCCTGACCAATCCCAAGCAGTTCTCCGGCAATGAGAACGGATGGGTTACATCTATGGAATGCTATGAAATGGAACTCGGCGAGCCGGATGAGAGCGGAAGGCGCCGTCCCATAATGAAGGAGGGGAGCGAATTCACCATGGAAGTGGATACGGTGGTTTCTGCTCTTGGCACCTCGCCCAATCCCCTGATCCCCTCAACAACACCGGATATGGAAGTTTCGAAGAAGGGAACCATCGTGGCTGATGATGAAACCGGAAAGAGTTCCAAGCCCAAGGTTTGGGCCGGAGGAGATATTGTAACCGGCGCAGCAACCGTGATCAGTGCTATGGGCGCCGGCAAACGCGCCGCCGCAGCCATAGATGCTTATCTAAAGGGATAACCGGGTTTTCAAAAAAACACTTCTGATAAAATGCCCCCGCTTTAATCAGGCGGGGGCATTTTGATATACTGTAACTGATTAACCGGAGGTGGATATTATGGACAAATGTCCATGCGGGTCAGGTCAGGCATACTCGGAATGCTGTGAGCCAATAATCAAAGGTGAACGGGCTGCCGAAACACCGGAACAGGTTATGCGAGCGCGCTATTCTGCCTATGCCAAGGTTGAAACCGATTATCTGCAGGCATCCCTTCATCCGGATAAAAAAGATGATCACGATCCGGAAAGCACCCGACACTGGGCAGAGAATGCCGAGTGGCACGGGCTGGAGATAATCAAAATCGAGGATGGCGGGCCTGAAGACAATGAAGGGGATGTGGAGTTTCGGGCCAGCTATACCCACAAGGGCGAAAGGGAAACCCATCACGAACTGGCCCATTTCAGCAAAGAGGAAGATGCCTGGTACTACGTGGAAGGGGAGCCGGTCAAGCCGGCAACATTCGTGAGAGAAGGGCCCAAAATCGGGCGCAATGACCCGTGTCCCTGCGGGAGCGGGAAGAAATACAAGCACTGCTGCGGGCGATTAGCCTAGTATCCTGTTTGTTTAGCAGTTCACAGATTGAGATGTTTTAACTCCTGTGCTATATTAATTCCGATGTCCCCGTAGCTCAATGGATAGAGCGACGGCCTTCTAAGCCGTAGGTTCTGAGTTCGAGTCTCAGCGGGGACGCCATCGTAAGCCCAAAATTTAATTCTCCCCATTTTTCGAAATTTGCTTAACGACTTTGGCATTTTTTGTTCGTGGTTATGAAACAATCTGACGGATTGTTGAGATTTTGGAATTAACACAATTTGAAAACCTAATGTACTGCGGGTAATTACGTTAGATAGATGCTCTATTTCTGATAGCGCGTACAATGCCTCGGAGGAAGTTCAATCTTGGGACTTCTTGTGTATATTCCAAGTACTCATCTCCAAACTTATCAATCACCCTCTTTTCCTCATCAAAGGTATTGACATAGTAGATAATAATTACGACTACTCCTAGGATTCCAACAATCCAATGCTGTGCAATTAACGGTAGTGCTATTCCCATGAGAACACCTGCGAGGTACTGAGGATGGCGCACAATTGAATATACACCTCTATCAACTAATTGAGTCGTATTGATGTAGCTCTTTTTCTTGGGCACATTACCCCATCTCTTAAGCGTTAGAATGGGGAGCCAACCAAAAACAGCCGAAAGCCAGAGTATTCCCCACCCGGTGTTTCTAACGATATCATTAGCGTGATCCGAATAGAGAAGGATTGTTAATACAATCTGCCCTATTGCTACGAAGGTAAGAATAACCGTTAGAATTAAATCTCTTATATTCATGATGGCAACTGTGTTTTCGTTAAGTAAAATAAATGACCTGCCCCCAGTTATTGTTCCATCAGGCTTTCAGAATTTTTCCAACATGGCTGTTCATTTGTCTGCCGCCACAGTTTTTGCCAGTACAATCTCTATGAGACTAAGCTCACTCTTCCTTTCCCCTAAAAGCTGATGGTGTTCCAGTAATGCCATCAGTCCGCCTTGCTTAAGATAATCTTTAAAGCAACCATTGTGATCCCTACCAGCAAGGAACTCCGTGAATCTGGCTAGCCAGGAATACGGCACTCGAGGCATGGGAGCCATATAATCGAGAAAAATCAAAGTGCCCTGACTTTTGACCACCCTTTTCATTTCGGAGATAATCGTATCTCTATGAGATCTATTAACTTCATGAATTGCCAAGACGATGGAAACATGGTCGAAGGAATTGTCTTCAAAAGGCAATTTCAGGGCGCTTGCTGTTTTGAATGAGGCGTTCTGCAAGCCCAATTGAGCTACCCTTCTTTCAGCCAATTCTGTCACCCGGTGATCTATATCGATCCCGGTGACGATAAGGCCCATCCGGGCATAAATCAAGGCAAGCCCTCCAGTCCCGCAACAGACATCCAGCACCCTCTCACCTGCTTTCATTCCGGCTATATCAGGAATCTGTGTGGCGAGACTCCGCATCGATGGTTCGATCAAATTACACAGAGCCCACGGAGCCCACCACGGATTCTTTGCCATGATTTCCTCACCATTTCAAATTTCACCTTATACAAACTTGTCTTCCAAGATCACTTTCCCCTCACTCCACTTCGATATAATCACACACTGTGGACGCAAATAAACAAATTCGATTTGCGCTGCGGATAAGATTGGTAAGCAGCTAAAAGACTATTCTTTCAATTACCAATTACAGAAAGACTGGAGCCCATATCATTATAGGCTCCAGCCTTTTTTCAAGAAACCGTTCTTTACCCCAAGCAGATATCGCTAGCCCTTGCCGATTCTGAAGACTTTTGTCCCACACTTGGGACAGACACCCTGAGTTGCCGGTCTGCCATTCTTCATCTTAATGGACTTCGGGTTCTTGATCTCCACCTTAGCTCGGCACTTCATGCAATATGCTGTCATCAGGCACCTCCCTTTTCCCGAAGAATACAACACGAATAACTTACTTGTCAAGTAGATTTCATTTGATAATGCAGCGACCTGCTTCACTTGCAAGTATTATGATTGTCCTGTACAATGATGCCAGTGGTTTGATCAAGGTTACCAGTTCCATCGGCAACCCCTTAGAGTTTCCCCAACAAAGGTCTCTTCAAGGCAAGTTTCCTCAAGTTATTGGATGACCGAAGTTCAGTTCACAATTCTTGAAAAAGGAGGTCATCCAATGAGTTTCACAGACAGGGAATTGCAGTGCGTCGATTGTGGGGCTACCTTTACCTTCAGTGCTAATGAACAGGAGTTCTTCGCTGGTAAAGGTTTCACTAACGATCCCAAACGTTGTCCCGGTTGCCGTTCTGCCAGAAAAGCGGAACGAGGCGAAGGTTTCGGCGGCCCGCGAAGGATGTATCCCGCGGTATGTGCCCAATGTGGCATCGATACTGAAGTGCCGTTTGAACCTCGACAAGACAGACCGGTGTATTGTCGAGAGTGCTACAGCACGGTTGGATCCGCAAACAGGCGATAGCCTCAACACGGAAGATCGAGAAAGAGGCCGGGATATTCCCCGGCCTCTTTTTTGTGGTACTGCCATAGAGTCCGTCCGAAACGTGTTATTCCTAAAGTTTTCATCCTATATCTAACGTTGGTAGCAGTAAAACGACTGGGGGCAGGGCAAACATGACTTTCATTTGAGGTGGTGGTATTATACTAAAGAGTTCTAAATGTCTCAATGAAGAGACGCGATTATATTACATGATCTTCTCGTTCAATTTACCCCTCCTGCAACAAAACCTTTTCACAGTTTTACTATTCAAAAGGAGGTTGTCACAATGACGGACCTGGCTCAACTGGAAGCGCGAATCGGGATTCTGGAAGATATCGAAGCTATCAAGAAGCTCAAACACAAGTACTTGCGCTGCCTTGACGGCAAGCTTTGGGATGAGATGGAAGATTGTTTTGTTGATGACGTCAAAACCAGCTACTTCAACGATGAAATCAAAACCGATGGCAAAGAAGCCACCATGCAGTTTTTCAGAATGGGGTTGATCGATGATATTGTTGCCATCCATCATGCCCATCAGCCCGAGATCGAGATTACCAGTGAAATCACCGCCAGAGGCACGTGGGGACTGTACAATTTCCTGGTCGATAAAAAAGGCGATTGGGCACAGCGTGTCGGCGGTATTTATCACGAAGAATACGTCAAAGTGGATGGAAAATGGAAGATGAAATCGGTAATTTGCCGGCAGATCTTCCACGAGCACTGGGAGAGGAAGGATATCCCCAGTGCCCAGATCACGTTCCGGGGCACGCCGCAACATGCGGCAAGGCTTTAGAAAAGGAAGTTCGCATGCGATTGTTTGGAACCAGCGGGATCAGGGGTGTTGTGGGTGAACTGCTCACCCCGGATTTTTGCCGCCAGATCGGGCAGGCGCTGGGTAGCACACTGTCTCAAAATGCCAGAGTGTGCATCGCCACCGATGCCCGCGTGAGCCGGGAAATGGTCAGGGATGAGGTCACTTCCGGCCTGATTTCCACTGGGATTGACGTGGTTCATTTTGGGATTCTTCCTACTCCTGCGCTTGCATTTTTGACCCGTGAAATGGGCTGCGATGTCGGGCTGATGATAACAGCTTCTCACAATCCCCCCGAATATAACGGGATAAAAGTGTTCAATGGCGATACCATCGGCTACAGTGTTGAGCAGGAAGACGAAATAGAGAAAGTATACCGGCAAAAGGATTTCCGCACTTCCACTTCATCGGGAACCGTCTCTCAGGAAGAAAAAGCCAGAGAGAGATATACCGAACGTCTGCTTGAGGAGTTTTCCGGCAAGCAGTTCAACAAAGATTTGAAGATAGTGGTCGATCCCGGCAACGGAGCCGCCTCGGGATTCGCGAGCGACTTGTTTTCCCGTCTCGGATTAAACGTATTCCCTTTGAATGATAAACCGGACGGCAATTTTCCGGGCCGGTCCTCGGAACCGACGGGAGAAACACTCAAAGGCACGGTTGAGTTTCTGAAACAGACTGGGGCCGATCTGGCCGTTTGTTTTGATGGCGATGCGGATCGGGTGGTTTTTTGCGATAAAGAGGGCTTTTTAGGATTCACGGAGATGGTGACTTTCATTTCCCGACTGATGGTGGAAAAGAGCGGCAGCCGAAGAATTGCTGCCACTATCGAGGTTGGCAAGTTGCTCAATCTGGCTCTTGAAGATTTGGGGGCCACTGTGGTCAGAGGAAAAGTGGGGGATGTGTATCTGGCCCATCTGGTTCGAGAAAACAACGCTGCCATTGGCGTGGAGGATGTGGGAGTCTACGTCATTCCGGAAATGGGCTGCTACCCGGAATCAATGTTTGCCGCTCTAACATTGCTCAGCGAGATTGATTCTCCCCTAGAAATCAGAGAGTTCCTGAGCAAATTCTCCCGGTTTTATCCGGGGAAAAAGAAAGTCCATTGCCCGAATGAACTCAAAGAAATGATTATGGAAAAGCTCCGTGAAAGGGTTCCTGAACTCAACCCGAATGAGACTAACACCCTAGATGGCATCCGGCTTGATTTTGAAGATGCATGGATGCTCATCCGTCCCAGCGGAACCGAACCGGCTATTCGGGTGATGGTGGAAGCGACCAGCGAAGCCACAACGCAGGAGCTGGTTGAAAAAGGGATGAGGTTGGTTGAGGGAGCGATTGGAAGTGAATAGAAGACGGTGGGCTCAGACCACCATTTGAACAATCCTCCTACGGAACAGTGACGCTCTTGGCCAGGTTGGCCGGAAGATCGATGGAGCATCCTCTCTCTTTGGCAGCATAATAGGCCAGAAGCTGCAAAGCCACCGTGTTGACAAAAGGCGAAAACAGGGGATTGGTTTTCGGCACCCGGATAACGGCATCAACGTATTGATCGATAACATCATCGCCTTTTTCCGCTATAGCTATAACCTGAGGGCCCCTGGCTTTGATTTCTTTGATACTGATAAGCATCGATTCGTAGGCGTCATCGCGGGTTGTTACGGCGATCACCGGGGTATTGGCCCGAAGCAGGGCAAAGGGGCCGTGCTTGATTTCACCCCCGGGATAGGCCTCCGCATGGATATAAGAAATTTCCTTCAGTTTCAGCGCACCTTCCATTGCCACCGGATAGCTGATTCCCCTTCCGATAAAAAAGGCATTATCGTATTCGGCGAGGCCTTTTCCCCGACTGGCGATCTCCTCTTCGTTATCGAGGACTTGCTGTATTTTTGCGGGAAGTAACCGGAATTCTTCGGCAAAGCTTTCAAAAGATCGTTGATCTAATGAGGCGAGAGAGACCGCAAACAGATAGAGCGAGACTAGCTGGGTCAGGAAGGTCTTAGTTGCCGCCACCCCTATTTCGGGCCCCGACTCGGTGTAAAAGACCTGATCTGCCAGCCGGGTAATCGTGCTTCCTCGGACATTGGTGATTCCCAGAGTGGAACATCCGGTGGCCCTGGCTTTCTTCAAGGCGGCCAGCGTATCAGCGGTTTCCCCGGACTGGCTGATTCCCAGCGCCCATGCTTTATCCAGTACCATGTCAATATGGCGGAATTCTGAGCTGATTTTTGTTCTTACAGGAATACGGCAAAGTTTGCCAATGACATATTCACCTATCAATGCAGCGTGGTACGAAGTTCCACAGGCCAAAAGGAGCAGGTCTTCCAGAGGGGCCGCTCTATCGAGCTCCATTTTAATCATGGGCTCTATAGATGAAATGTGCCCCTTGAGAGTATTCTCGATTGCTCTGGGTTGTTCGTGTATTTCCTTGAGCATGAAATGTTCGTATCCGGCCTTTTGAGCTTCATCAACAGTCCAGGGAACTATCTGGGCTTCTCTTTGAACTTGTGCTCCTTCATTGGTGATATCAAATCCGTTTTCCGTTATCACGCAGATATCGCCATCTTCGATATAGATCACTCTGTCGGTATAATCGAGGATCGCTGCCACGTCAGAAGCAACAAAATTTTCCCTGTCTCCTATCCCAAGTATCAACGGGCTCTCATGCCGGGCAGCAACGAGTTCTTTATCAACTTCAGATACTGCCACGACAGCATAGGTTCCCTGAATTCCTTTTAGCGCTTCGACTACCGCGTTTTTCAAGTTTCCCTTATAGTGTTTTCCGATCAGATGAGCGATAACCTCGGTATCAGTATCCGAACTGAATTGATGGCCTTCGTTCGTCAACTGCTCCCTGAGTTTCTGGAAGTTCTCGATCACGCCGTTGTGCACCACCGCAATTTTACCGTTACAATCCGTATGAGGATGAGCATTATCGGCGGTGACCCCACCATGGGTTGCCCATCTGGTGTGCCCGATGCCTATCGTTCCTTGCGTTTTGGGGATGGTTTTTTCGAAATCCACCACTCGCCCCACATCTTTGTAGAGTGTGATACAGCTATCGGTGGAAATAGCGATACCGCAGGAATCGTATCCCCGATATTCCATTCGTTTAAGGGATTCAAGCAGGATTGGCTGGGCTTCCCTGTAGCCAATGTAGCCAACTATGCCGCACATGCGCTATACCACCAGTCCGTTATCGGGTATATTTTCGCCTATCAGCTTCATCGATTTTATCTTACAACTGTTGCCGATGATGGAACCGGGTTCTACGATTACATTATCACCAATTTCGCAATAGCTTCCGATGATCGCTCCCATCTCCACCTGGTGATATTCACCTTCGATCTGAACCGTACAGGCGCTGCTTCGGGCAGCAAAGTGGGTGCCTATCTGTGTTCCCGATTCGATAATGGAATCGAATATAGAAGCCCCCGGCCTGATGGATACATTGTTCCTGATGGAACTGTTCCTCAGTACAGCAAAGGGGGATATAACTACTCCATTGCCTATACTGGTTGAGGGAAAAATACATGCATTGGGACCGATCTCACAGTTCTCGCCAATGACAACCGGCCCCACAATATAGCAATTCGATCTGATGATGGTACCGTCTCCGATTGAGACCGGTCCCTTTATCTGTGCGCCCTCTTCGACTGTGCCTCCCAGTCCGGGAGAGATTGTGCTCAGGCATGAATCATTCAACTTCAGGATGTCCCAGGGATATACTGCATCCTGCCAGAATCCTTCCGTTTGCAGCGCGGTGACCTCGCGCCCCTCAGCTATCATCCTCTGGATGACCGGCGTCAGATTGACTTCATCACCGATAAAATCAAACACTTCTTTCCCGAAGAGATAGGCCCCAACATCTATTGGTCCGCCCGCCTTTTCTGCTAAATTAGTGGTGATGTTGCTTATCATGCCGTTTCGTGTTGTAACGATGTTGTACCTGATGGTGTTTTCCTGGACTTTTACTAACATCATGTTTGAGGATTCATTAACCAGCGGAGCAATGGTATCGGGATCAATCATGTTATCGCCCATGATGACGAGGAATCTCTCGTCTGCCAGATTTTCAGCCTGCTTTATGGCATGGGCAACGCCCAGTTGCTGTGGTTGAATTACATATTCTATTTCTACCCCGTAGTCCCGCCCCGAACCGAAGTAATCCTGCACCTGTTCCTTCCTGTAACCCACTACCATCACGATGCGGCGAACCCCGTTCTCTGCCAGGGCTTCGATCACGTATTGGAGAATGGGCTTATCAGCAATGGGCAACATCACCTTGGGCATCAGCGCAGTGAACGGTTTCAACCTTTGCCCTTCGCCGGCAGCCAGAACGATCGCCTGATTTATCCTTTCCATCTTGCCTCCCTCAGTGGAGCAAGTACCATAGCTTTGATGGTTGCAAATGACCCTGCTAGAATATCCTTGCTCTGGGTCTGATTATCCCTTTAGCTATCATGCCGGGTCCAATAATACTGTCGTTCCCGATACTGCAACCAATATTGAGACAGGAATTAATCCCGGTTTGCACCCTGTCTCCCATAATGACTCCCAGCTTGTGTCGTCCGGTATCGATCTCGCCCACATGTATATTTTGCTTGTTTAGCTTCAGGTTGGCAACCTTGGTGCCTGCCCCCAGGTTGCAATCCTCCCCGATTATGCTGTCACCGACGTAATTGTGATGGGGAACTTTGCTTCCATCCATTACAATGGAATTTTTCACCTCGACCGAAGCCCCAATGTGGCAATTGTTACCTATAGCAGTGCCAGGACGGATGTAACAGTTGGGCCCGATTTCGCAATTCTTTCCGATAATCACGGGGCCCACGATGTAAGCCCCTGCCCGAATGGTAGTTCCTTCGCCCACAGAGACAGGGCCTCGCAGAACAACATTCTCATCTATCGTGCCGGAGTTTTGAGGTTCTATCCCGCTAAGCAGCTTCTCGTTTGCTTCCAGCATGTCCCAGGGATAAGTGATGTTGAGCCATGAGCCAAGCATCTCAGCCTTGATCGGAGTGTTCCTGTCTGCCAGCCACTGAAGGGCGTCGGTGAGCTCATATTCCCCTCGCGGAGATGACTGGATTGCCGAAATGGCGGGAAATATTTCGGGAGTAATCAGATAGACGCCGGCATTAACCAGATTTGAAGGGGGGTTTTTGAGTTTCTCATGGATTCGTACTACCCTTTCGTTCTGCACTTCCACCACGCCCATATCGGTGGTATCTTCCATTTCTATCAGGCCCATTGCGGTCTGGTTTCCGGCGATGATCCTTTTCATATCTTCACTTTGAGTGATTGCATCACCATTGACGAGCAGGAAGTTGCCTTGCGTCAGCTTGTCAAGTTCACGGATAGCATCGGCGGTTCCCAGTTGCTTACGTTGAGTATGGTACTCAATTGATATACCGAAGCGCTCACCGTTGCCGAAGTAATTGCGTATCGCTTCGTCGAAGTAACCGACCACAATAATGAATTCGGTGATACCTGCCTGTCTGATCTCCAGAATCAGGTGTTCCAGTATAGGCTTGCCTGCCAGAGGCACCATCACCTTGGGCCTGGTGTAAGTAATGGGATGCATCCTCTTCCCCTCGCCGGCTGCCAGAATAACTGCCTTCATTGACGGGTTTCTCCTGTTTGCTTCTACAGTCAAGCTGCATTTACTATTTGGGGATATTATAACAGGGACTTCAAATTTGAGCCACCGCTCGCAGGTTCTGTTGCTATATGGAATTTTCTTCATTATACTTTATCCAAGTGATACACATTGAAAACAACGATAGGGAAAGCAGAACGGTTGTGACGTGATGATTAGGTTTGGAACCGATGGCTGGCGAGCTATTATTGCCGATGACTTCACAGTGCAGAACGTTCGCTATTGTGCCCAGAGCCTGGCGGAGCATATACTCCGCGATGGACAGGCTGACCCTGGAGTTGTAATAGGCTATGATACCCGATTCGCCTCGGAGCGATTCGCGGCGGCAGCGACAGAGGTAATGGCAGGCAACGGAATCCATACATATTTTTGCGTCAGGACGGTTCCCACCCAAGTAGTCAGCTTTGGTGTTCGGCATTACGGAGCAGCCGCGGGAATTGTTATTACCGCCAGCCATAATCCCCCGGAATGGAATGGATTCAAGATCAAAGATACCCACGGCGCCAGCGCCCCGATTGAAATCGAGAGCGAAGTGGAAAAGCGTATCCCGGAGATTATCGAACAAAATCGGGTGAAGGCACTTTCTTTTGAAGAAGGTTTGAACAAAGGCATCATTGAAAGTGTGGATATTTTCCCTCAATATGAAAAACAATTAGGCAGTCTGGTTGATTTCCAGTCCATTCGTTCCGCCGGGTTCAAAGTGGCTGTGGACCCCATGTTCGGGGCCGGGGCCGGATATTTCCAAAGTATGATTGGTATGGGGAATACCACGGTGCTGGAGATAAACGGGGAACGCAATCCCTGTTTTCCGGGGATGAAACAGCCCGAACCGATAGCTTCGAACCTTGCCGCTCTTTCCTCTTTTGTACCGGCGAATGGCGCAAGTGTTGGACTGGCCACTGATGGAGATGCCGATCGAATAGGCGTCATCGATGAAAAAGGACGGCCGTTGACCCCATTACAGATATTTGCTTTGCTTGCGCTGTATTTACTGGAAGTGCGAGGTCAACGCGGCGCTATCGTTCGAACCGTGACTACCACCAGCATGGTCAACAAACTGGCTGATTTGTATGGTGTCCCCATATTTGAAACAAAAGTAGGATTCAAACATGTGGCGCCGATAATGCTTGCCGAGGATGCCCTGATCGGGGGTGAGGAAAGCAGCGGATTCGGGTACCGGGGTCATATCCCGGAACGTGACGGGATACTCTCAGGGCTGTTCTTTCTGGACCTGATGGCTAAAATGAATAAAAAACCTTCCGAACTTATCGAATATCTTTACTCTTTGGTTGGCCCGCATCATTACCATCGTGCTGACGTGGAATTCCCTCCTGAAGAACGGGGTTCCATTCTACAGCGTGTAAGCGATATGCCCGATCGTATTGCTGGGTCTACAGTGGAGGAGATAAAAACCATTGATGGTTATCATTTCACACTTAGTGGCGGCTCCTGGCTGCTGATCCGCTTTTCGGGCACCGAACCGCTCCTTCGCATCTACTCTGAAGCGGAAAGTCTTGAACGAGCACAGGAAGTGGTGGTAGCAGGAAAGAAAATACTCAAGGTTTAGAGATGGACAACAACCGAGATAAGCTGAATAACACCGGTTTGTACTCACGCCTCGATCTTTCCGGTATGAGAGATCATCTTCGCCGGTTCCCGGAGGAATGTCAGAATGCATGGGATAAGTCCCTGGAGTTTGAATTGCCCTCGGATTACGCTCAAATCGACAGCATCGTCATACTCGGGATGGGCGGTTCCGGCATCGCCGGACAATTGATTCGCCGACTTGCCATACTCGAAGGGAATATCCCTGTATGGGTTCATCAGGATTATGGCCTGCCCCCTTTTATGACCGAAAATACGCTTGTTATTGCTTCCAGTTATTCCGGTAACACAGAGGAAATACTTTCCGCTTTTGCCCAAACGCTTAAGACTCCGGCCCAAAAGCTGGCGATCACCTGCGGCGGCAAGCTGGGTGAACTGGCAGGAAACTCTGGCGTTCCTGTTTTTCATATCGATTACGATTCGCCTCCCCGGGTTGCCCTGGCTCACATTTTTTTCCCGGTGGCAGGGATGCTTCAAAGGTTGGGGTTACTCCATATTGATCGATCTGATCTCACAGAGACAATCGAGGTCCTGAGCCTGCTTCAGTCCGTAATTGACCACGAGAACCCGTTTGAATCCAATTCGGCCAAGCAGCTGGCTTCATGCCTGCACGGGAAATTGCCGATTATCTATGGTGCCGGTCTCCTTTCGGAAGTGGCACAGCGCTGGAAGGCACAATTCAACGAGAACAGTAAATCGGCAGCCTTTTTTGAGGTCATTCCCGAATTGTGCCATAATGCTATCGTCGGGTATGAGTTTCCCCGGCAAATGAGGGACCAAGGATTCGTGATTTTGCTGCATGCACCGAACCTTTTCCCGCAACGCATTTCGATTCGATATGAAGCCATAGTTGAAATTTTTAGCAAATTCGGGATAGAGTTTGAGCAGGTGGAAGCGCAGGGAGAGACCCCGCTGGCACAAATGATGAGCGCTGTTTTTTATGGTGACTACGTCAGCTTTTACCTGGCGATCCTGAATGATATCGACCCCACGCCAGTTGAGTCTATAAATTTCCTGAAGAAATATATCGGGTGAAAGGCAGTGTGATGAAAGCATTGATTTTGTGCGCCGGAAAAGGGACCCGGCTTAAACCGCTGACCCATACCATAGCCAAGCCATTGATACCGGTTGCCAACAAACCGGTTTTGTCCTATGTTCTCGATCAAATACTGGAAAGCGGTATCAAGGATATTGGCATTGTGGTTTCCCCGGAAACAGGGGATGAGATAGAGGAAGTCATTGGAGACGGTTCGAATTATGGAATTCGAATTACCTATATCGTGCAAGCCGAAGCCAGAGGACTTGCACATGCAGTGCAGGTTTCACGGGATTTCTTGGGGGAATCACCGTTCCTGATGTTCCTCGGAGATAACCTGATCGAAGGTGGTGTGAAGGATATCGTCGGAGAATTTGAAAGGAACAGTCCGGATGCACTGATCATGCTGAAGGAAGTTGCTGATCCTCGTATGTTTGGCGTTGCCGAATTGAATAGCTCCGGTGGTGTGGTCCAACTGGTGGAAAAGCCAAAAGAGCCTAAAAGCAACTTTGCCATTATCGGAGTTTATGTGTTCACTCCCCAAATACATCATGCAATCGAACAGATTTCCCCTTCCTGGCGGGGCGAACTTGAGATAACGGACGCGATCCAGGAGCTTCTAAACCAGGGCAGGGATATCAGCAGTCACATCCTTGATGGCTGGTGGCTTGATACCGGGAAAAAAGATGATCTGCTTGAGGCCAATCGAATTGTACTTGATGGCCATTTGAAACACCGGATTGAGGGTGATATTGATGCAAAAAGCCAGATAGTGGGAAGGGTGGAAATTCGGGGAGGGTCATCCATTGAGAACAGTGTGATTCGAGGACCGGTATCTATTGCCGAAGATTGCCATATTGTGGATTCATTCATCGGGCCGTTTACCAGCATTGGCACAGGAACACTGGTTGAAAGTTCATCCGTTGAATTCTCGGTGATACTCGAGATCTGTCGGCTCGAACACGTGGAGCGCCTTCACGACAGTGTCATTGGCAGAAATACCAGAGTGGTCAAAAACGAAAAAGGGCTTCAGGGGACTAAACTGTTCATTGGCGATGACGCGATAGTGGAATTATAGGGATACGAGGTTTTTATGAGAATTCTGGTAACCGGAGCAGCGGGATACATTGGCAGCCATACTTGCCTTGAACTTCTGCAGGCAGGGTATGAGGTAGTTGCAATAGATAACCTGGCCAATAGCAAAGAGGAATCCTTGAGGCGTGTGCAGGAACTTGCCGGAAAAAGCCTTCAGTTCCATCGGGTTGATTTGCTGGATAAAGAATCGCTGAACCTCATTTTTAAGTCAAATCCGATTGATGCCGTAATCCACTTTGCCGGTCTCAAAGCTGTCGGTGAATCGGTTGCTTTCCCATTAAGTTACTATCATAACAATGTTGTCGGAACCATTGTTCTGTGTGAAGTGATGGGTTCTAATGGGGTGAAAAACATAGTCTTCAGTTCGTCCGCGACGGTTTATGGCGATCCTCCCGAGCTTCCCATCAGAGAGGATTTTCCCCTGGCTCCAGCAAATCCTTACGGACAAACCAAGCTGATGATAGAACAAATTCTCCAGGATATTTACGTTTCAGACAATGATTGGAGTATATCCATTTTGCGGTATTTCAATCCGGTGGGAGCGCATCCCAGCGGTAGGATCGGAGAGGACCCGGATGGGATTCCCAACAATCTTCTACCATTTATTGCCCAGGTGGCCGTGGGTAAACTTGCCGAGCTATCCGTGTTCGGGTATGATTATCCGACCCCGGATGGCACCGGAGTCAGGGATTATATTCATATAGTTGATCTGGCTGCTGGCCATGTAAAGGCATTGCCCATGCTAATGGAGAACAAAGGGGTGATGATATACAATCTGGGGACAGGCCGAGGGCAAAGTGTCCTGGAAATGATAAAAGGGGTTGAACGGGCTTCAGGCAAAGCGATACCTTTCAAAATCGCGGGGCGCCGTCCGGGCGATATCGCTGCCTGTTATGCCGACCCTTCACTGGCAAATAGAGAATTGGGCTGGAAAGCCGAAAGAACAGTTGATGATATGTGTGCCGATACGTGGCGCTGGCAATCGCAGAATCCGAATGGGTATGAATAGTCAGAGATTCAATGAATTGACTATGGACTATCGACTGATAACTATTAACCTGCTTCGCTCCGATTATCTCAAGCTGGCAGCTATACTGGGGCTGGCGATGTATCTGGTTTTCATCCCGCATAGCAGCGATCCCTACCCGGTGCATCTCGATGAGTGGTGGCGGATGGCAGAATCCAATGCCATGATGGAAATCGAAGATGTCACCGCCACCGATCCATTCTATGCCCCCCCAAAAGCCAGCAACGCACCTGGACTTGAAGCCGGGTTCTGCATGTTCTGGGGATTATTCCACGAAATAAGCGGGCTTTCCTGGCTGACAATCATCCGGTACTTTCCATTATTGATCTTTGCGATAGACGTCATTACCGCTTTCCTTTTAGGCAGGCGGAAAGGCTTTGGCTGGCAGGCGGCGCTGATGGTCAGTCTCATTCCTACTTCAGTGGGAATACTGGGGCCGGGCTTCCTTGTCCCGGTGGCAATGGGCCTTCCCTTAGTCCTGCTGTTATTGTACATTGCTCTAACCTTTCGTCACCTCCCGGGATACGTTGCGCTATTTCTGCTGATGTGTTTCCTGCTCCTGATGCACCCTCCATCGGCAGCGGCCCTTGTTTTGCTTATTGGACCTTATATACTTCTAAGTTTCAAAGATGAGTGGAAGCATGGACTGGCAACCGGATTGAGCCTTGCCTTGCCATTTCTACCGGTGGTGCTGGTAGCAGACAGAGAAAAGATTGAGCGTATACTCCGTCCAATGTTCGATGGGGAGATAAAGAATACAATAGCATGGCCGGATTTGATCGAAGGTTACGGGTACCTTGTCGCTATATTGTGCGTGCTGGGGGTCCTGTTTCTGGTGAAAGACGGGAAGAGATGGGGATACGGGCTGGTTGCCGGTCTGACGCTGCTGCTGGCTATGCTGGTTACCTACAGCCAGTTTCATATGGGACTGGAGATAATGTATAGCCGGGGCCTGCTTTACGCCATGTTGGGCATGGGATTGATTGGTGGATACGGGCTGGCAGCAACGGGCAACCTGCAATTGCCGGAAAAGCTTTCATCAAAGATACGCCCTGCTTTTGCAGGCAGGAACACTGGAAATATACTGTGCTTTATATTTATTGCTGCAACACTTGCTTTGAGCATCCCGGCGCGTCAGGGCGCGGACTATTATCACAAGATCGATGGTGATGACTATAAGGCGTTTATGTGGATTGATGAGAACCTTGGTGAGCAATACGATAAGGCCATCCTGGACCCGTTCCAGGCCGTAGCCTTTACTGCGCTTACAGGCAGAAAGGTTTACAGTTCAATGTTTGAAACCAATGATCAGCGTGCAAGAAATACTCACCGCTTTTTGAGTTCCGGGTGTGCGGATACGGAGTTTTTGAAGAATAAAAATATATCCATTGTTTATACTTGGCGAAAGTGCAACAATCCCGATCTGACCAAGATACGAGAAGATATTTATGTGCTGAAGTAGGCTAGGCTAAAGCCCCACCCACGCAAGCGCGAATATGTGGTTCCCACATTACCAAACAATTTGTATTTTTACTCTTTTT
>CAZJQZ010000033.1:0-20553 GCA_964548045.1 uncultured Dehalococcoidia bacterium | reverse complement strand
TGGGGGATTTTTATAGCTGGGGGGACACCCCCAGACCCCCGAAGTCCCCTCTTGTCCAGAGGTTCCTTAGCTTGCTTCGGTCAACTTTTTGGCGTTTCTCTTATGGCTGGATGTTTCCTCTACGTCTTCCTCCTCGGTTCCCAATGCACCGAGATCGGCTTTCCCACGGCGGAATTCCCGAATCCCTTTGCCAAGCGCTCCACCAATTTGTGGCAGTTTCCCAACCCCGAAGACGATAACGACTAGAGTCAGAATTATAAGGGCCTCCGGCCATCCAAAAGTGTGAAACATTATAACCTCCTGTATTTTCACTGAATTATGTGTTACTGATCAATCGTAACTTTTAAACTAAACGCTCCTGATGAGAGTGGACGGACAGTCGTTTGCTACGCGCATAGCCGATCAATGTAATGCCCAGTTCTTGAGCAAGTGAGATCGCACAATCTGTGGGAGAACTCCTTGAAACAACAATGGGCATTTCTGTCAGTACTGTTTTCCACAGCGTCTCTGAAGAAATGCGCCCGGTTGTGAGCAGTATCTTGTCCCTGGTTGGTATTTCCATCAATAAACATTCACCGATAATTTTGTCCACTGTGCTATGTCTGCTGATATCCTCAGCAACTAACATCAAGTTCTTACCATCACCCAGAGCCGAGGTATGCACACCCCCGGAAAAGCGGTATAGCTCTGCACTCTCGTTCAATTGCTGCATCATTGATAATACATGAGTGGGGCTAACCTTGAGATGTGAGTTCGCTTCCTGCCTCTGTGATGTTGATGTCACTGCGGACGCACGGCGCGAGGCAAGAGTTCGTAGCGCCGGAAATATGTCCCCTGGTTTTTTGAGCTTGACATCGGCCACCGATTTCTCTTCATCCACATTGATACTTGCCACATCATTTTTATCGGCAATTATGCCCCTCAAAAAAAGAGCCCCTAAAACAAGCTCTGTCAGCTTGGTCGGCGTGCACGGCAAGGTTATTAATTCCTTGCCATCCAAATAGATGGTCAGGGCCATCTCTCTGGGTACAGGGATTGATTCCCTGTTCCACCTCGCAGAAGAGAAGCGACTGCAGATAATATCAGGAACAATGCCTTTTGCTACTGAATTACTGACCATCTGTTCCGTCATGATTTTTCCCTTGCATACTTACTGTATTTCCTGTCGATCCTGATTTAAGGTATTGCCTTGTAAGTCTACTTCATTTAAGTGGACGCTGCTACCCTATTTTTGAGACACTTTGCCCTGACATGTGCAAGAGTAACGAGCGCTACTTTGTGCAATATTGTGTGGTGATGCCTAGCCTGCCCGGTACCCTTCTTCCTGTCCTTGCCTATCCATATCTGCTGTTATCACGCGCTCAAATGGCAGCAGTATCTCGGCTTCAGTCTGGCGCAAGTCGATGGCTTTCAAGTAGGTTCTACATTGATCGCAGACGTAGAGACGGTACAGGCCTTCGTCATCAATAAAGTATTTCAGCTTTTCCTGATCCTTGTTCCCGCAATAAGGACACCCAATGCGCTGGAAAAGCCATTCTGCATCACAGCGCGAGCAAAGCAGCCACCTGGCTCCTTTCTCCTTATCCAGGAAGGCAAAATCGGGTTTGCCCCCGCAGACAGGGCAGTATCCGAGCCTCCATTGCTCCTGTGGGACCAACTTTATTAGTGCTTCAGCCTGAGCGACCAAAAATGGCTTAATGGTGCAATGAATAGCTGCTGCCAGCGGCGCTTCGTTGAGGCCTTGAGCTTTGGCCCAGGAAGATAAAGACAAATTTTCATACCAGGCTTTGGTCATTTCCTGCAGGAGAGACAGATCGGAGCTAATCTCTCTTAAGCCTTTTGGAGCGGCGTCAAGGCGTTTGCTGATAGGAGTAATAACTATCTGGAAGAGGTTCTGAAAGGTTGGCCAATCGAAGGACAGGGCATCCCATTTTAATATAGGAATGCCTTGTCCTATTTGAGCGGCAACCTCATCCTTGCTTAATGTTGGTTCAACTGAGGAAATGCATGTCCTGACCTCAGCCTGGGCGCTCAGCAAATCCCTATAGAACTTGAGCATCTCCGGTAGAGAATGCTCCTCTTGCCGCCACTCTTCTATTCTTTCCAGAATCCTGTCATTGACTTCCATCATCGCTCAAATCCTTAAGCCTTTATGATTGTTCCCTTCCCGCCATGACTCTGCTGTACCACTTACCATGATGGCTCTTGGCATAATGCACGGATGATTTGCCCGTAGTCATCGACCGCAAAGCCTCCGACATCCTGGGATGGAACACTGCCAGGGAAAAATGAACCAGGAACATGGCCCCGGCGACGATGAAAGCGATATCGTGGAGGATGATCGCTATCCCCGAAACCCCTGAAATCCACATCAGGAAGCCGGTTACCACGAAGACCAGTCCAGTGACAATGACGACCAGCATCCATAACTTCTGCCCTGTATTTGATCGATCCTGAGGAGGCATGTTTTCCTCTGGTCCCCCAAAGTAATAGCTTGGTGCCGCCTTGAGCCATCCGATATCGTCCCTGTTCCAGGTGAAGGCTTCCCTGATCCATTCCAGAGAACTCTTCGGGTTCAGCAGGAAGTACAGGATCGGGCCTCCAACAAAACACCCTCCAGCAATACGGTGAATTAGTCGACTATACCCTCCCCAGGCTCCGGGGCTAAGTGTCTCCATGAAGAGGAACAGTCCCGTGACCGCCAGAAGAAAAGAGCAACCCACTATCCACCAGTGATGATATATAGCGCGTTTTCGGAAACGTTCAACATCCTGCATCTTAATTTCCCTCCTCTCTACTGATTATCCTGGCTCTGGCCACCATAATATTAATAAGTAGTCCCAATCCTACCACACCTGCTACGCCGTAGCCCAATGGCTTAAGGACATTCTGCCAGACGGTGGTATAAGTGGGAACCTTTGGATCCGCAGGCAGGCCATACTTTTCAGGAGCATCAGCCAGTATATAGAGAACATGCAAGCCACCGAGTTCATCCTTACCGTATAGTCTGGCGTTGCCCCCGAGTTCTGCTACTCTGGCTTGTGCTGTGTTCACCAGCGTGCGCCGATCACCAAAGGCAAGGGCGCCGGTAGGGCAGGTTTTTACACAAGCCGGCAGGTACCCGTTATCAATACGATTCAGGCCCGATGTAGTGCAGGCAGTACATTTAGTGATTCTGTCACCCAGCCCGCTGACCCGGCTGGCATCGAGTTTAGGGATACTGAAAGGACAGGCATCTATGCAGTACCCGCAGTTAGTGCATTTATCCTTATTTATGGCCACGAATCCGTCAGTGCGTTTGTAGAGCGCTCCGGTGGGGCACACCTTCACGCAAGCGGCATCTGTGCAGTGCATGCAGGCTCGTCTTGTAAACAGCCATTGCAGAGTTCCGTTATTGCCCACTTCCCTGAACTCCATCTTGAGCCAGGTCTGGGTCGATAAATCCTTAGGATTTTCATAGCTGCCCCAGTTGGTGGTTTCCTCTGATTCAAGGCCGTTCCAGTTTTTGCATGCAACCTGGCATGCCCGGCAGGCTGTGCATTTGGTAGCATCATAAAGTATCGCTTTTGACATTATTTGCTTACCCCCTAACCTTCGTTATGTTGCACAGGAAGGTCTTGTATTCAGGTATAGTGGTATTGGCATCTCCCACATGAGGAGTCAGCACGTTACCACTACTTCCGTTAGGGCTGATGCCGGTCGAGAGCCCGGTGTAGCCCCAGTGCCAAGGTATTCCAATCTGGTCTACCCATTTAGTCCCTATTTTCAGCCTTTTGAAGCGCGGCGTTACTATTGCCACCGCCTCGATCGAGCCTCTGGCCGTGCTCACCTCAACTGTATCGCCGCTCCTGATCCCCCTTTCGGAGGCGAGTTCTTCGCCCATCTCTGCTATAGGATTGGGTTGGAGCTCAACCAGCCAGGGGAGATTGCGGGTCATTTGCCCTGCCTGCCAGTGCTCGGTTAGCCTGTAGGTCATGCCGACACAAGGAAATCTATCCGGTGTTCCCTTCTCATTCCATATCTTGCCGTTCATCTTCAACTCGCCGACGTAGCAACAGGGATTGTTGAACCCCGGTGTGCCCTTTGCGCTTGTATCAACAACACCCGTTATCAGGTTCTCCTGCAAGGGACTTTCCCAGGGCTCGTATGCTACGGGTAGCGGACCCTCAGCCCGACCGTAGCCCCATATCTTGCCCACACCCTCGCGGTGCATGATAAATGGCAGGAATTTGGAACCTTCATCAGCGAGATTAATCGGCGCCCATCCGCCATCCGGCACATCACCTCCCCACTTTGTTATCGCGCCAGTCCATTTTATTACCGGATTATCCTTGTCCCAGGGTTCGCCGTTGAGGTCAACGGAAGCCCTGTTGTAAATGATGCGTCTGTTTATCGGCCAGCACCATGTCCAGCCCGAATAGAGGCCGATCTGGTTCAGGCTTCTATCTACAGGATCGTGCTGCTTGGCTTTGTTGTTTCCATCCGCATCGAACATACCGCAATAGAGCCAGTTGCCGGAGCAGGTGGAACCATCGCTCTTCAGCTTGCCGAAGCTGGTAAGCGCAGCACCCGTGTTCCAGTCGTACCCGTTGAACTCCCTGGCAGCAATATTGGGGTCAGCTTCGGCAGCGCCCTCACGATAGTCCCAGAAAAGCTGGGTAATGGCTTCGGAAAATTTGCCGCCCTCACTGGCATACAGCTCTTTTAACTTAAGCATGAGTTCATCGATTATTTCCAGATCAGATTTGGCTTCACCGATAGGTTCGAGGGCCTTCCATCGCCACTGGGCCCAGCGGCCGCTGTTGGATATGCTCCCCTGCTTCTCGTAGGAACATGCCGCCGGCAGCATGAATACCTCCGTATCGATTGCCGAGGTGTTGGCGCCCGCCCGTTTCCAGAAGGCTGCCGTCTCTGTCTCAAACAGGTCGGTGACCACCAGCCAGTCGAGTTGTTCCAGAGCCTTGCGTTCGCCCTCGGAATCGGGACCGCCCACCGCCGGGTTCTGCCCCCAGCACATCATGCCCTTCACTATTCCAGCAGCCGCTGCCTCAAAAACTTCTATATGAGTATAACCATCACCACCTGTCACCCTGGGCAAGTAGTTGAATCCGAAGTCGTTAGCTGCGGTCGCGTTATCTCCATACCACGCCTTGAGAAGGCTGACTATGTACTTCTTGTAATTGGGATCGTCATCGTTGTACCACCACCAGCTGGCGCTCTTATCTCCTGCCAGACCCTGGGGCGTGATAAAATCCTTTGCTCCCTTGGCCCTCGCGATGTAATCATTCAAGCTTTGATCCGTATGTGTTGGGACAGCCAGATAACCGGGGAGAATATGAGACAGGAGGCACATATCGGTGGAACCCTGAACATTGGAGGTCCCTCTCAGTGCATTTATGCCGCCACCGGCAACGCCGACGTTGCCCAGCAAGAGCTGGAGGATGGCATAACCCCTGATGTTCTGCGTGCCGTATGTATGCTGGGTGGTGCCCATGGCATACATTATGGTACCGGCTTTGCCAGGCGCTCCGGATTCAGCATACGTTTCCGTGACCTCAAGGAAGGTCGACTTGGGACACCCGGTGACCTCCTCCACTTTTTCCGGTGTGTAGTCTTTGAAATTTTCCCACAATAACCTGAGTACACACTTGGGGTCCAGGTCTTCCCATCGAGTCCAGGTATTGTTAACCAGTGCCTGATCAGAAGCGGGAGTGGTGGCATCAGCGTACATCCATGTTGACTTGTCATACTTACCCAATTTGCCCGGGGTACCATTGGTGGAAGCGGTATACCCACTGAACAGCCCAGTGCCGGTATCGGCGGGGCCTTTGTAATTCGAGTTGATAATCAGAGCGGCATTGGTATACTGCGTGACATATGTCATGTTGTACTTTTGCACACGCTCCGAAGGGCTCGATTTCTGCATATCATCCAGTATGTACCTTATCATGCCTCCAATAAAAGTTATGTCGCATCCCGACCTCATTGGAGCGTAGATATCAGCTTTGGATGATGTGCGGGTGAAACGCGGGTCAACATTGATGAGTTTTGCTCCGCGCTCTTTAGCTGCTGTGACCCACTTGAAGGAGACGGGGTGGTTCTCCGCTGCATTGGAACCGATAATCATTATGCGGTCCGAGTTTCTGATATCGATCCAGTGATTGGTCATCGCTCCCCTACCAAACGACTCTGCCAGAGCCGCTACTGTAGCGGAGTGTCATATGCGTGCGCAGTGTTCGAGATACACCAGCCCGAGAGCTCGAGCCATTTTGACCAGAGCATAGCATTCTTCGTTGTCTAGCTCGCCGCCGCCGAAGTTAGCAATTGCATCCGTGCGGTTCACGGTGTACTGTTTGCCACCAACCGTAACCTTCTCCAGCCAGTTGTCGTCCCTGGTTTTCTTTATCCGCTTTGCGATCTGGTCGATGGACCAATCCCAACTCTTCTCTTGCCAGTCGGAAGAGCCTGGCGCGCGATAGAGCGGCTTGGTCAGACGATAGGGATTGTCCTTCCCATCAACAGTGTGGAACTGAGAGAGCGCCTGTCCTTTGGAACAAAGTGTGCCTTCGTTGATCGGATGATCCGGATTTCCCTCAATGTTCAGCACCTGTTTTCCGTCGGGGGTCGCTGTCACGAGCGCTCCGCAACCAACAGCGCAGTAACAACAGATAGTGGATGTTTCGCCAATGGGCTGCTTCTTCAGCCGGATAGTCTTGGGAACATCCCCGGGACGAATCCCTCGAAACATCACCAATCCCCCCATACCAGCCCCGCTTACTTTAAGAAAATCTCTTCGGCTTAATTCCATCAGTCACCTCCTCTTTGCGCTCAGATTTGGAAAGATTAGAAAGCTTGCTTACAAGAACTAGACCTAATTTGCTCCATAATAAGCTCAACTTCCAATCCTGTCAATAGGGGGGTATAATTAGTGAGGTTACGTGGAGGAATCGTTCATGTCACAAGAAGATATAACAAGAGAAACTGTAATCAGACGGCTGCGAAGAATAGAAGGGCAGGTACGAGGCATTCAAAAAATGGTTGATGAGGGACGTGAATGTGAAAACGTCATAACCCAACTTGTAGCTATCCGATCGGCCATTGACGGTGTCGGCGCATTGGTGCTGAATAACTACATGAGGCTTTGCTTCAACGACGGAACTGATGAGTGCTCTGCAACTGTTAGTTCGCTTGCCAGGTCTGTTGCTATCTGGGGAAGAGTGCGTAGCGGGAACGATCTCTAGTTAGTAAACTTAATTGCAATCAAATTCGGGATTTGCCACATACCATACCGGGGTATGCTAAAACAAGACCTGTCGTCACCACATCTCGAAATATAAAAAAACTGGAGCGATGATAACGCTCCAGTTTTTGCTTCAAACTAATTCCTCTTTTAAATTTCTGCGGTTTCTATTTCTGTAGACTATCATACCACTTGCCATAGTGATGCTTGGCATAAGTGGGAGAAATCTTACCGGTCAGTATCGATTTAAACGACTCAGTCATCCTTGGGTGAATTGCGCCCAGATAGATATGCACAAACAGCATAATCAGCACAAGCACAAATGCAAGGCCATGGATAACCAGTGACCACTGAAAAACGCTTTCTGATACGCTGCCTTTGGCAAACCACATTATTGCGCCAGTAGCCACAAATATCACCCCGGTACCAAGAATTACCAATTGCCACATCTTCTGCCCGGTATTCACATGACCCTGCGGGGGCATTTTGTCCTCTGGTCCCCCAAAATAATAGTCCGGCGCTGCCATCATCCAGCCCAAATCTCCCTTGTTAAAGCTGAAACAGTCTTTTACAAACTGTAATGCCATCTTGGGATTGAGCGGGATATATGCCAAGGCTCCGCCTACAAAGATGACTACTGCTACACGGTGGATTATTCTGGTAGCTCCACCTGCAGCCGGGCCGCCACAACTTGGGAAAAACAGGATTGCACCGGTAACTAACAATGCCAGGAACGCTATTGTATGTATCCAGTGGAACCAGACTGTTCGCCTTTTGAAACGCTCAATCGTTCTTGCTTCCATCATTCTTTCCCCTCTCTAGCGATCCTCGTACGGGCCACCAGATAGTTCAACCCAAAACCAGCCACAGCCGCCACCGCTGCTCCGGCTCCAACCCACTGAATGACATCATGTACAGCCGCAGCGGCCGGCACCTTCGGGTCAGTTGGCAGACCCTCTGCCTCAGGAGAATCTTCAAGCACGTACATTACGTGCAATCCACCCAGTTCGCTGCCGCCATAAAAACAGGCTTTAGGATTTGTCTTCTGCAATTCTGCTACCCGCTGTTGTCCCTCTTCCAACAACTCACTGCGCTTGCCGAACTTGATAGATCCAGTCGGGCAAGCTTCAGCACAGGCAGTCTGCATGCCTTTTTTTAATCTATCTATGCAAAATGTGCATTTATCCATTTGGCAATCGCCGCTAACCTTATTCTCCTGCAACTGAGGGACTTCAAACGGACAAACTTGGGTACAATACCCACAGCCTGAACAATTATCTCTGTCAAACTGGACAAATCCCAACTCGTTATAATGCAGGGCACCTGTTGGGCAAACTTTTACACAGGCTGCATCTGTGCAATGCATACACGCATGTTTCCTGAAATGCCACTCCCCGCTTTCTTTTTTGGTGAATAGCGTTGTCCATGTAGCCGGAGCAAGTTCTGGCGGATTATCAGGATCAGGGAGTTGTTCTACTTCCGGCAATCCGTTAGCGCGTTTGCACGCAAGATAGCACATCCAGCAACCAATGCACTTGGAAACGTCAATAAGCATCGCAACCTCGGACAGGTTATCGAACTGTTGAGCACCGTTGCCTTTTTTCCCGAGTTCCAACGGCTTTAATAATGCTATGCCTGCCGCTGCCCCGGCTGAACCTTTAACAAAGTCTCTTCTTGTTAACTCCATAACTCTGCCTCTCAAAATCCTATCTTTTGGCCCGTTACCATTCAGGATCAGGTATTTCCTCTACTATCACGCCTTGATTAGCGCCCATTTCGTCTTCAGGGATATCTTTTTCCGTCAGGAACAAATCTGCATTACCATGGCAGGATTCGCAGCTTTCGTTTTGCGGCGTATGTAACTGGATATTATGTGGAGTAGCATATTTCCACGTAGGCACATTATCGAATTCCGGCAACAGGTTATCGCCATAAAAGGCAAACAGATCGGTATTAACAGGAATGTGCCGCAGCACCACATACTTGGCCGGTATTTCGCTGGAGCTTACCGGATTGAGCCCAATCTTAAATTCCATTTCTGCCTTTTCGGTAGTGAAGACAGGTTCTCCATCTTCATCAAGGCTCGCATGGCAATTGTAGCACCCCTTATATTCTACAGCATGGCAAACATAGCAGGAAAGATCACCAATGTGTTGTTCATGCTGAGGATTTCCTTCAGTATTGGTCAAAACATCTTCGTGGCAACCGGAGTCATCACAGCTTGGCCCACTGGTTGTCTGATATCGCGTTTGGGCATCACCGATCGAGTAATGAACTTCGTCGCCATGGCAACTGGAACACTGCATTCCTTTTGTCCGGTGCACATCCGCTGGGACCCCTTCATAACTACCCATAAATTCGTTGCCCGCGCGAGCGCCATGACAGGTGATACAATTATCCTTCATTTTCGGAGGACTCTTGAATTCGTGTCCTGAGGTTAATCCACCCCCAGCCGACGTTGGGATGCTGACATGGCACTGACCGCAAGTGGTATGACAGGAATTGCAATGCCTGTCGAAATCCTGTGCAAGTTCCGAACCTTCTGAGAAATCGCCGCCTCTTGCTATCAGCCCATTCTTCATACCTGCTAGGGTAGTGTGAAAGCTGGTCTCATTTTGTTCCGCTATTGTCTTATGGCAACTGCCGCAGGTCAAATTGGAAGGATCTCTAATAACGCCCTCGTGGGCGGCATTCATTCCATCCTCGTTCATCTCCTCTACGTCAGCATTACCACCATGGCAGAGCACACATCCAACCTGTGCATGTACGCTTGCCTGGAAATCCTTATCATTAGCGAGAACCTTTTCCCATGCCTCCAACGGAGGCGCTTCGCCACCTCAGCCACCACCGCCTTCTCCCTCTTCTTCCTCAGGTGGTTCCACGGCCAGCTCTTTGAGCAGGGCTTTGTCTGTATGACAAGTTTCACACCCGGAAAGCGCTGTCGCGGTGGGAGTGCCCGATACTGCTGCTATAGGCGAGGGATCGACTGAATCATCGATACATCCAATTGCCACCAGAGCAACAATGAACAGCAATCCTACGAACAATATCACTAACTTTCTCATACCTGCCTCGCTTGCCTGATTTGTTGTATACTCATCAACCCGTGCAAAAGCTTTTAGTCTCTTGCACGGGTTTTTGGTTAATCTTCAAAAAAATATTTTTATTCGACTGCCAGATCCATAACTGAGCTATCAGGATTAAAGCACTTGTTCATGTGAACAGCTTCGTCCTGAGTCCATGAACACATCCCGAACTTCAAACTTTTTGCATCGTACCCAAGCATTTGCAGCATTGCTGTTGCCTGCGCCGCCGTTTGACCTGTGTAACAATAGACAACAATCGTCTCGTCAGCAGGCAGCTTGTCCAGATTATCAGCCAGCGCACCAAATCCAATATTGACCGCTCCGGGGATATGCCCGGCAGCGTAGTGCTCGGCACTGCGCAAGCTAATGATAAATGGCTCATCGGCGATCATGTCATTCAAATCGCTGGCTGTGATATATGCGGCGGAAACACTCGCAGCGGCAGCCTGCAAAATTTCAGCATCGTCACCGGAAGTTGTATTATCTATCTCCGGATAAGCATAGGTTTCTGTGGCCTCATTGGCTTCGGTCTCAACTGCGAAATCGCTCTGGTGCGCCTCGGCATTGAATCGTTTTACGTAAATATCAGGATTGGCTGTCCAGGAACTCATTCCGTGCTTTAGACTCTTAGCGTCATAACCCAGCACATTGAGCATCCCTGTAGCAAAGCCAGCCGTCTGGCCGGTAAAGCAATATACTACGAGTTCTTCATCTACTGGCAAAGAGGTAAGGTCTCCAAAAGCAACATTTGTTGAACCCGGAATATGTCCCACATCATAGGCATCCGCACTTCTGACGCTGACAATCGTGGGCGCATCACCCTCACCAATCAGATCATTAAGGTCGGCATTCGTGATGTACTTTGGCCCTGCGGCACAATTATCAGCAACCGCAGCTTTGATTACATCAAACTCAGATACTTCCACCGGTTCAGTTTCGGTTGCGGTTGGCTGGGTTTCAGTTGCTGTCGGCTGGGTTTCGGTCGCTGTCGGTTGTGTTTCAGTCGCTGTCGGCTGAGTCTCGGTTGCTGTTGGCTGCGTCTCGTCATCATCGCCGCCACAGGCTGTAATCAGAGGTAAAGCTACAAGTATCAGGGCTATTGTGATTATGATACCTATTTTTTTCCATTCGCTTTTCTGCATATTACTTACTCCTCCTTTGAATCTTGCGATTTTTTTCCTAGTTCAACTGGCAGTTTCTCTTGACTGATTTTCTGCCAACTATCAAGGTATTTAGGGAAAGCAGCAGCCCACCCTAACCACCCAAACACCTACATTGTGAATACTCCGACATACCACTTTCATCTAGCTCATGATACAATAACGCTGGGTGAGTGTCAACCATTTCAGACAGAGTAACACGGAATTACTGAGCAGATATTGTTTATATGTTGTTTTTTATGAACCACTGGTTCACCTTGGCTCCATTTTTTGCATAAGTAGATCACCATCAAACAGAAAGTGATGAAATGAGAATATAAATGGCAGATTTTGGTCATGTTGCCCTGATTCTAGCTTACATAGCAACAATCTACACTGTATTTGCCTCAGCTATGGCTGCCCGAAGTGGTTCCCGTGCTTTCGCCACTAGCGCCCGGAACGGCTTGCTGGTAATCGCTACTCTCTATACACTGTCCCTTGTGGCCATAGCTTATGCGTTTATTACCAAGGATTTTAGTCTCAAGATAGTATCGGAACATGCCAGCAAAGATCTCACCGCACTCTACTCATTCAGTGCCATATATTCCTCCAAAGCTGGTTCAGTGTTTTTCTGGGGATGGCTGATTGCCTTGTTTGCCGCGGTGTTCGCCCTGCAAAAACATGATACTTACAGGCAGATCATGCCGTGGGCTGTTTCTATCATGTCGGTTATTCTGGCGTTTTTCCTTGCACTGGTTGTATTGGTAACAAATATATTTGAGAAATATTCAGGCCCTCATCTTCATGGTCTCGGGATGAATCCGCTCCTTCAAAATTTTGGGATGATAATTCACCCGCCATTGCAATACATTGGTTTCGCCGCATTCACTGTCGTATTTGCGTTTGCTATTGGAACGCTGATAGTGCGTGGCAGGGGCACCGAGTGGATCACCGCTATCAGGCGCTGGACACTGTTTGCCTGGTGCACTTTGGGGATAGGCAATCTGGTCGGAATGTGGTGGTCATACAATGAACTGGGCTGGGGTGGATACTGGGCATGGGATTCCGTGGAAAACGCCGGACTGATGCCGTGGCTGCTGGCAACAGCCTTCCTGCATTCAATCGCGTTGCGAAGGAAAAGAAATTATCTTCACACTTGGAGCTTTGCCCTGGCTATAGCTACCTTTGTTTTTATCCTGCTCAGCCCCTTTGTTACCCATGGCGGCATAGAGTCCCAACTGCACGGGTTTTACGCCTCTTCGTACGTGCCGTACATTCTATCCGCCATTCTGATAACCCTGGCAGGTTCTGTTGGATTGCTCTGCATCCGCTACGGATATTTTGAAAAAGAAGAGAAGCCATTACCGCTGATTTCCAGAGAAGGCGCCTTCCTCATTAGCAACATTGTCTTCGTTGCCCTAGTGCTCGTTATCGTTTCCGGGATGGTTTACCCTGAAATAGCCGGACGATTGGGCGAAAACGATGTCACAATAGAACGCAGCTATTATGACTGGGCTTGCGGGCCAATCATGCTTTTCATAGTGTTCTTCATGGGGTTCGGGCCCCTGCTGGGATGGAGAAAATCGTCCTGGAATCTGACAGTGCGGAACTTGCTGTACACATTGGTTCCTGCTGCGGTTGCTGCCATAGCCATCCTCATTTCAGGCATCGGCAACTGGTATTCCATTGCGGCCCTGGTATGCGGATTCCCGCTTTTCGCTATGTGTCTTGAATTGATCCGGGGTACAATGTCTCGCCATCGAATCAGAAGCGAAAATTACTTTCAGGCATTTTTCGCCCTCATCGGGAACAACCGGCCCCGCTACGGCGGGTTTGTAGCTCACACAGGGATTATCCTGATAACACTTGGGATAATCGGCTCATCCTTCTATGCGATTGAAACAACGGCGGCGTTGAATATCGGCAATTCGATAAGTGCCGGAGAATACGAACTGACCTATGATTCCCTGATCCTGGAGGAAACCGATTTAAAACGTAGCGCTATTGGGACTGTTTCGTTGTACAAAGGCGGCAATGCAATTGCTACCATGCACCCGGAGTTTAATTACTGGTTCGCTGCTCATGATTCGTTTGCGGAATCGGCTGTTCGGACAACCCCGGCGGAAGATGTTTTTGTTTCGCTGCTCTGGACCAGCTATGACCCGAATGACAAATCCGCTCTCTTCAGGGTTCTGGTGAATCCGCTGGTTGTGTGGATGTGGATCGGGGGAGGCTTCCTGCTGTTGGGAGGAATGATCTCTTTCTGGCCGGACCGGAAACGCAAGCTAAAAACCGAGGTGGATGGAAAATGATCGTTGCTATTGGTATCATATTGGGAGTGATTGCCGCTGTCATTATTGGCTATCCTTTTCTGAAGGGAACAAACGGTCCTTCGGCGGATGCCGGACTGGAAGATGAAATTGAGCGACAGATCAGAGAACTGCGTCAGGACAGCGAGGGAAGGGCAGGCAGCGACTAATGTTTGCCTGAATTGCGGAGCAGGCCTCATTTGACCACATAATAGTAAGCAAATTTAAGCGAGATGTTATGAAGCAAATAATTGGTAATCTATTAATTGTCCTCTTTGTTTTCCTTGCTCCGCAGATAGCCACAGCGCAGGAATCTCCCGGTGGAGTAATAAATGGCGAAGTTGTTAATGGAACCGAAGGCAGAGGAATTGAAGCTGGCAAACAGGTATCCATGCTTATTTATCAAGATGGCGATCTGGTGGAAACCAAAACCACCGAAACCGACAATGAAGGCAAGTTCCAGTTCGCCGCTGTCTCAACAAAACCCGGCTATGAATATATGATGCACATTAACTACGCGGGTGTTAACTATTACGCAGGCGAATGGACCGTTTTTGGAGATGGAGAAACAATCGAATCCGCCGTTGTCAATGTCTGTGAACCGACCACCAGCGATGAGTTTATCAAGATTACACATGCCCACAGAATAATAGTTTTTGAAGAGGGCCGCCTCGATATATCGGATTCCTTCAGTTTCTCCAACTACGGGGATAGAACTTATATAGGGAATGAGGATCAATCTACTCAAGATAACAATGCAATTTTGATCTTCTCGCTCCCCGATCAGGCAGAGGCCGGCATGGAATTCTTTGAGAATTACATATCTCTGGGCAATAATACTTTTGCGGATCCCCTGCCGTTTCCCCCGGGTGATCGACAATTGGATTATTCGTACAAAATGCCCGCGCCTGACCCCAGGGATTGCACGATTCCATTCCATATCCATTATCCGATAGACACTTTAAGAGTCATGGTACAAAGCAATGATGTCGAAGTTACCAGCAGCCGGATGACAGCCGCAGCGCCAGTCGATACTCAAAGCGGGGAGCAATACATTCAACTCATATCTGAAAACCTTTCCGGTGGCGAAACTCTGCATATCACCATCTCGCCTTCTGAAGCAAAGATCAACTGGGCTTCTTTGAGTCTCTGGATGATTGCAGGGTTGTTTGTGGTTGCCATTGTTGTGTTTCTATTAAAGCTGGGAAAGAAACGATCGCTTGTTCGAACAACATCGCAACATAATCACGCGGAAGTGCAAGCTCATGAGCAACAGCTGTTACGCGATATTGCTCAACTTGATGATGAATTTGAGCAGGGGGCTATCGACGAGGACTTGTACCAGCAGGCACGAGCAGAGAAAAAGGCTCAATTGCTGGAACTGAAACGTCACCAGCAGTAAAAATGGGGGGGAACGAAACTTCGCCTGACGCATGGGCCATTGAGGCCAGCGGACTCAGCAAATCGTTCGGAATCCGCCATGCATTGCTGGATGTTAATCTTAAAACCAGAAAAGGCAGCCGTCTAACTATCTTCGGCCCCAACGGGGCCGGTAAGACAACTCTCATCAAAATTCTCTCCACCATATCCAAACCGTCGAGCGGCACCACACTGATCGATGGCATTGATACACGGCACTCCCCCGAACAAATCAGAAGCAAGCTGGGAGTGGTCAGCCACTCAACTTTCCTTTATAACAATCTGACTGTGAGTGAAAATCTGAGATTCTACGGCAAGATGTACGGGGTTTCAGATATTGAAAATCGAATAAGAGAGGTTGTATCGCAGGTACAGCTTTCGTCCCGCCTTCACGACCGGGTGGGGACTCTATCACATGGCATGCAGCGCAGGATAAGCATGGCCCGGGCAGTGCTCCACAACCCCTCGGTCCTGCTCCTTGACGAACCGGAGGCCGGACTTGACCCGCGTGCCACCGAAGTAATGAGCGATATTCTAGAGACCATTAACTCCGGCGAGCGGACGGTGGTGATGACAACCCATAATCTGGAACGGGGGATCGAGCTTTCCGACGAAGTGATAATCCTACACGAAGGCAAGGTCGTTTATCAGGCATCCAGACAGGAGATAGATGCAGCCGGTTTTCGGCAAACCTACAACCGATGCACAGGGATGAGCGCATGAAGGATTATGTCAAGATCATCGCCATCGTCTGGAAAGACATTATCTCGGAAATCCGCAGCAAGGAAATCGGGGGCTCCGTGCTTGTTTTCTGCCTGCTGGTGGTGGTGATCTTCAATTTTGCTTTTCAATCCGACGAGGCTGCCATCGGACTGGTTGCCCCCGGCATTCTATGGGTGAGCTTCACTTTCGCCGGAGTGCTGGGACTGAACCACATCTTCGCCGCGGAGAAGGAAAATTCGTGCCTTGAAGGCTTGATGCTCTGTCCGGTCGAACGGCACGTCATCTACTGGGGCAAGTTGATCGGCAGCCTTATATTTATGCTGGTCGTCGAGGCCATCATTACACCGATCTTCCTGGCCCTTTACAACCTGCCTATTTTGTTGCCCGGTCTAGCCCTGATCATCGTACTGGCAACACTGGGATTTGTATCTGTGGGCACACTTTTTTCGGCAATGGCGGCAAATACCAGAGCGCGAGAAATAATGCTACCAGTACTCTTCCTGCCCATCGTCATTCCGGTAATTATCGCTGCTGTGAAGGCAACCGGGCTGATTCTCGATGGTGAACCCTGGGGAGAGCTATGGACCTGGCTACAGATAATAATAGCCTTTGACGTCATCTTTCTGGTAATATCAGCATTGGTCTTTGAATTTGTCATTGAGGAATAGCGATCGGATTTTGCCGGTAAAAGGAAAAAATACTTTGCGATACAATGCGCTGTTTGGACTTGGCCTTGCCCTGATGGTGGTGGCCCTCTATCTGGTATTCATATACGCACCCACTGAAAAAACCATGGGCGATACCCAGCGGATATTTTATTTTCATGTGGCAATAGCATGGGTTGCCTTCCTGGCATTCTTCGTGGTTTTCGTGTGCAGTATACTGTATCTCTGGAAGCGGGCTATCAAATGGGATATCATTGCCCGGTCTTCCGCTGGGCTTGGAGTTCTGTTTACTACACTGGTCCTGATTACGGGGCCCATCTGGGCCAGACCGGCCTGGGGAGTATGGTGGACATGGGACCCCCGCCTGACAGCGACTCTTGTCCTGTGGTTCACTTATATAGCTTATTTGCTGGTTCGCAGCTACGCTGTTGAGGAATCCAGAGGGGCCAGATTTGCTGCGGTGCTGGGTATCGTTGCCTTCGTAAATGTGCCCATTGTCTACTTATCCATTCACCTATGGCAAACCCATCATCCGCCGGAACTGGTCAGTGATCTGGGCACCTCGATGCTGGTGACACTGCTGGTAAGTATCGCTGCCTTCACCGTTTTGTATATTCTCCTGCTGGTTCGAAGTATTTCATTAGTGAAAATGGAGATGCAGATCAAGCGCCTCGCACAGGAGGATGCGCGGTTAAATCCGCGAAAGGAATAGCTATGGATAATTTGAATTACCTCTTTGCGGCATATACGGTTATCTGGGTTGCTGTTTTCGGATATGTGTTTTTCCTGCACCTGAAGCACAGAAGATTGCAACGCCAGATCGAATTGCTCGAAGCAGAGAAGGACAAACAGCAGACGAACTGACTGGCTGATATCTGCCGCCAGGCAAATACCCCCTGATCTCCCTGTGTAGCGAAGACCGGGCACCTTGCCCGCCCCGGATGCACAAAGAGGGAATAAGCACATGATAATCGCAATTTCCGCAGCAGGCCCAAATCTGGAGTCCCGTATTGGGGATAGATTTGGAATATCACCTTACTTGATCATCCTCGATACCGAGACGATGGCTTTTGAAGCAATCCCGAATCCCGGCGCTTCAGGCGAGCAGGGTGCCGGCATGAAAGCGGTGGTGCTTGCGGTCAGCCGGGAGGTCGAAGCGGTTCTGACCGGTTATTGCAGCCCTGTGGCTGAAAGGCATCTCAAAACCTCTGGAATCAATGTGATCTCCAATTTGACCGGTACGGTGAGAGAAGAAGTAGAGCGGTACAAACTACTCGGGGAGAAAACGCTTGAGCAACCGCTGAGAGTCTCGAAAGCCAGCCAAATAGTTGATGGCACCGTATTCGCTGGCGCACTCCGAAATACTCTCAAACAGTTTGTTAACATGCTGCCTATGCTTGCTGGGGTAGTGCTGCTTATCGGGCTGTTCAACGCTCTGATATCCAAAGATTCCATTGCCGCTATTTTTTCTGGCCATTCTGTGCTGGATACCCTTTTGGGAGCTGGCTTCGGGAGCCTGTTTGCCGGTAATCCGGTCAACAGCTACGTCATCGGTGACGAGTTGCTCAATTATGACGTGAGTCTGTATGCCGTCACCGCTTTCATTCTTGCCTGGGTGAGTGTTGGACTGGTGCAATTGCCTGCTGAAATTGTAGCCTTGGGCAGGGGATTTGCACTGTCCAGAAACGGACTTGCACTAATCATGACCATACCGACCGCCATTTTAACGGTAGCAATACTCGAACTGATTGAAGGTTAAATATCGATGGACAACGAAAGTATTGGAAAGTTCGGCGCGATAAACCGCATTCCACGGACATGGCTTTTTCTCATTGTTGTGCTGCTGATTTATGCCGTACTCTTCATCATCGAATCGGATGATGCATCTCAGGCCCTCAGGAGTAGCGGTCACATTTTCCGAAGTATAGCCTTCCCAATGGCGCTGGTCTTCGGTTCAATGCTGGCCATAAATTATCTGGTAAAACCTGCGCAAATTGTCCGATTCCTAGGCAGAAATGCCGGATTCAGAGGCATGTTCATCGCGACCCTGGCAGGGATTATCTCCGTGGGACCGATTTATGCATGGTATCCGCTGCTGAAAGATTTGAGAGAAAAAGGGGCCGGGAACTTTCCGATAGCCTTGTTCCTTTGTAATCGCGCTGTCAAGCCCTTCCTGTTACCATTGATTATCGCCTGTTTCGGATGGAAATATGTGGTGATTCTGACCATCCTGACTGTTCTGGCTTCGTTCGCCACTGCGTATTTGCTGAGCTTTACAGTGAAGGAAGTGCCAAACGCAAAAATGGATTGAAGATTCGGGAACGATCAGGCTCGAACCCATTGGAAGTGAATAGGCTTGAGGTCTACAGGAACCGGCATTTCACAGATCACTATTCTACAGTGATTGATTCATGCACAACAGGCAACTCTACTGTAAATTTCGCCCCCTCCCCCAATTTGCTTTCTACTCTAATGCAGCCACCATGCTCCTCGATAATTCCATAACAGATGCTCAACCCCAGGCCAGTACCTTTGCCAACATCTTTCGTCGTGAAGAAGGGATCGAATATCTTTTCAAGTTTGTCATCGAAAATCCCGGCTCCATCATCTGAAAATGAAACTTGTATCATTTCCCCGGCCATTTTCGATTGGATGACAAGCTCACCCTTTCCATGTGCATCTCGCATAGATTGAGCAGCATTATTAGTAAGATTCAAAAAAACCTGCTGCAATTGATGCAAATCGGCCATCACCATAGGCAGATCAGCATCAAGTTCAAGCGTTACTTTTATATCATCCAAATTTAAATCATACGCACGCAACGCAACGCTGCTTTGAACGGCATCATTTATCGAAACCGCCTCTTTGGCTGGCTCGTGATTGCGCGCAAATGAAAGTAAATTCTTCACTATTGCGATAGCCCTCTCAACCTGCGAGTTGATAATTTCCAGATGATTTCTCGAGTTCTCATCTTCAACCTTACCTTCCAGCAACTCCGAATGCATCGATATTGCAGACAGTGGATTATTCAGTTCATGCGCAACCCCTGAGACAAGTTCCCCGATAGCTGCCAGCTTAGTCGCCTGCAAAAGCTGTGACTGGCTGGATTGCAATTCATCCAGTGTTGTTTGAAGCTCGTCGTTCATTTCCTGCAGCTTCTTCCGCATTTGCTCCGATTCAGTGATATCGTGAAATACCATATAGCTTTTGCCATCTTCCATTTGCAGAAATCTGACAGTAACAATTTTGGCGGTCCCGTCCTTACATATCACATCTAATTTCCTCTTTACTTCTTCTCCTGCAGCAAACGAGCTATCGTTAACTTTCCACTCATCTGAAGCATTTTTGCGGCCAGAACCAGCCGGAGAAGCAAGTTCAAACCAGTCCCAAATTGAGGGGACATCTTCGATAGTGTAGCCGAAAAGCCTGGTGAATTGAGGATTGAGATATTCCGTCTCTCCTCCCACAGTACAAATCCACACAGGAAACGGAAAAAGTTCGCTGATACTGCGAAAGCGCCTTTCACTTTCCGTTAATCTGGCTTCGGCCCGGCTCAATTCTCTGGCAGTATTTATCTGGGTAATTACCCTTTTCACTACCCTGGGAAGTGTTTCCTTGAAATCATCGTCCTTGGCCAGATAATCGCTGGCGCCAAGTCTCATTACTTCCGTCGCAACCTTCTCGCTTCCACACGCAGTCATTAAAATAAAAGGGACATTGCAACCTGCTTCATGCAGATATTCGATTAGACTGATACCGGTCATATCCCCTAATTCATAGTCCAGCAGCAGCAGACAATCGGGCACCTCTTTAAGCAATTTTATAGCCTCGTCTCCGCTGGAAGCCCAGGAGGTACTGAACCCCTCTCTCCTCAAAATCTTATCCACCAGCCAGCCAAAGCTTTCATCATCATCAATGATGAGAACTTTTTCTATTTCCAAGGTGCATTTCGTAATTCGCAGAATAGTTGTA
>CAZJQZ010000032.1:0-20995 GCA_964548045.1 uncultured Dehalococcoidia bacterium | reverse complement strand
GGTTCATGCGCTATTCGTCTATTCCAGAAAGAACACTTGACCATTTACATACAAAATGGCAAACTGTGAGTACTTGCGATTGCAGAACATCGAGAGGACATCATGACACATGTTCTGATCGAATATCATCACCTTGAGCAAAACGTGCAATAATACAAACTAAAGGAAAAACCTACAATATGAAAGAGAAAGAAACCGGACCCGATCGCAATCGGCTTTTCATCGTAGCAAGTTTGATAGGCATTTTAGCAATCGCCGCTATTGTTATCATCTTTGTGATCTCCCCTTTCTCCGATTCTGGAGAAAGTGAGAGCGCTCCCCCTGTTGCATCCGGCATCGAAGAAGTCATTATTTCCACCGTTCCACAGGAAGAATTGCCCGCAATGCCGCCAGACACCACTGGTCTGGAAGAAACTCCTCCTGAATGGAAAAACCCGGCACAAGGCGGCACTTTCACAATCCCGGCAATACTGAGATTCACAGAAGGGGAAGTGATTATTGAAAGAGATGGCGAATCGACCTATGGATATGACCGAATTAATCTGTATCCGGGAGATTTACTGGAAATTAAAGACGGGACAACAGCCATAATTCGCTTTTTCGAAGGTAGCATCAGCGTGCTTGAGGGCCCAAGTAAAGTGGAAATTGTGCGTTCTGAAGTTACCGGCAAGGGGACTGATGCTTATGCCAGTGTAGAACTTCAACTCGATGTGGGAAATGTTCTCAACAAAGTAGGCGACCTTTTCACCGGACGGTCGAGCCACAAAGTGAGTACCGCAAACACGATTGCTGGCGCCTGGGGAACCATCTATCAGGTTATTGTAAGTCCGGAGGGAATCACCCTATGCAAAGTATCCGAGGGAGAAATCAAAACCGCTTATATTGGCAGAGATGCGGAAGGCAAATCCGGGGCATTTGTCACCACCCTAAAAGCGAAGATTAATAACACCATCGAAATCCCGGCCATAAAACCTGATATGCTGCCGACACTGGCAAAAAACCTGGGCCTGCTCGATCAGGACCCTCCGGCCATTCGCAAACACCTGGCCAGTCTGCTACGCCAAAAAATCGTCGAATCCAGGGACACCGGTATTTCACGGCCGACTTCCAGCAAGCCAGCAACTGAGCTATCCCGCCAGTTCCAGGGCACGGTCACCGTAAACGGGGAACCTGTTCCCGATGGCACGGTAATCAAAGCCATTATCGGCTCAACTGAAGTAAAATCGGTCAGGACCATCGGTTCCCGGTATTCAATCGATCTCGGCAGCGAATATGCCAACAAGGATGTGATCCTGATGGTTAACGATACCAAGGCCAGAACAGTTACTTACCAGATGAACCCGGAAAAAAACATTGACCTTGAAATTACTACCATCACTCCAAAACCAACTCACACAACCACCTCCGACGATCAGCCACCAAAAACAACAGATAACGGCGGCTCTATTATTTCACAACCCGCGCTATCACCATCTATCACACCGAAAAAAACATCCATTTTACTGCCGGGAGAGATAATATATGTGACCGATCTTAAAGACGGCCAACAGCGCATAAGAAAGGGTCCCCACACTCAAAACCTGACCTGCCTGCAACCTGACAAGGGATACTGGATTTATGCGGAGCAAGACATTGTTTTCGCTTCCCTGCAATTGAGTCCGGGATGGAATTTTATCATCTGGCGAGAACCAGTGGATAACATCTATGGCGCCTCTGAAGCAGTAGGGGTTCCTTCGAATGAAATCGATTTGACATTAATCCAAGATGTGATAGAAAATTATGAAAATGTCCCTGTTCTTGTGTTGCACCTGGGTCCGGACAAATCCACTGCATACTTGCATAAAAGCCCACTCATAGGTGACATCCTCAAAATTGGGAGGGATCAGGGATATTATGTTCACGCAGACTGGTCAGATCTGAGTAAATCGATCCACCTGTCGGGAGCGGATTTGATTGATATTGATCCTTATTTTGAGAACTGAACCTGCGATCAATTCGTTCCATTTTGAAAATGTTCAATTATTTGCAATGGTGAAAATGAGCTGAACTTCATTTCCGCTGAACGTATAAATTGTTCCCACTTTTTGTTGTGCTAAATTTGCCTGTTATACAGTCGGGTGGCCACGTGTTTTTGTTGACATGGGGGAGCAGGTGTTTTAGAATTCGTATGCAGGGTTTTTGGAGGCATGGTACATGATTGAGATGAGCATCGATAGCATACGTGTGAGTATGATGAATTATCAGCGCGTGGTAATCCTCAAGGAAAAGGATGCCGAACGTTTTCTGCCTATTTGGATTGGCCCCGCCGAAGCTGATGCTATCGCCATCAAGCTGCAGGGAGTGGAGCCTCCACGCCCGCTTACTCACGATCTGTTATTTACCAGTATCGGCACTCTGGGAGCTACTGTAAACTCCGTTGTGGTAAGCGATCTTCAGAACGATACTTTTTATGCCCGGCTGATTCTCAATGTGAACGGCGCGCAGATAGAACTGGATTCCCGGCCCAGCGATGCTATGGCTGTTGCTATTCGCGCTGAAGCCCCTATCTATGTTGAGGAAGCTGTATTAGATCGGGCGGGTATCCTTCTAGATAGCGAAACAGGGAAACCTATACCGCAGAGCAGCGACGAAGCAAGAGAGCCCACTGAGGAAGAATTAAGGAGCCTTTCGGCTTATACGGATTTCATCGATACTCTTGATATGGGAGGGCTCGACGAGAATTCCGGGTAAGGTGAAGGGTAAATTGATTGTTCAAAGGGGCCTTGTTCCATTTCGCGATCAAGGCCTCTTTTATTGATTCATTCTCCTCGGGTTAACGGGCTTATTGGCGTTTCCCTTAGTTAAAATGCAAGATTGCCTGTTGACACTCCTTAAACCTATGATAAAGTTAACAAGTGGTTATTGAGATGAACAGATGGATACTGGCTTCCCGTTTAACAGGAGTTGGATGGTATGTGGGTGGGTGTATAGCACTCGGCACCTTTGGGGGGATTTGGCTGGATGGGAGAATTGAGTCTGATCCGCTGTTTACCTTACTCGGGTTAGGCTTGGGAATAATAGTGGCTTTTTATGGAATGTACAGGATGTTGACTCAAATCCTTCAGGACAAGAACGGTAAGGAATAGAACGTTGCGAGCAGGAGATATTCTTAAAGCAATAGTGGGTATCGTGGCTGTGCTGGGTGCAGTGATTGTAGGACTGCTTTACTTCCCTGTTCCTAAACCGCATGTCGAACTGGGTGCGGAGCAGGTTTGCCAGATTGCTGGTTTCCCAATCACCAATACACTTATAGCTTCATGGATTACTATCGTAGTACTCCTAGCTATTTTTATTTTGGGCACGCGACGGATGAAGATGATGCCCACCGGCCTTCAGAATGTGGTGGAGTGGATATACGAAAGCCTGTACAACTTTGCAGAAGAAGCAGCCGGTAAAGAGAATACCCCAAAATTCTTCCCGCTTTTTGCCACAATCTTTCTGTATGTGATCGGGGCTGCCTTTATTTCGCTCATTCCCGGCTTCGATACCATAGGAGATGGTGCCAGGGAACATTTTACGGGAGCATTTGCCGGCTCATATACCGGCTGGGTAGTACATGAACCATTGTTACGCAAGGCCAGCAGTGATATTAATTTCCCGCTGGCGCTGGCTTTGATCGCTTTTGCCTCGTGGACCTACTGGGCAATTAGAATGATCGGGGTTAGGAAATATTCCAGGCAATTTATTAAACTGGAGAATTTAGGCGAAGGATTCAAGCTGATGAGCAGGGGCGATTTCAAATCTGCCCCGATGGCCTTCTTTATGGGAGGTGTTGACATATTTGTGGGATTCCTGGAATTCCTCAGCCGGTGCATTCAGATCGTCAGCTTGACCTTTCGACTATTTGGCAATATGCTGGCGGGAGCGATCCTGTTGCTCATCATTCTCTATCTCATTCCCTGGATAGGGGGAGTGCCATTCTATGGTCTTGAGGCACTCTTTGGATTTGTTCAGGCACTTATCTTTGCGGGATTAACTCTGGTGTTCAGCGTGATCGCTACAACCGCAGAGCACGAATAAGAAAATACGAAATCCGGTTGCACGGGAAAAAGGAGGAACAAAATGGATATAGATGCGGCGAGAATGCTTGGTGCGGGAATTGCCATGATTGGCGCCATAGGACCCGGGATTGGAATTGGCATACTTGGACGAGGCGCTATGGAAGCCATAGGCCGCAACCCTGAGGCACGCGGGCCCATCGCAACAAATATGATTTTGTCTATTGCGTTTGCTGAAGCAGTGGCCATCTATTGTCTTATTGTGGCAATTATTCTAAGCATGGTAGCTGGCAGCTAAAACAGCGTCACAAAGGCAGATATTTTGAGGAGGCCATGAAGTGGAGGATATAGGTGTTAACTGGCATGGTTTGGTGGCGCAGCTCATAAGCTTTGGGTTGCTCTTGATCATACTTTATGCCTTTGCTTACAAACCGATCCAGAAAATGATGTTAGAGCGGCAGACCAGGATAGCTGAAGGTCTTCAAAAGTCGGAGGAAGCAGAGCACCGTGCGGCGGATATAGATGTGGAGGCTAAAGAAGCTCTTGCAGAAGCACGCAAAGAAGGACAGATACTGATTGCTCAGGCAAAAGAGATAGCGGACAAGCATCGCGAAGAGGATATGGCTCAAGCCAAAAAAGACGCTGATGTCTTACTTGAGCGGGCTCGGGCCGAGATACTTCTGGAGAAGGATCGAGCTATCAGCGAACTTCGTAAAGAGTTTGCCGATATCGCCATATTTGCGGCAGGCAAAGTGATCAACGAGGAACTGGATGCCGAAAAGCACCGCAAAGTAATTGATGAAGTGCTTCGGGCAAGCAGCTTTAAAGAGTAAGAGAGAATAATGGCTGGAGAGATTGCAGCTAGAAGACATGCGCAGGCGGTTTTCGAGATCGCCTTGGAGAAGGGCGCTCTGGATAAGTGGCGCTCCGATCTGGATTTATTGGCCGAGGTCTTAGGCGATGCAGAACTCCTGCCGGTACTGGAAAGCCCTAAAATTCGATTTGAGGACAAAGCCAAAGTTGTTGCCAGTAACCTGACAGGAATCGACGGTATGGCGCTCAATTTGGCAAAGTTGTTGATTCAAAAGAATCTGGTTAAGATAATGCCACAGATATCTCAGGAATATGGAATTCTGATGGACCGGCATAACGGAATAGAACACGCCGAAGTAACAACGGCAGTTGAGATGGATTTCAGCACAGAATTAAAAGTGAAAAATCAACTTGCCCAGCTAACCAGTAGCGAAATCAAAATAAGCAAAAAAGTTTCCCCGGATATCATAGGCGGATTTGTAGCCAGAGTTGGCGACCATGTAATCGATGCGAGCATTCGCAATCAATTACAGAAACTGAAACAGAATATAGCTCAACAGACCGTATAGAAAGTGGGCACATGCATAGTTTTTTAGAGAAAAGGGTAGATATCGGAGGTAAGGCCAATGGCAACAAGGGCACAGGAAATTGCGTCAATAATCAAGCAGCAGATTGAGCAGTTTGGCGCTACGGTAAGCGTAGTGGACGTAGGAACGGTGGTTTCGGTCGGTGACGGTATTGCCCGTATCCACGGACTGGCCGGGGCAAAGTCGATGGAGTTGCTCGAATTCCCCGAGAACATCATTGGGCTGGCGCTTAACCTTGAAGAGGACAACGTAGGTGCGGCCATCTTCGGTGATTTTCAAAAGATCAAAGAAGGCGACGAGGTACGCTGTACCGGACGTATCATCGAGGTGCCGGTCGGATCGGAGCTGATCGGTAGAGTTGTAGATCCCCTTGGTAAACCCCTTGATAATAAGGGCCCGATAAATGCTCAAAAGACCCGCCCCGTAGAGCGTGTTGCTCCCAGCATTGTGTACAGAAGCGCAGTTAATACTCCGATGCAGACCGGAATTAAAACAGTTGATGCCATGGTACCGATCGGGCGTGGCCAGCGAGAATTGATCATTGGAGACCGTGCTACAGGCAAATCCGCTATTGCCATTGATGCCATTATCAATCAGAAAGGCGGGGACCTGATCTGCATCTATGTTGCCATTGGGCAAAAAGCTTCCAAAGTAGCCCAGGTGGTTGGGACACTAGAAAAATACGGCGCTATGGATCACACCATTGTGGTGGCAGCTAACTCCGCAGATGCAGCGCCTTTACAATATCTTTCCTGCTTTGCGGGATGCGCCATGGGCGAGGAATTTATGGGCAACGGCAAAGATGCCCTGATTATCTATGATGACCTCACCAAGCATTCATGGGCCTATCGCCAGATGTCATTGTTACTACAGCGGCCTCCCGGACGGGAAGCATATCCCGGAGACGTTTTCTATCTGCACAGCCGATTGCTTGAAAGGGCTGCCAAATATGATGAGGGAAGCGGCGGCGGGTCACTTACCGCACTCCCGATCATCGAAACGCAGGGAAATGACATTTCGGCTTATATTCCTACTAATGTGATTTCGATTACTGACGGGCAGATTTATCTGGAAGCCGATCTTTTCAACGCTGGTATCAGGCCTGCGATGAATGTGGGCCTTTCGGTTTCCCGGGTTGGCGGTGCCGCTCAGACAAAAGCGATGAAACAGGTAGCAGGCACCATGCGTCTGGATTTGGCCCAGTATCGAGAGTTACAGGCATTTGCCCAGTTCGGGACCAGCGACCTGGATAAAGCTACCCGGAATCAACTGGAGAGAGGACAGCGCACTGTTGAAATCCTCAAGCAGGGCCAGTACGTACCGATGTCTCTGGAGGCCCAGGTGGCCATTCTCTATGCCGTAACGGAAGGATTTCTTGATGATGTTGAGGTGGAAAAACTGGCTGATTTTGAGGCTGAATTTGTCCGTTACATGGAGACCGATAAATCGGATATCCTTCAGACGATAGCCTCTGAAAAAGCTATTTCGGATAGCACCAAAGAGACTCTAAGCAAGGCGATTGAAGATTTCAATAAAACCATGACACTGTTATAAGTAAAAACAATGGCCAATATTCGTGAGATCAAAAAGCGCATAGGCAGCGTTCAAAACACCGCCAAGATAACCAGGGCGATGGAGATGGTGGCCGCTTCCAAAATGAGGAAGGCTCAGGAGCGGGCATTACAGACACGACCGTATGCCGAAAAGATGCAGGAAGTGATGGCACACCTTTCGGCGCAACCGCAGGGGACTGAAGAGATGCATCCGCTGCTGGAAAAGCGAGAAGTGAACAAGGTAGCAGTTGTACTCATGACCTCGGACAAAGGGCTGTGCGGTGGTTTGAATGCCAATATAACCAAACTGATTGGGAACTATATCCTGAAATCAAGTGCGGATACCAGCGTGATTGCTGTAGGAAAGAAGGGAATGGAGTTCATGACTACTGCCGGCCGTAAGATCAGGGCACATTTCCTTGCTATAGGCGATCGCCCCGGTGTTGATGAGGCTTTTCCGATAGCTCGGATCGTGATTGATGATTTCATCGAAGGTCTGGTAGATCAGGTATGCGTTGCCTATCCTCGATTTCGCTCCACCGCAATTCAGGAACCTGTAATAGAACAGTTATTACCCATCGAGCCGGCTGATATTCCGTCAACACGCAATGTGGAATACATATATGAGCCGGATGCCACAACAGTACTGGGTCAATTGCTGCCCCGCTATGTGGAAATGAAAATATTCGATGCGTTGCTGGAAACCATTGCCAGTGAACAGTCAGCGCGCATGGTGGCCATGCGCAGCGCGACTGACGCGGCTAAAGAAATGATTGAGGATTTGACTTTGAAGTACAACAAGGCACGGCAGGAGCAGATCACAACAGAGCTGCTTGATATCACAGCGGGTGCTGCGGCAGTTAAGAAGTAAAAAAAGAGGATAGGAACCAGGAGGCTAAGATGGCCAATGGAAGAATAACCCAAGTAACAGGAACCGTGGTTGATTGTGAGTTTCCGGCAGATTCATTGCCGGCGCTGTTCAATGCTGTCACCATCGATGATGTCGGCAAGCGAGTGACGCTTGAGGTGCAGCAGCATGTCGGGAATAACTGGGTACGGTGCCTGTCGTTTGCCTCGACCGATGGTTTGCAGCGGGGCATGGAAGCTGTCGATACGGGGCAGCCTATATCGGTGCCTGTTGGCCCGGCCACATTGGGACGGATGTTCAATGTTCAGGGTACGCCTCTCGATAATTTGGGGCCGGTTGAAGCTCAGGAGAGATGGCCTATTCATCGCACTCCGCCTCCGCTTGATGAGCAGGAAACCTCGGCACAGATGCTGGAAACCGGCATCAAAGTGCTTGATCTGGTTACGCCATTTGCCAGGGGCGGAAAACTGGGAGCCTATGGTGGCGCCGGGGTGGGCAAAACCGTGGTTATCCTGGAGCTTATCAGGAACATTGCTTCAGAGCATGGTGGCTATTCGGTGTTTGCCGGTGTGGGTGAACGATCACGTGAAGGGAATGACCTCTGGAACGAAATGAAAGAATCCGGGGTTATCGATAAAACCATGATGGTGTTCGGTCAGATGAACGAGCCTCCGGGATGCCGATTGAGAATCGCACTGACTGGACTGACCATGGCTGAGTACTTCCGGGATGTGGAAGGTCAGGACGTACTGATGTTCATCGATAACATCTATCGATACATTCTGGCCGGTATGGAAGTATCCGCACTGCTGGGACGAATGCCCTCCGCGGTGGGATATCAGCCTACGTTGAGCACTGAGATGGGTGATCTTGAGGAACGAATAACCACCACCAAAAAGGGATCAATCACCTCTTTCCAGGCAATTTATGTGCCCGCGGATGACTACACTGATCCCGGTATTGTGACCACGTTCGGGCACCTCGACGGTGTCATTTCACTTGATCGAGCCATTTCGGAAAAGGGTATTTATCCGGCGGTGGATCCGCTCACATCCACTTCGCGAATTCTGGACCCGCAGGTAGTTGGACAGGAACACTACGATACTGCTCGTGGTGTTCAACGGGTGTTGCAGCGCTATAAGGAATTGCAGGATATCATCGCCATTCTTGGTTTGGAAGAACTTTCCGAGGAAGACAAGTCGACCGTGTCACGCGCCCGTAAGATCGAGCGATTCCTTTCACAGCCGTTCTTTGTAGCCGAGCAATTTACCGGCAGGCCCGGGAAATATGTGTCCACCGCTGATACCGTGAGAAGCTTCAAAGAGATTCTCGAAGGTAAACACGATGACCTGCCGGAGCAGGCTTTTTATATGAAGGGCAGCATCGATGAAGTAGTCGAATCTGCGGCGCAGATGAAAGAATAAGGAATATCAAAAATGGGCAAGCTGCAATTTGAGATTGTAACGGCGGAACGTGTGGTTCACTCTGATGAAGTGGATCTACTGGTAGTTCCTGGCATTGAAGGAGAAATGGCTATCTTGCCAAGTCATGCTCCCCTGATGACCATGCTTCAGCCCGGAGAACTTATTGTGCGCAAGGGCAGTGAGGATAGTTCTATCTTTGTCAGTGGCGGTTTCTTTGAGTTGATGAATGACAAAGTCACCATTCTGGCTGATAGCGCTGAACGGGCTGAAGAAATTGATCTTGCCAGAGCCGAGGCCGCCAAGAAGCGTGCTGAAGAGAAAGTGGAACTGCGTGCCCGGACTGATATCGATGCCGCTCGTACAGAAGCTGCCCTCAGACGGTCACTGATGCGATTGAAGGTGCTGGAGCGGGCAAAGGAGCGAAAGGGAACCAAGAGCACCAGGTAAGAGCAAATCTATCGAGAAGTTTAAAAAAGACAGGGCCGATTGGCTCTGTCTTTTTTATAAGAAATAATCGAGAATACCCCGTAGCTTGCTGCGGGAATGAATTGATCCCGTTCCCCCACCTGCGGAGTTGGGGTCCCCGCAAAATCCTTGAGTTTTGTGGGGTTCACTTAGCGCCATCGCCAGAAGGCAGGTGTCAGGAGCGCCAGAACGGTCAGTATTTCCAGCCGACCCACCAGCATGCATAGCGTGAGTACCACCTTGCCCGGAGCTGAGATAGCCGCGTAGTTTTCCGCCGGGCCCACCAGCCCCAGACCGGGTCCGATATTTCCCACGGTAGCCACCACGGAAGATATCGCTGTTGCGAAATCATGTTCGAGGGCAGCCATAATCAGAGTGCCTGTGAAAAGGAATGCCATATATAGAATTGTGAACCCGATGATCCTCGATACGATTTTCTCTGATATCACCCTGCCTCCCATACGCAGAGGGATCACGGCTTTAGGATTGAAAGACATGAATATCTGACGATAGGCGTACTTGAAAAGTATGGCAGCCCGGATAACTTTCAATCCACCGCCTGTCGATCCGGCCGAAGCGCCGATAACCATCAATGCCAGCAAAGCTATTTGTGAGAATGCGGGCCAATCGTTAAAATCGGAGATGGCAAATCCGGTAGTTGTCTGGATGGACACGGTGTGGAAAGATGCCTCTTCGAATGCCTTGCTTGAAGCATAATCCCCATTCAATATCAGGTCGCCCCCAATTAACAGAGAAACGCTGATCAATAGAAGTAGATAAAGACGAAACTCGGTGTTTTCCCAGAAACCTCGCAGGGAATGTCTCCACAGGAGAGTGTAATAGAGAGCAAAATTGATACCGGCCATGAACATGAAGCCGATAACAATGATATTTACGGAAAGGCTATCATAGGCTCCGATACTAAAATCACGGGTGGAAAAGCCTCCTGTTGCCATCGTTGCAAAAGTATGGCATAGGGAATCAAAGAAAGGAAGCTTCCCGACCAGTGCCAGCAAAGCCACCTCAACAGTAGACAATCCCACATAGATTATCCAAATAGTTCTGGAAGTATCGCGAATGTGAGTTTGCAATCGCTGAACCTCAGGCCCGGGGGCTTCAGCTTCGAACAGATAGGCGGTGCCGATACCGAGCAAAGGGAACAGGGCTACAAGGAGCACTATTATGCCCATTCCCCCAAGCCACTGGGTGAAGCTGCGCCAGAGGAGTATGCCATGAGGCTCACCTTCGATTGATGTCATAACGGATGCGCCTGTGGTGGTAAAACCGGAGATGGCTTCAAAAAAGCAGTCGAGGTAATTTGAAAAGGTGCCTGCCAGTTGATAGGGGAGCGCTCCAAAGAGGGACGCTAATATCCAGGAAAGGGTAACGAAAGCCAGGGCTTCCCGGCGACTGATAGTTACTCCCTTGCCACTTGGAGTTACGAAGTACAGCAGAAGTCCTGAGCCACCGGTTACGAGTATTGATATGCCGAAGGCGAGCGTATCATCTTCCCCGTAGCCCAAGCTGAAAGCCAGCGGCAGGAGCATGCACAACCCTATTCCTATCAGGAGCAGGGAGGCATAATGGACAACAACTGAAAGTCTCATTTGTGCTCGAAAAGCTTTTCAGCGGCAGACATGTTCGATTGGAGGCCAACTAGAATAATTCGGTCCCCATCTTGGATGGATTCATCGGCCTGCGGGATAATCACTTTGCCACTGCGCACTATGGCTCCGGCAATGACATTTTTGGGTAATTTGATTTTATCCAATGATTTACCGAGAACGGGCGTTTCCGACTCGATTGGCAGTTCGACCGCTTCCGCTGCTCCCCCGGCAAGCGAAGCTATGGAACGCACTCTGGGTTGCCTGACGAAGCGGGCAAAAGCGTCATTGGCCAGTAGAAGGGGGGAAATTGCTATATCGACGCCGACTGTTTCAGCGAGGGAGATGTATTCCTGACTGTTGACAACTGCCAGACTCCGGCGTGTCCCCAGTTTCTTGGCCAGCAAACTGATCAAGATATTCAACTCATCACGTTCGATGGCGGCGACAAACGCATCACACGATTGGACACCTTCCTCGCGCAAATACTCTTCACTGGTAGCTTCGCTATGGATCACCAGCGTTTTCGTCAGTTTTTTGGCCAGCTCGGTGCAGCGGTCTTTGTTCGGTTCGATGATCTTAACGCGAGCACCCATCTTTTCCAGTCCGCTTGCAACGTGCAACCCGATGGAGCCACCCCCGGCAATAATAATATTTCTGGCAGGTTTTTTAGACTGGCTGAACATCTCGCCGATTTTATCCATATTTTTCCTGGCACTGATCACATAAATATGATCACCCAATTGCAGGGCATCTTCATTGCCTGGGATCAAAACCTCAGTTCCGCGAGTAATTACTACAACCATGCCGGGATTAGGGAAGTTCATGTTCTGGATGGGTATACCGGTGATATCTTCTTTTTCAACCGCAAACTCTGCTATTTGTATCAGATCATCGGCCAGAGTCTCCACCGGAGTAACGAAAAGGCTTGATAGCGTATTCAGGATATGTTCGGCTGCCATGTATTCCGGATTTATGAGCAGATCCACCCCGATCTTCTTGGGGCGAACTACCCGCCGGGGAGCGGTCGGTGATTTTGAAGGAGCCAGAAAAAACCCAGGGTATTCGGGATTTTGAATTCTAGCCACAGTTCGCTTTGCGCCCAGTTCCTTGGATATGAAGCAGGTGATTACGTTCCGTTCGTCGTTCTTGGTTGCGGCCACAACGATATTCGCATTTTCAACACCCGCTTCCGCAAGAACTTTCGGGTCGATTCCACTTCCCTGAATTGTCCTGACATCAAGGCGCAGACTGATATTGTCCAGCGCTGCCTCGGACTGATCGATGATGGTTACATCGTGCCCCTGTTTTATCAGCATGGCCGCAATGCGGGAGGCTATTATCCCTGCACTAACTATAATGATGTTCATTTAAGTTTTCTTAAGTGTGGAGCGGATTCGGCGAAAAAACATGGGGAATTTGCTCTTCCGGCTGGATTTCCGGGGTATTCGCAGAATCTCACCTCTGGCTTGCCCGGACGTCAACCGCTCGACGCTCTTTTGGGTTGTCGTGCTTATTTGCTTCTGCTGTGGCTGCTTCTTTACAATCGATGGTCCGGCACGAGATTTTTCATTTTTTATGACGGCTTCGATCTCCGAGATGGCATCGTCTATTCTCTTTCTCTGGCTAACCACGGTGTAATCAAAAGTATCCCTGCTTTCCATTTCTTCCGTGGCTGTTTTTAAGCGCAATTCCAGGTTGGTTCCCGATTCCGTCTTTCGCTTTCTTAAGCGCCTTTCCAGTTCCTCCATCGAAGGCGGAGAAATAAAAATGGATATCGCTTCCGGTTCAAGCCGTTTGATGGTGGCTGCGCCCTGAATATCCACTTTCACTATGGCATCCTTTCCCTCAGCCATCGCCTGCTTGATAGCATTCTTGGGAACCCCATAGAGATTACCATAAACGCTGGCCCATTCCAGAAATTCACCGTCACCTATCATTTTTTCAAATTCAGTCCTGTCGATGAAATGATAATCCACCCCATCGACTTCGCCCGGTCGTTGCGGCCTGCTGGTGGCAGTTACGGAATAGTAAAATGGAAGACCCTTTTCCTTCATTTTGATAAGTATGGCATCTTTGCCTACCCCCGAGGGGCCGGATATGATGATGAGAAGCGGATTTGTGTTTTCAGTCACTGAAGTTTCTCCAGATCATCCCAGAATCCGGGATAGGATATATTAACTGCCTCAGCATTGGCTATGACAGTCTCTCCTTCTGCTATCAATCCGGCTATTGCCAGAGCCATGGCCAACCGGTGATCCCCGCAGCTATCGCAGCGATTACCTTTCAGTTTGGTCACACCGTGAATGATCATCCCATCAGGCAGCTCTTCGATTTGTGCTCCCAGTTTGGTCAGCTCAGTGGCAGTGGCGCTGATTCTATCGGTTTCTTTAACCCGCAATTCTGAAGCATCACGAATGGTGGTTGTGCCTTCAGCCACTGATGCCGCCACCGCAATCACCGGAATCTCATCGATGACGCGCGGAATTATGTCACCGCCGATGGCTATCCCTTTGAGAAAACTCGATTCTATCAGTAAGTCGGCCACGGGTTCGTCACCTTCCACTCGTTGATTTTCTATTATGATGCCGGCGCCCATAGATTGCAATACCTCAACGATGCCGTTTCTGGTTGGATTTATGCCCACGTTTGATATTTTGATGCTGGCATCGGGATGAATGGCTCCTGCCACCATCCAGAATGCTGTCGAACTGATATCACCGGGAACTCGCAGATTGAGCGGGTTCAGAGCAGCAGATGTCGGCGTAAGTGTGATCGTAAGCCTCTTCGATTCTATCTTTGCTCCCATAGCCCGGAGCATGCGCTCGGTGTGATCGCGTGAAGCAGCAGGCTCTTCTATTACGGTATTCCCCTCAGCCAAAAGTGCGGCCAGCAGGATTGCCGATTTAACCTGCGCGCTGGCCACGGGAAGCCGGTAATGGATTCCGCGCAAGTTTCCCCCTGCAATAATGAGCGGAGCTTTGTTTTCATCTCCGTTGATGCTGGCTCCCATCAGGCTGAGAGGCTCAATCACCCTGCCCATCGGGCGAGAACGCAGCGATTCATCGCCGGTGATGGTGGAAGTGAATCGCCGGGCTGCCAAAAGCCCTGCCATTAACCTCATCGTGGTGCCGCTGTTTCCGGCGTCGAGGGTTTCTGCTGGTGGTGCAAATCCCTTTCGCCCGACTCCTGAAATAGAGACTTCACTTCCTGCTCGCTCAATTTGGACTCCCAGCGCCTGCAGGCAGGAGAGGGTAGAAAGGCAATCTTCGGAGGGTAGGAAATTGGAGACATGCGCTCTCCCTTCAGCCAGACTGTTAAGGATGAGAGATCGATGGGAAATAGACTTATCGGCAGGAGGGGTTATTTCCCCTCTCAGGGTCAGGGGTTTTCGGATGCCTTGCTCCACTTGTTATGTTCCTTATTTGTTAAATCGGAGTCCCTCGTTTTTCAACCAGTTTTCCCGCACTTCCCGTGCTTCCCGAAGAGCTTTCTCCAATTTCCGGTCATCTTCCAGAATCAGGCCGCGAAAATCCTTGAGATGTTCGATGTATCGATCGATCCATTCGGCAATTGCCTGCCGGTTGGTGACGCAGATGCCCAACTGAATTTCGGTATCTCCGGAAGCTAAGCGGGTTGCATCCCGGTATCCGCTGGCGGCCAGCTTCGACATATCCGGCCATTGATCGCTTCTGGCGAGCGCCGATACCAGCGTTGAAGAAAGGATCAGCGGAAGGTGACTGATACCGGCCACCAGTTCATCGTGTGGTTCAGCTTCGATTGAAACTGATTTGGCACCGACCCATCCCACCAGTTCTTCCATCACTGTTAAAGCTCCGGCGCTTGCGTTGCGGGATGGAATCAGGCAATAGGCACTGCCCTTGAAAAGATCAGTTTCGGCCTCGTCGATTCCGGCAGTTTCCTTTCCCGTCATGGGATGGCCACCGATAAAACTAATCGTCGAGGGCAGGTTATCTTCTGCCCACTGCATCACCTGAGCTTTGGTGCTGCCGACATCGCTCACAATTACGTTGGGAGGAAGGTGGTCGGCAATTTGCCTGAAGATATCTTTCATCACCATTATCGGGGTAGCCACGATGACAATATCGGCGCCGGATACGGCTTTTTCCGATTGCTCCTCTGTTTTATCCACAGCGCCGCACTCGATAGCTTTTTCGGCTACCTCGGGACGCCGGGCGCATCCGGTGATCTCAACTTCGGCTCCCCTGTTCTTTTTTAGAGCCAGCGCCAGCGAGCCTCCGATCAGGCCCAGTCCGATAATAGTGATCCTTTTGGTATTCATTAGTATAGATTCTGTCCCAGAAAAGCGTTCGTAACAGCATCTACGATGCCCCACAGAAAACCGGTGAACATCAGGATGATGAGGAAAATAATCAGAATTTGAGAGGCGTATCGCTCGGTTTTTGCCAGCGCCAGGGCTTGTTCACGAGGCAAAATGCCCACTGCTATTCTAAAGCCATCGAGCGGCGGTACCGGTATAAGATTCAAAATACCCAGGATGATATTTATCTGTACGATGAACAAAACAAGTAAGGCAATTACGTCTGAAAAAGAGATATCTGACAGCGAGTTCGGCAACTCCAGTATCCCCGCTCGAAACAGGAGAGCAAAGATTCCGGCCATCAGGAAGTTGGATAGAGGCCCGGCAGCCGCAACAATGGCCATACCCTTCCGGGGATCCACTTTCAGACGATAGGGGTTAACGGGAACCGGCTTGGCCCACCCGAATCCCACCAGCAATAACATTATAGTGCCGACACGGTCAAGGTGAGATAATGGATTCAGCGAAAGCCGCCCCATCATTTTGGCCGTATCGTCTCCCAGCCAGTTGGCTACCAGACCGTGGCTAACTTCATGAAAAACCAGCATAGGAAGCAGAGCAATTATGGCTAGGGGGATTACGGTGAAGAAAATCCCAGGTTCCTCGAAGAGGAGTTTCAAATTCCATAGCAGCATCGTTTTCTCGCTGACGTATTATATCATAAGTTTATTCTCCTACGATACACATTTGAAGATGGGGTTCCTTGCCTATTCACTGCCCCTGTGATATGTTATTCCTAGTTTGAATTGAGATTGAATCATGTCATGGCCGGGAAGCAAGCCGTCAAGCGAGTATTTCAGTGGTTCCCCAAAGCTGCGAACCAGTCTATTGCACGTGGCCCGGGTGTTACGGCAGAATCACGCTATGGAGCATGCAACAATCGCCGTACTTTTGAAGCGGCTGGATAAAAGGGTTCGCTTGCTCGGATACACCACTCCAGGCGGCTTTTATATAGTTGGCAATATCCCGACTGAAATACTGGAACAGTCAGCTAAAGATGCGCTTCGCCAACTTCGGGAAGGGGAAGAGTCTTTGGCAGTATCATCGATGTGTGGCACGAACCTGGTGGTGACCGGGCTGGCAGCAGGGATAGCTTCGATGATTGCCGGGAGGGGTCACAGCGGCTGGAGCAAGTTCAGCCGGATGGCCACGGCTTCGACGATCGCGGCTCTGGCAGCTCAACCGCTGGGACGACTGGCTCAGAAACACATCACCACCAACGCCGAGCAGGATAATGTAACCTCGCTCCAAGTCACAAAAAAGGGGGCGGGAAGACTGACCATGCACAAAGTGGAAATCCTCCGTTCCTGACATCTCAACCGGACAGCAATAATGCGAAAGAAGAAAATGAATACCCCCGATTATCACCGAGTGGTGATTAAGCTGGGAACCAATCTCATCACCGGGGGCAAGGCCAGTATTTCCCGAAGCGTGCTAGCCGGGCTGGTAGATCAGGTAGCCCAGATGCACCAGCGAGGGTTTCAGACCATAATGGTTTCCTCCGGCGCGGTGGCTGCCGGCAAGCAAAGATTGGGGATCAGGAAGAAACGCCGGGACACGCCTTATCGGCAGACTATGGCGGCAGTGGGCCAGAGCCGATTGATGCAGGCCTATGACGAACTGTTCGAGGCTCGTGGAATTATTGTTGCCCAGACCCTGCTTACCAAGCCGGATTTCTTAAATCGGCTCGGTTATCTTAACGCGCGCAATACCATGTTGACGCTATTGGACCTCGGCGTTGTCCCGATTGTCAACGAGAATGATGTGGTCTTTGTCGAGGAACTGGAAGGCCTGACCTTCGGCGATAATGATAATCTCTCAGCTATGGTATCCAATCTGGTTGATGCCGACCTGCTCATAATCTTGAGTGATGTTGCCGGTCTCTACACCGCCGATCCCGCTCGAAACCCGAAAGCTGAGATTATTCCCCGGGTGGAGAAAATTGATCGGTCGATAGAGCAACTTGCCAAAGGGACTGCTGGTGAAGGAGGAACCGGGGGAATGGCTACCAAGATTGAAGCAGCCAAACTGGCCACAACCTCCGGGACATCGGTAGTCATCGCTGCCGGATCAGAACCAGATGCCATTTTAAGACTTGTCGAAGGCGCATCTCTGGGGACAATCTTCCCGGCTGCCACCTCTAATCTGGAGAGTCGGAAGCGCTGGATGCTCAGCCAGCCGGGGAAAGGGCAGATTGTGGTTGATTCAGGGGCAAAAGCCGCTTTGCACAAGCAAAACAAGAGCCTTTTGCCGGCAGGGATTGTACAGGTCAAAGGCAGGTTTGAAAGGGGTGATGTGGTGGGAATCATCGATTCCGAAGGAAACAGTATTGCAACCGGAATAACTGATTACAGCTCAGCCGATATAAAGAAGATCATGAGTTCCCGGTCGGATAAGATTGAGTCAATCCTGGGATATGGTTATGGCGATGAAGTAGTTCATCGGGATAATCTGGTCGTTCTCTGAAGGTTTGCATATTCAGATTTTTGAAGGTGATTTATGGATACAAGAGAGAAGGCAGTAGAAGCAAAGGAAGCATCAATCCGATTGGCGGCCATTCCGGGTAATGTGAAAAACAAAGCGCTCGCAGAGGTTGCCCATGCACTGGAACAGCGTCAGGCGGATATCTTAGCGGCAAATCGCGCTGATATGGAAAAAGCTCAAAGCGAAAATCTGGCCTCTCCTTTGCTCAAACGGTTGAAATTTGACGAGGGCAAGATCAAAGAGGTTTGTGATGGTTTGCATAGCCTGATTGGCCTGCCCGACCCGGTGGGTCAAACCTTGAGCGCTGTGGAACTGGACGAGGGTCTGGAGCTTTACAGGGTGAGTTGCCCTATAGGCGTGATAGGTATTATTTTCGAATCAAGGCCTGATGCGCTAGTGCAGATTTCTTCACTCTGCCTGAAGAGTGGCGATGCGGTATTAATGAAAGGTGGCAGCGAGGCAGCTAATACTAATCACATACTGGCAGATATTATCAGCCAGGCGAGTGTTGATGCAGGCATTCCACAAGGATGGCTCAATCTTCTGGAGGCACGATCCGATGTCGCTGAGATGCTGGGGATGGACGAGTATATCGATCTGATCGTTCCCCGCGGCAGCAACGAGTTCGTTCAGCATATCATGCAGAATACAAATATCCCCGTTCTGGGACACGCCGACGGCATATGCCACGTCTATGTTGATAGCCATGCTGAAATCGACATGGCGGTAAAGGTAACTGTCGATAGCAAAGTCCAGTACGTGGCAGTCTGCAACGCTGTCGAAACGCTGCTGGTGCATCAATCTATAGCCGAAGCATTTTTGCCGAAGGCTAAAGAGGCCCTCGAAGCAAATGGTGTTGAGCTTCGCGGATGCGCTCGGACAACGAAGGTGATCGACGTCAAAGCGGCCACGGAGGATGACTGGTCCACTGAGTATCTTGATTTGATTCTGTCAGTCAAGGTAGTGGATAGTCTCAACGAGGCGATCGATCATATCAACCGATACGGATCGGGCCATACGGATGTGATTGTAACGGCTGATCGGTCCAATGGAATAAAATTCATGGATTATGTAAACTCGGCTGGCGTGTTCATGAACTGCAGCAGCCGGTTCAGCGACGGGTTCCGGTACGGACTCGGGGCAGAGGTTGGCATCAGCACCAACAAGATTCACGCTCGTGGCCCTGTGGGGCTGGAAGGATTGGTAATTTACAAGTGGCGTCTTATGGGCAGTGGCCAAACCGTAACTGAGTATTCAGGCGATGGCGGTAAAACCTTTACGCACCAACAACTCCAGAAGGACTTTGAGTAGATATAATAAGGGAAATTCATGAAGGAGGGGAGCAATGACTGACTATCGATTTGAGAGGGAATGCCGGACTCCTTATTCAGAGGCATATGTTATTGCTGTTGATGAAGAACAGATAGTGGGGAGGGTCGATTTACATTTCACTTCAAGTGTAGTCAATGCTACGCTGTGCGTGGGCGAAAATCTGACTGCTGAGGAAATTCGCCAGTTGATCAATATGATCGATGAAGAACTGGTGCTTTCTTCAGATGTGCCCCGGGAAGATTTAGTTGTGACTGTTTATCAGGGACGCGAAGCAGGCATCTTTAGCGATGAGGAATTTCTTGAAGACGAAGGGGCATTTGATGATTAACTGGGTTGCCCCTGATGGAACCAGCTTGCCGGTTCAGAATATTGGTGTTGGATGGATTCTATAGCAGATTGCCTGCCACCGATCGTTTGTTGCCTCAATGATATCTTTGATTTCGGGGTTTCATGTCTTGATCATGTCCCGGTCCTTAGAGCAATCCTGGGGTTTGCTCTGATGTTCTTCATCCCCGGTTTTGCCTGGTCATTCGTTTTCTTTTCCGGCAAGCAGATAAATGCGCTGGAGCGGGTGGTTCTTTCGATTGGATTATCCGTTGCGCTGGTTACGCTGAGCATGTTCGCATTGAATCTGGTGTTTGATGTGAAAGTCACCGGAACGAATGCTGTGCTTGATATAATAGTCATCACTCTACTGGCCGCAGCATTTTATCTGGCGAGGAAATTTGTAAATTCCCGGCTTCTTAAGTCCGGTAACTAAAAAAACCCCTCCGCAATGGGAGGGGTTTTTTCTATCTATCTACTGACCTTATTAAGCATTTGCCGCTTCTTCGTTCCCCTTTCGCCTCCGTAAGAGGAGGAATATCAGCAATGCCAACAGAATGGCTGCCAGAATAGGCCCGATGGCTACCCATGGATTCAAACCACCATCAGCGCATTCCTCTGTGTGAAAGATGCGATCGTAGCCGAAATCAATGCACCCTGCTCCCTTTGCTATCGCTCTGAAGTGATAGTCGGTATCGCATTCAAGGCCTTTTGCTTTAGCCTCAAATGGGCCTGTGCTGCTCAATGGCTGCGGGACTGTTTCGTTGCCATAATCTGTGGTGGTTCCCCACTCAAAATAAACTTCCACACTTTCCTCTGTTCCCATATCTTCCAGCATTCCACCCATCTTGGCGGAATTGGAGGTGACAGCTTCGCTTTTAGTAGTAACGATGATTACATCCATGCATTTCGTTCTGAACATATGCTCATCGCCGTAATTACCACCGACAGCTTTAGCCCTGAAATAGTACCAGGTGGCGGGTTCAAGTTCGTCAATATAATTGGCAAAAGCGCCGGTCCCGCTCTTCGTCTGACTGTCGGTCTGGTTCTCATATTGATCAGCATGCAGATCGTCGTGGGATTCAGTGCCCCACACGAAGAAAACATCCACATTGCTATAAGAACCCATATCCTCCAGAACTCCAACCAAGGTAGCGGCATC
>CAZJQZ010000031.1:0-21831 GCA_964548045.1 uncultured Dehalococcoidia bacterium | reverse complement strand
AGTTCAGTAATTTCACGGAGACTAAACGGTTTTCCCAGAATTACTATGGGATTTATGAATTCAGTGTGGATCAATCAAATCCACGCTCGTGGGAATATGTAACCAGAGTTGATCCTGACTGGATTCCGCAGGTTACCAAGCCATAATTGCTAACTGTTCTCCCCAATTCCCAGTATTATAAAAAGCGCAATACTATTTGCGAATGGGTACATGTCGAAGGGTTTTTCAGATTGAAGGTCAGGGGTGAGCACCGTTATTCCAATATGCGCTGTAATTTATACTATCCCGTAAATGTCATTCATAGCTTTCTCTGTATTAGGCTTAATAAGTGTCGTTTCAAACTTTGAATTAAGCAAATGATGGCAGAACACGGTTTTTTACCTTCCACATTTTGAGTAATCCACGAATGATTATTTCACCTTTTGAAGGGATTGACAACTCATTCGTATCCAAATTATACTACTATTATGATGGTATTACTGATATTCAGGTTGAGCCAATGAGACTTTCCACAAGATCAAGATATGCAATACGGGCGCTGCTTGACTTAGCTATGCACATTGGGGAGGGGCCTACTCTGGTGCGAGAGATAGCTGAGAGAGAAGATATATCCGTGAGGTATCTGGAACAGTTGCTTCTTCCACTTAAAGCAGCAGGGATCGTTCGGGCTACCCGTGGTGCAAATGGTGGATTTACTCTGGCAAAAGAGCCTTCAGCGATCAACCTGCGTGAGGTCATTCAGGTCATGGAAGGGTCAACTGCTTTTACTGAGTGTGCTGACGATACCGGCATATGTCCACGTACTAATACCTGCGTATTGCGTGATTCCTGGGTAGAGATAACTGATGCGGCTAACAAAGTGATGGAGGCTACATCGTTGCAAGTTATGGTTGATCGTCAGAACCTGAAATCAAAATAAGAGGTATCCGGTGGAAAACCAGTTAACTGATCTGCTTGCTCCATACAGAGAGCAAAAAGGTGTTAAAATACAGGTTCTTCAAAAAACTCAGGAAGAGTCAGGATATCTACCCCGTGAGGCTGTCGATGAGATAGCCCGGAGTTTGCGCATACCGCCATCAGAGATATTTGCTGGAAAGAATCAGGAGGAGCGTCAGGATGCCTGATCAAGAGAACCACTCCACGCAATCTAATGGAAAACGTTCTATTCTTATCTGTCAGGCGCTGGGGTGTTTATCCAGTCACTCCGATTGGATTCAAACGGCGATTGAAGAAGAAATATCCCAATTGGGACTTGTCGATTCAGTCGATGTCAAACTTACCGGCTGCCCCGGCCTATGCCAGGAAGGCCCCATCGTTCTCATCGAACCGGAAGGTACTTTCTATACCAGAGTTAAACCGGAAGATGCCCCGGATATTGCTCAATCGATGCTGCCCGCTGGGCAGGTAGTTGAAAGGCTCCTGTATCACGATGATAATGGCCAGCCGGTTCGAAACTATGCTGATATTCCTTACTATGTCAAACAACAGCATATTGTCTTGCGCAATTGCGGTCACATCAATCCTGAAGAAATCGATGATTACATTGCCGTCAGCGGTTATGTAGCACTGAAGAAAGTCCTGACTGATATGACTCCGGAACAGGTAATCGAAGAGATTACCAACTCCGGAATACGTGGCAGAGGCGGAGCGGGTTTCCCCGCAGGCAGAAAGTGGGCTGAAGCTCGAAAGTCCACCAAGGAACTCAAGTACGTTATCTGCAATGCTGATGAGGGTGACCCCGGCGCTTTTATGGATCGGAGCACTCTGGAAAGTGACCCTCACACTGTTATTGAAGGAATGATTATTGCCGGTTATGCCATTGGCAGTGAAACCGGTTACATTTATGTTCGTGCTGAATATCCTCTGGCAATCAAACGCCTGATGATTGCCTTGAAACAGGCTGAAGAAAGAGGGTTACTGGGAGAGAATATACTTGGTTCCGATTTCAGTTTTACTTTGGAAATTAGAGAGGGTGCCGGGGCATTTGTTTGTGGCGAAGCAAGTGCCTTGATGTATTCGATTGAAGGCAAGCGCGGAATGCCGCGTGTGAAGCCCCCGCGATCGGTTGAATCGGGCCTGTGGAGCATGCCTACCTCCTTGAATAACGTCAAAACTTTTGCCAGTGTCCCGGTGATCATTCTCCGTGGAGCAGAGTGGTATGCCAGCATCGGAACGCCGAACAGCACAGGCACGGCTGTTTTTGCTCTCACAGGCAAGATCGTCAACAGCGGATTGATTGAAGTGCCGATGGGCATGACTTTGCGTGAGATCATTTTTGATATCGGCGGCGGAATTCTCGGCGGCAAGGAATTTAAAGCAGTACAGACTGGGGGGCCATCCGGTGGCTGCCTTCCAGCCAGCGCACTCGATCTTCCTGTCGATTTCGATTCCCTGAATGAAGCTGGCTCGATCATGGGCTCCGGCGGCATGGTGGTCGTAGATGAAGATACCTGCATGGTCGATGTCGCCCGGTACTTCCTGGAATTCACGCAGGAAGAATCCTGTGGCAAATGTGTGCCGTGCCGTATCGGAACGCAGTTGGTGCTGGATATTCTGAACCGGATCATCGCCGGCGAAGGAAAGCCCGGCGATATCGAATTGCTTGAAGAATACGGTGAAACGATCGCCAAAGGCTCGCTGTGCGGGCTGGGGAAATCGGCTCCGAATCCGGTGCTTTCAACGATCAAATATTTCCGTGATGAGTACGAGGCCCACATTTATGAAAAGCGCTGTCCGGCCGGGGCATGCAAAGCGCTGACGGCTTTCTATATCAATCCTGAAGCCTGCCGGGCCTGCATGCTCTGTTTTGAAAGTTGCCCGGTCGCGGCGGTCGATGGCTGGCTCAGGACAATTCACATTGTACTGCAGGATAAATGTATCAAATGTGGTTCATGCTATGATGTCTGTCCGCCTCTTTACAACGCCGTCATAAAGATGCCGGTAAGTGAAGTTCATCAACCACCTCCGTCAGGGACGAAGGTGCCGCGCAAGAAGAGGTCGAAATGTTAGAAGAAGAACTCAAAGATATATACGAACTTTGTGTTAATTGCAGGCTTTGTTTGAAGCACTGCGAGTTTCTCAACAGCCTCTTTGAAACTCGTGATGAACTAGTCGGCGATCTCGAATCTGAGGGCGCAAGCCCCAAGACCCTTTATTCCTGTACGATGTGTGATTTATGTGAGACAATTTGTCCCAGCGAACTGAATATCGGCAGGGCTTATTTGAAGCTTCGTCAGGAAAAGGGACCCCTTCCGGTTCAGAAGAAATTCATCGATAAAGATCAGGAATGGGTGCTTTCGGATAAATTTGCCCTGTCACTGCCTGACCCGGACAGCAGTGAATGCCGACAGGTTTTTTTCCCGGGTTGTAATCTGGTTGGGTATTCAGTAGACTTGGTCATGAAAACCTACGAACATCTTAAATCAAAACTACCCGGCACGGCCATCTTGCTGGGATGTTGCGGTGCTTCCAGGAGAGAGTGCGGGGAAGACGTCCTTTTCAAGGAAACAGCGGACAATGTGGAGGCTGAAGTGAAAAAGCTGGGAGCTTCCGAGATCATCGTCGCCTGCCCGAACTGCCGCTATGCTTTAACTGAACATGAACGTTCCATCAAGATAAGGTCCGTCTATGAAATACTGGATGAAATCGATTTGCCTGAGATGGCCAGGGGTGATGAGAGGACATTCAATGTTCATGATCCCTGCCGGGCCAGATGGCAGGATGAAATGCAGGATGCTGCGAGGAATCTTATTGCTAAGTCGGGGCATAAAATCGAAGAGATGCAGTATTCTAGGGATTTGACCATGTGTTGCGGCCTTGGTGGGCAAATTCCTTTTGCCAACCTGCCTTTATCGAAAAGCATGGCCAGAAACCGGGCTCAGCAGGCTGAACTTGATATTGTGACTTATTGTGCCAGTTGCAGGGATGCCCTTGCTCCTTATAAACCAACTCTGCATGTGCTCGATCTTATCTTTAATTCCGAGTGGGATGAAGCGAGAGTCAAACCGGCACACAAACCATCCGAAGCACGTGCGAATCAAACATTACTCCGGGCACAACTCTTGGAGAAGTTTGGCAGATAATCTATAATATGCTTTGATATTGTATTTTGAACAAAAGGAGGCAAATCGCATAATGAATCTGGAAAAGTCCCCTGAAGTGAGTGCGCTTATGGAAGAGCGGGGTGTTCGTGATGAAGATGTACAGAAGGCAATCGAAGAGGCCGAGTCCTCGGGAGAAAAGATGTATAAACCTGATACTCCGGACTGCCTTGCAAAAGCACATTGTGATGAAGCATGGGTGTTCGTTGAGTATGCTGTTCTGGGTGATGGCAATTATAAGGTCAATCGTGCTTACAGCATGAAGACAGAGTTTGGAGAGGAGCTATAGTTATGGCGGAATGGCATTGTCACAAATGTAAAGTAGAGGTAGTGGAAAAAGAAATTGAACTTACCTACCTTGATATGCCGGGTTTTGTCAAAGCCTGGGTTTGCCCCAATTGCAATGAAAAGTGGATTTCGGAAGAGATAGTAATGGGGGAAGTTATTCCCGGCCAGGAGGAGCTGGAGGCCAAGCTGGCTTAAGCCTCATAATGATCCCCGATGCAGGAATCAAGCGACGCAACCAAGGAAACCATCGCCAGGGCCTACGAGTCAACAAAATTCAATGAGGTGATGGATGAGGCATTACATCCGGGCGGACTGGAACTCACCGCCAGGCTGGCCGAGGTTGCTGGTATTAGTTCAGAATCACGTGTTCTGGATATATCGTCCGGTCGGGGGACCACACCATGCTTCCTTGCCAGTCGATCCGGCTGCCGCGTGACCGGGATTGACATCTCTTCACTTTCAATTTCTCTGGCAGCTCAAAAAGCCAGTAACGATGGTTTATCCCACCGAGTCGATTTCCTCTTGGCCGATGCGGAACGCCTTCCGTTTGAGAATTCCAGTTTTGATGTCATCGTTAGCGAGTGCTCCTTCTCTCTCCTCCCCAATAAGGAAACCGGAGTCCGGGAAATCGCCAGGGTTCTGAAACCCGGAGGGAGATTTGCTTTCACGGATGTAATCCTCAGGTTTTCCTTGAGCGCAGAACTTATTAGCGATCTGACTTTTGAATGTTGCTTTTCCAGTGCCGAAACGCGGGAAGGTTACCGGCAACTTCTCACTGGCGCCGGGCTGGCGGAAGAATACTTCGAAGATCATTCGAAGACGCTCAAAAAAGCCACCTACCAGGTGATTACCGGTTACGGGTCGCTTTCCGCTTTCTGGGAGCAGTTCGGTTCCGCAACCTCTCCCCACTGTCCTGTGGTTGAGGGTGATCCCTCATCCCGCAAACTCTGGCTCAGAATGTTTCAGGAAGGGAAACCGGGGTATGGCCTGTTCTCTTTCACCAAATCCTGATGGTTGTTGCAAGGAGACAATAAGTGATCGTGTCCGAAATTGCAGTGACAGAACTCAAACGAAGGACTATTGTAAAATCGTTAGCATGGCGATTCATTGGAATCATCTGGACTTGGGGTGGGGCATACCTGATTCTTCTGTTCGTTCCTGATAAATATGCCTCCGCCGCTATGATTGCCACCCTCATCGTGATATACCACCACTCGACCCGAATGGTCATGTATTATTTCTACGAGCGCCTCTGGGCATCGATCGGATGGGGAAAGGTGACCGGAAATCGTGAGGCCGTCCCTTCCATGTCTGGGCGCAGCAGAATCATGTGGGTGTCAGCCACTTTGACTACCGTCGCCATTATTTTTACGCTGATACTGATGGTGAGCCCGATGGTAAGCAAGTAGGAACACGTTGAAACGCACCTCTATACAAATAGGAGCCTGTCATGGAAAAAATCCTTGCCGAAACGAAAAGCCTTTGCCCTGTTTGCCTCAAGGTCATCCCCGCTCAGCGGGTGCAGGAGGGGCATGATGTATTTGTGAAAAAGACCTGCCCCGAACATGGCACTTTCCGCGCAGTCACGTGGCGGGGCGAACCTTCTTATCAGGACTGGGATGTGGGTGTGGATGCCCCCGGATTGAAAGTCCGCCTGACAGAGACAGTTCATGGATGCCCATACGATTGCGGAATTTGCCCTCAACACAAAGCGAAAGGCTGCACGGTTTTAATGGAAGTAACCAGCCGCTGCAATCTGAAATGCCCGGTGTGTTTTGCCAGCTCCGGCGATTCTGCTGTTTACGAGCCCACAATGGATGAAATCCGGGAAATGATGGAGACCGTGATTTATGTCGAAGGGGCCTGCCCGCTTCAATTGAGCGGTGGGGAACCAACTATGAGGGATGATCTTCCCGATATCGTCGCACTGGCAAAGCAGATGGGATTCCCGCATGTTCAGGTCAATACCCACGGATTAAGGCTGGCGAAGGACATTGAATATCTGGAACGCTTGAGGGATGCCGGGGTGGATTTGATCTACCTCCAGTTCGATGGGACTTCTGATGATGTGTATCGGCGGATTCGCGGCGCTGATCTGTTCGACTCGAAAGTCAGGGCTGTTGAAAATTGTGCTAAAGTCAAAATCGGCATACAGCTCGTTCCGACCGTCATACCCGGCATCAATGACCATGAAATTGGTGATATAGTGCAATTTGCCCGCAAGTATATTCCGGTAATCAAAGGGATTCACTTTCAGCCCGTCAGCTATTTTGGAAGGTATCCGGTTGCTCCTGCCGATGACGACCGGATCACTACCCCCGATGTGCTCAGGGCGATGGAGGCCCAGACCGGTGGGGAGATCAAAGCCCGAAATTTCCTGCCGCGCCGCCGTCACGTTTCTCATTGCGGCTTTTCCGGCTTCTTCGTTCTGAATGAGGATGGAAAACTGGTTGCAACGACTACCTTCAAACCAAGGCAGGAGTCAGCGGCCACTTGCAGCGAGGTTTCCGGGATTGTTTCTGATTCCAATCCCCCTTCGGATCATGTGCGTAAGTTCATCACCGAGAAATCTAAATACATCGAACCTGACACGGAAATGATGGAACAGCAATCGGAAGGCTCATGGAAAAGATTTATCGAAAGAGCGAAGACCCATTTCCTTTCCATATCAGGCATGCCGTTCCAGGATGTCTGGACACTTGATCTGGAGAGGCTGCAAAACTGCTGCATCCACGTGATAACCCCGCAGAAGAAGCTGGTTCCATTCTGTGCCTATTACCTCACAAGCGCCGATGGGCAAAGGTTACATGGAGTGCGGAAGTGAGTTTTGGCGAACATGAAAATACTCTCTCACTCTAGCTTTCTCCACCAGGGGGAGAGAGGATTCCCTTCTCCCTTGAAGTGAGAGGGTTGGGGTGAGGGTGAAATTTGTTGCGATAAAAATGATGACAGATAATCTCTTACACGATGGCTTTATCACCGATGAATCCCTGGCAATTTTCAGTAGCCGCGTTGGCTCGAAGCTGCGCATAAAGAACATCTTCAATGAGTTTGCCTCAAAGGACGCTATACGGAAATTTGCCGATGGTATCGGCGATCCCAATCCCCTCTGGCGCGACGAGGCTTATGCGAAATCGACCCGATTTGGCTCGCTGGTAGCTCCCCCCTCCTGGCTGGGCAGCGTCTTTCCCACTTGGGTGCTTCAGGGGCTGCCGGGAGTTCATGCCTTTCAGAGCAGTACCGATTGGGAGTTCTTCCGCCCGATCATGTTGAATGATCGAATTATCCCGGAAAGCATTTTCACTGATTTCAGGATGATTAACAGCGACTTGGCCGGCAGGTCAATTCTGGAACGGCAGGAAGCCCGGTATTTCAACCAGAACGGCGATCTGATAGCCCGGGCAAAGGTAGCTGGATTGAGAGCCGAGAGGGCTGCCACTCGCGACAAGGGCAAGCATAGCAATATTCAATTGCCGCATCCCTGGACCGAGCGTGACCTTAAAATTGTTGAGGAAGAAGTGCTTGCCGAGGAAATCCGTGGCAGCAATACCCGTTACTGGGAAGATGTTGAGATTGGAGAGGAACTGCCTCAGATAGTCAGAGGCCCGCTGGGGCTTTCCGACATTATTGCTTATTGTATCGGCTCATCTCCGGTTCAGATCAAGGCACACGGTCTGGCCCTGCGGGAGTACCGAAAACATCCGGCCTGGGCTTTCCGCGATTCGGGCACGTTTGCACTGGAACCTGTCTACGGCGTGCATTACAACAAAGCGGCTGCTAATTCCGCCGGACTCCCTTACCCCTATGATACAGCGGTGCAAAGACACTGCTGGCTGATGCAACTGATGACAAACTGGATGGGTGATGACGGATGGCTAAAGAGAAGCTATGCCAAATATCGCAATTTTGTTTATCTATCGGATGTATTGTGGATTCGCGGCAAGGTTACCCGCAAATATGTGGATGAATCCGGAGAATGCTGTGTGGATATTAAAAGCACAGCTACAAACCAGAGGAGCGAAGACGTGATGCCGGGAATTTCTACGGTGATCCTGCCTTCCAGAGAGATGGGTGTTGCCCCCATCGCCAAGCGAAGGAAGGGATTGCCGGGTATTCCATAAAGGCGTAAAATCGAGTCAGAACAGGTTTTTTTCAGGTTTTGGATTGATGGAAAAGAAATTTATTGCCTGCCACAATTGTGCTAGGGAAAAAGAGATTGCCGGGAATTTGGCTCCTTGTCAGGCGCTGGCCGGTTGGCTTACGGTGCATCAATGGGAATCCGGAGCGCCCCGCCATCTGCAGTTTTGTTCCCTGAGATGTATGAAAGCATGGGTAGACTCACAGGTAACGGAAGTGCCGGAAGTATTTACCAGGTCGTTCGATGACGAGAGGTGAAAGCATGGAAAATGCCGGGGAAGGAATCGGAGATCAGGAACTGGGATTTGCCTTTGGGACCTTTGAGGAGGTATTCAGGACTGACCCTCATGAATGTACCTGCAATTCATGCAGCGTGCCATTGATGCTGGATTGCTATAGTTGCGGGGAGAATGACTGGGAGTTGATACTCTTTGGTCGGCATCTCCAGATGAAGTGCAGGGGATGTGGAAGAGGCCTGTGTTTGAATACGGAAGCAACCTCTTTGCAGATATCGAGGTACCTGCTCTCACCGGAGGTTGAAATCGAAGGGACACTTCTGGAAGACCAGGTTCAACAGATGTTGGCAGGCGTAAAACACCCTGAAATCGGGCGTTCTCTTGTTGAACTGGGAATGATTAAAGATGTTTTCGTCACCGAAAGCAAAGTTACCCTGACACTCGTAACGCCTTTCGGGAAGGTTTCTATCGAGGATATTCTGGTTAATAGCATACGCTATGCAGTCGGCAAGCTCGGAGCCGAACTGGAAATTAACCGTGCAGTTATGACGGAGGAGGAACGCATTCGCTTCCTCTCGATAAGCCAGGGGCCGCGAGGAAAGAACTTTCAGAAATAATGCCTTTTGATGAGCATGTCCTCTGCGCGGAATCCCGCAAATAAGCAAATCATCATTCATATGTCCTTCGAACAATGGATTCACAATAAAATCAGGCAGTCATTCGCAGAGGATGCTGAATATCGTCAGTTCGCCGGAAAAGCAGCTGTTAATGATATCACCCGAAATGATATCGAAAGCTTCCAACTGTATCGACTCAATCGCACTCTCCGGTATGTTGCCGATAACAGTCCCTTTTACAGGGATTTGCTTGATGGAATCGGGGAAATCAAGTCGCTCGACGACCTTCCTAAAATCCCTTTTACCAATCCTCTGGATCTGGAGCAAAGCCCGTACAAACTCCTATGTGTTTCAATCGGGGGCATCGCCAGAGTTTTCAGTCACTTCACCACCGGCACCATGTCCGGCCGTCCCAAAAAGATATTCTTCACCTATAACGACGCGGATGCCATTGTCGATTCCATGTCGGCGATCATGCAAACCGTAATGAGCGGCGCTGGTTTGGAAACGGAAAACAGCACGGTTCACATTTTCCTCCCGAACAATGGCCCCCCCATGAGTATGGCCGGACTCATTTCCAGGGGTGTGGAACAACTGGGGGGAACACCAGTGGTTGGAGATTGCACTGCAATGACGCCTGAACAAATCCAGGCTATTGAAGAAGCCAGACCGGATATGCTGATGGGTTCGGCGTTCCGCATTTGGCGGATCACTCAGGAAGCGAGGGAAACTCACGATCTGGCAAATATCGGGGTGAAAGCGGTTTTCATTACATCGGAGTACCTTTCCAGTCCCATGAGACAGCGGCTGGAGGAATGCTGGCAGGCGGAGGTTTTCCACCATTACGGCATGACCGAACCCGGGTTCGTCATCGGGGTTGAGTGCCGGGCGCATGAAGGGTTCCATTTCAATGAGACTCAGCTTCTTTTTGAGGTAGTTGATCCTGACACTGGTCGGGTGCTGGAAGATGGAAAAGAAGGGGAGCTGGTGTTCACGACTTTGCAAAGGGATGGCATGCCGTTGATTAGATATCGGACGGGAGATGTGGCCTGTTTGCTTCGTGAACCCTGCGGTTGCGGAGCCTCGACTTTAACCAGGATTGGAACGCTGCCAAAAAGAGTCGGGTTGATCGTGGATATTGGAGATGGTGAGCAAATCTACACCTCGCTGCTCGACGAAGCGCTGTACGAGATTCCTGAGTTGATAGATTACCGGGTGTTCATTTCCAGAGATGGTGATACAGATTTCATGAATTGCAAAGTGGAAGTGCTGGGCGAACCTTCGGACATAGAAGAAAGAATGCTGCAACAGTTGCTTGCAATTCCCCCGGTGCGCCGATGTGTGAAAGCCGGTTTGCTGGCGCAGCCAACGGTAGAACTGGTGGGAAGAGGAATATTGAGGCGGGGGGGGCGCAGGATGAAACGAAGGATTGTGGATAACCGATAAGAAAAGGGGCTGCCAATTTGACAGCCCCTTTTTGGTCTTGCTATGTCGGCGAAACCTGCGCGATCAACGCCGCGCCAAGGGCACCCATTATCTGGGGTTCGTCTCCTACCACCACTTCCATTCCCAGTTCTTTTTCCAGGAAATGCTTTATACCGGGATTCTTGGCCACTCCACCGGTGAACACGATCTTATCCTTGTAACCTACAGTCTTTCCCATTATTACAACCCTGCGGGCTACGGCCCGGTGTATCCCGGCCACAATGTCCTCGCGCGGGGTGTTCTCAGCTCGCAGGGAAATCATCTCCGATTCGGCAAAGATGGTACAGGTGCTGGTAACGGTTGCTGGAGTTTGACTGATAAGGGCTTCGGGTCCCATATCGTCGATGGTAAGCTCCAGAACATCTGCCATTACTTCCAGAAACCTGCCGGTACCGGCGGCGCACTTGTCATTCATTACGAAATCAGCTACGGTTCCATCTTCGCGCGGGCCGATAACCTTGCTGTCCTGCCCACCGATATCAATAATCGTTCGGGCATCCGGCATCAAATGGTTTACTCCTTTGGCATGGCAGATAATCTCGCTGACGCCCCTGTTTGAAAAAGATACCACGTGTCGGGCGTAACCCGTTGAAATGACAGCATCAAGATCGGACATGGACAGACCGACTATTGCCAAAGCATCCTCAGTGACTTTCAGGGCCGATTCCTGAACCTTGGAGCCGGTGGGTATCACCTTGCAGGCGATCATTTCACCATCTCTGACTATGGCAGTTTTGGCTGTGGCTGCACCGACGTCTACACCTGCTGTTAGCATTGTTTCATGTTCTCCATGTAGGGGCAAGTTGCAATGTTGCTCCTGCGTTAGGCTGCCGCCTTCATCTCCTTGTTCATCTTGACCACTTCAGCAAACGATTCCAGCCTGGTTCTCAATTGCTCGGCGCTGTAGTTACGGGTATCATAACCATCAGTTTCCAGTACGATGGCCGGAATACCGAACTCTTTTTGAATATCCAGTTTGGCCATAATCGGGTTAACACCCCAGGGACGGCAGTTATATGCAAAAGACATTATCACCGCATCGATATCGAAGTCTCTACAGACAGCCTTCCAGTATTCGATGGCGGCGTAGGCATCGCAAAGCTGTGGCCTCCTGTACAACCCTTCTGCGATCCTGTCGACCATATCGGTGTATGTGCTCTTGGTGAGCTCCTGTGGGCAAAGCCAGTCTACAAAGACAGTGGGAAGGCAGAGTCCGAGTTCTTCCACCATACGGATGGGTGCGGTATCGACATTGGTTCTCAGGGCAAGATATACACGAGGAGCGCCCTTGGGGACCACACCTTCGCCCGCATCGATCTTCCTTTTTATTTCCCTGACCATGGTGCTCAAGCCGTCAACTGCCTGATCCGGGTAAGCGGTAGCGATAGCCCAGAGCCCGTATGGTAAATTGACGTTCGCCTGGCTTATGGGCTGAGGGTCAGCCGCCCCGATCATTCGGGTTATATTCTGCATTCCGTAGAGCCATTTGGCTACATATTTGAAACCGGCTTTCAATTGCTCTTCGGTGGTCTCGAAACCACATATCTCTCTAACTCGCTGGAGGGCCAGCCGGATGGTATTGGAGCTGTATCTCACGGCACGTTCATCAAGCTCCGGCCATGCGCCCCAGGCCCAGTCATTGAGCCCGTCGAGATAAGCAATCTCGAAACCGTAGAGTTCGCTCATCATCTCTTCGGTTTCGGCTGCCTGGTCGCAAAACCAGCCGGAGCCGATTCCCAGGTCCGGCTTGGGGAGGATGCCCATGTCAATAGCTCCGGTATAGATCTGGTATTGGGAGCAATGCGCCTTCCCGACCGGCTGCCCGATCAGTTCGCCCCTTTCCAGTACCGGTGTGAGAATATCGAAAACGGTTCCGCCCACCATCCAGAAAATCTGAACCGGCATTCCTACCCATGTCTTCCCGCCGTCTGCTTTGGCAGCATCTATCATGGCTAACGTCATCTGAACAGGGAAGGGCCAGTTACAATTGATAACATAATCGTGTTCGTCCCGGGCCAGCACTGCATCTACACAGCTGGCCATAAAAACCCAGAGCAATTTCTGTACTGAAAGCAGTTCGACATCGTAGTTCGACTGAACAGTCTTTTCGGCATGTTTGATGGCCGCTTCGTTGAGAACCCCCATCCTGTCCAGTGCCTTTTCGATCCGGGGGCGCTGCTTTTCTATCTCTTCATCTGTATAACCGCAAATCTTAAAAAGATTGGTATACATTACTGCCTCCTCTGTTTCATGATTTCGACGAAGGTTTCCATCCTGGTTTTGAACTGACCTCTTTCCGAAGTGTCATAATCTGATTCAAGTTTCAGGAAAGGAAGTCCGGTTGTTCGTACCAACTCCTTTTCAAAGGAGTATGACTGAATATCATAGCCATCGCGGTACAGCAACTGATACCACAGGAGTCCTTCGACCTTCTTTTCTTTAACGGTATTCAGCAGGTAATCTACTCGTTCCCTTGCCGGCCTGAACCATGCCGGAGGAATCCGCTTCATGAAGAAGGTATCGGCCAGAGCCAGAATGGGATCACCTTCCAGCGAAACATCGTGCGCATATGGCATGAGTCCTTCTGCCGCTTCCTCGAAGATGAATTCGCCTCCAATCTCATCCATAATATTGAAGATTTTATAGTCACCCATAGCCAGTGTCGAGGCTGTGAGCATGACCTTGGGCTTGTCGTTTTCTTCAACCTGCTTCTGTTTTAGCTCCTCGTAGAGTTCTTCCAGAATTACCATGAAGGTGGCTCTATCGGCGTAGAAGGAAGCATGATGCAGTTTGATGAAATCCTGAGCACTGATGGCCGGGGTTTTCCCGGGTTGGCGAAGGTAACTGATGTTACGGAAGAGTTCACGCATTCTGTTCTGGGTCTTGATTTCTTCCTTGAGTTTGTCATCGTCGATGGTGGTTCCCATAAAGCTTTCCAGCTTTTTTCTGAGGAGCCGCAGGCTGCCTGCATAGTAATCAAGTGCATCCTGACGCTTGTTATGAGGCACCCCGTACCGAAAGGTTTCCATATCGGTGTAATAATTCCAGCAGTCGGCTATAGCCCTCTCGTTCACATCATTGACCGGAACGACTATCAGGTCCGGAAGCTGATAGAGAACTTCCTCGCCCATTACTCGGTAACCGATCTGGCAGCGACAGAAGGTATCTATAAAACGCGGGAGGTAGGCCGTACTTTCCGCTACCGGTTCTGGGTCTCCCCCGCGTGCCAGGCAGAGCGGTAACGCTCCGGCAGCATACAGCATTTCTGCGGGTAGGTATCCGCCCGGAGTGTAACCAATTATTTTCTGTCCGCTTTTCTTGATCTGTCTCAGTTCGGGCCGTCTTTTTGTCAGATGATCTGACAATTTTTCCATTGCATCCATATGAATTCATCCCTCCTGCGCGTAGTATCTACGAATCCCCACGCATTTCATATTTTAATTTACTCACCTGATTTGGTAAAGGGGCTGATGATTCAAATCATTTATCAGTAAAACCATCATAATAATTATGTTACTCTTCGGCACAGGTATTGTCAATATGGTGCTATCAGGCTTTTCAGGAGTGCTCTGATTGGTCTGTTGCAAAGCGAATTCTGCTCAAAACGGCAAAGAATGATCACTAAAAAAGTCCGAAGGATGCAAATGTGACTTAAGCTCAGTCTCGTTACTGAGTAAAAACCATGGTATGTAATTGCGCTGTAGTCAGGGGTTACCAGATGCTCTTCTGTCGCGCTTTTAGCGTACTTTGTGGCAAGAGGGGATTACTGGTTTTTGTCGGTTTCAGAATGTGTGCTATAATCGCAGCAAATGTTGGATTGCTGCAAAGTTAAGGCTGTCTTATTCCAATGCAGTTGCTCAAGTTAGCTTTAGAGGGGGCGATGATGAGCTACAAAGTTATTCAATGGACCACCGGTCATGTTGGCAAGGAGGCGGTAAAGGGGATACTGGCGCATCTGGATTTGGAACTGGTGGGGGCCTATGCTTGGAGCGAGGCTAAAGCGGGGAAGGATATTGGCGAACTTTGCGGCATTGATCCCATTGGCATCAAGGCAACTAGTGATGTAGATGCACTGCTGAATATGGGCGCCGATTGCGTCTGCTACATGCCGAACTGGCCGAACGTTGATGAGATGGTGCGTATTCTGGAGGCCGGACTGAACATGGTATGCAGTCTGTTCATAACCGGTACCTCGCTGGGGGAAGAACAGCGCAGCCGATTGGTCAAGGCTGCTCAAAAGGGTAATGCCACTCTGTTTGGAAGCGGTATTTTCCCAGGCTTTGCTCCATTCATTGCGGGTCTTATGGCTACCGCGAGCCGGGACTTTCGACGTATCCGCTTTTTGGAATCCGTAGACCTCAGCCAATACGCAGCTTTTGCCAATTTTGCCGGGTTAGGCTGGGGACAGCCGCCGGATGAAAAATGGGCGGAAGTCAATCGCCTTGTGTTAGGAACCTATGGTGAATGCATTGATCTAATCGCCGATATGCTTCATATCCCCATTACCGACAAGCGATTCAACTATGAATATGCCACCGCTCCCGATGACCGCGAGTTCTTCGGGTTTCCCGTACCTGCCGGTACTGTTGCCGGGCAAAAGTGCACCTGGACCGGTATGGTGGGTGACGACCCGGCCGTTGAACTTGATGTGGTGTGGAAGGCGGGAAAGAACCTGGAACCTGACTGGCCACTGTTTCACGGCTACACTATGGAGGTTGAAGGCAACCCCAATATTCGTACCAGAGTCACCTTTTCACCTTCAGAATTGAAATCGGATGATCCCTATGCCGGTGGAGCTGATCTGGCAAATCAGGTCACCGCCATGCCTGTGATTAGCGCCATTCCGGCTGTTTGTGACGCCTCTGCCGGTATCAGGACATATGCCGATTTGCCGCTTATTACCGGGAGATATATACGTCAGCGTTGATAGTGGGCACTACCCCAGGATTCTGGGAGCGATAAAAGGGAGGGTGGATTATGGCATATCGAGTGATTCAATGGAGCACCGGTAACGTAGGAACTTGCGCGCTTCGAGCGATCATCAATCACCCCGAAATGGATCTGGTGGGGGTATCGGTTTACCATGATTCGAAGGAGGGGAAAGATGCTGGTGAATTGTGCGGACTGGGGCCGACCGGCATAAAGGCTACACAGGATTCCGATGCGTTGCTGGCCACCGAGGCCGATTGTGTTTGCTATACGTCTGATGTCAGATACGATCCGATGGGAACGATTGAAGAAATCTGCCACATTTTGCGTTCGGGCAAGAATGTGGTCACCAGTTCCCTGCTCAGTCTTGTTTATCCGGGAGCGCTCGGTCCGGAAATCCAGGATAAGTTAGAATCCGCCTGCCGGGAAGGTGGCGTTTCGCTTCTAGTTTCGGGTATCGACCCGGGTTTTGCCAATAGTACGTTACCTCTTATATTGAGTGGGATGTCGGAAAGATGGGAAAGCATTCGGGTACAGGAAATCGTCAATTATGCCACCTACAATCAACCCGAAATTCTCTTTGATACTATGGGATTCGGCAAACCGCTGGATATCCTGCCTCCTATCCTGACTCCCGGTGCGCTCACTTTTTATTGTGGCGGGCCTGTGCAGCTCATGGCTGAAGGGCTCGGCGTTGAAGTGAAAGAACTCCGCGAAGTCCATGAACGCGTGCCGGCGCCAGCCGATCTGGAAACTCCTGCCGGGATTATCAAAAAAGGCATGAGCGCAGCATTACGTTTTGAGGTGCAGGGGATCATCGGTGGCGAGCCACTCCTGGTGGCGGAACATGTGACCAGAATGCACGACAGCATTGCGCCGGAATGGCCGCAGGGACACGGCTACCGCGTAATCATCGAAGGCCGTCCCCGCATGGTCTGTGCTTTCGATTTTGAGGATGAGCACGGTGATACCGCGGTCGGAGGGGTCATCCTCACGGCTACACGCATTGTCAATGCAATTCCGGCGGTTTGCTCAGCACCACCCGGCTTTGTTTCGGAACTTGATTTACCCCTTATCACTGGCCGGGGGCTTATGGCTTAAATTAGGGATTGATCATAATTCCAACATAAGGAGGTCGTCACGATGACATACCGGGTCGTACAGTGGGCAACCGGGGGAGTCGGCAAGGCGGCGATAGAAGGGGTGCAAAGCCATCCCGAATTACGGTTGGTTGGATGCCGGGTTTATTCCTCCGACAAAGTGGGAAAAGATGCCGGAGTGATAGCTGGCATTGGGGGTATTGGAGTAACGGCCACCGATAACATTGATGACATACTGGCGATTGATGCCGACTGTGTGATCTACACACCTCTGTTGCCAAATGAAGATGAAGTAGTGCAGTTGCTGGAATCAGGGAAGAACGTCATCACCACAGTTGGCTGGGTCTACCCTTTCAAGTCCGTCAACATTGACCGCTTGCAGGGGGCCTGTTCCAAAGGTAAATCGGTATTGCATGGAACCGGTATTCATCCCGGGGGTATGACCGAACGTTTCCCCATGCAACTGACTTCCTTTACGCGTGCCGTAACTCATGTGCGTGCAGAAGAATTTTCAGATATTCGGACCTACGGCGCCCCCGATGTAATTGGCGATATCATGTTATTTGGTAAAAATCCGGAGGAAGCATTGGCCAGCCCGCTGGTACGTTTCCTGGCTAACGGCTTTGGCCAGTCCATTCATATGATCGCTGATGAGCTTGGTTTCAAGCTGGATGCTGAAATCAAAACCATCAATGAAGTCGCAGTGGCCACTTCACCTATCGATTCACCCATTGGCGTTATCGAGCCGGGGCTGGTGGCTGCCCAGAGGTTTACATGGCAGGGTTGTGTCAATGGGAAACCGGTAATCGAAGCCATTGTCAACTGGTTCATGGGAGAAGAGCATTTTGATAAACCGTGGAGCTTTGGCCCGGAAGGTGTGCGCTATGAAATCGAGGTGCAGGGAGACCCGACTTTGAAGTCTGTCTATCATGGTTTTCATCCCGCCACTGTTGAAGCCGGGCTGCTCCGTAATGAGGGCATTGTGGCAACGGCAATGCATTGTGTAAATTCTGTTCCCTACGTTTGCAAAGCTCAACCGGGGATACGGTCTTATCTGGATTTGCCGATGATCTGCGGGCGAGCAGTTCAATAACAACATGGAGGAATCAAATGGTTGAATTCAGTCGGGAAGAAATAGAAGCAGCCTACGAAAAGCGCACCGCCCTGCAGGATAGTAACAACTGGGACGGTTATGCCGATACTTTTACTGAAGACGCTGTATATGTGGAGCATCATGAAGGAACATTTGAAGGCAGAGAGGCAATCCGAAAATGGCTGGTGCCCGTGATGGCACTGTGCAAAGGCTGGACATTCCCTATTGAATGGGTAGTATTTGAGGGTGACCGTGTTGTATATAAATGGTTGAATCGTCTGCCGGGTCAACGTGCAGACGGCAGCTACTATGAATTTGCCGGTATTACCGCTCTTATATATGCAGGCAATGGCCTTTTTTCATACCATGAGGATATATACAATTGGGAGAAGGTGGTTCCTCTTCTGAAAGAGTGGAGTGAAACTCAGTCTGCATGACTGTTTCCCGCAATTTGTGAAACTGGAAAACCCCCCCAACTATAAACCCCTCCCATTTCAGGGGTGGTCAGTATTCAATCAGAGTCTCTATAGCTATAGATGATTACACAAACAGATGTTATGCCGCTTTATGATACGGGGACTGCTTGACTATCCAGAACCTGATGATAGGGCCGAGCATCTTGGTAAAGACCCTTCTCCAGCCAAAGGCCCGTTTCAAGTCATCAACATAATGATCGAAAGTGTGATTCTGGAATTTGAGAAGTTTCTGTGATTCTTCGGTATCCATAAAATCAGTGTACCAGTAGTCGCTTTCATCCTTTGGTACCCTGAAAGCTGTCTCACAGACCATACCGATTCCCAATGCCTCAAACAATCTCGTCTGAAAGGTCCGGTTTGTCATCTGGCAACTCTTGCCGCCCCCCAGCAGAAGTATCTTGCTGGCGGTGTCGGCTTCAACAGAATTGGCGATTGCCGTAGCAACATCGGCCGGATGGACAACCTCTATTCGCTGGTCCATCGGTATGCCAAAAGAATATTCAAGAGAACCTAAACCAAAGGAATCATTGCCCAGCACGTTAACTGGCGCAGCGGCACCGATTCTGAGTATCGTCCAATCAATGCCGCTCTCCCTCAGCTCTTTTTCCGAAGCTGCTTTGGAGTGAGTGTAATTATCAGTTGGCTGCAGGGTTTCATTCGCCTTCCTCGGTGGTGGCTCGGAGTGCCTGTTCCCATGCACCGTTATTGAGCTGCTAAAAACCATCTTAGGAGTCTTTTTCTGTTGTTTTGCCGCCTCTATCACGTTGTGCGTTCCCCCAATATTTACCTTTTTGGCAAGCTCAGGAGACTGCTCTGTGAGCGGAGGAATAATGGCAGCCAAATGTAGTATACACTCTTGTTCCTCGACTGCCTGTGCCACAACAGCAGGATCAGTAATATCTCCCCAGCATGTCTCGAACTTACCGATCCGGGAAAGCCGTTCCATCTCCTTTTCATTGCGGGGATTTTTCATGTCGAAGCATAATATCTCGTGTTTGTTGCGCCGAAGCAGATTCTCCAGTGTATTTGCTCCCAGATTGCCAAAAGCGCCTGTTAATAGTATCTTCATAAATGATGTCTCCTGTATAAATAAATATACATATTATAACATACAATATATCGATTTGTTGCAAAAATCCCAGTAAAAGTTAGGATAACGAGAACAACTTTTATTCCGGGCCTGGTCGGCGGAATCTGGCGAAGAGGAACTTTTTTGCTGAGCCTGGGATTGCTTCCGAAAATGCTTTGCAGCACGAGGGCAATAACAGGTCTGGTGTGCATTCCAGGGAATGTGCTATCATTCAGGCAATTATTGGGATGCCGCAAAGTCAAGTCTGGTTCCGTTAACTTATCGCTGGGGAGGAAATGAATGAAAACTTCTGACAGATTTGGAATCATTTATTTGGCAATTCTGTTACTGGTATCTTCGATAATTATAGGATGTTCCTCCGATGAGGAATCCCCATTGCCGGAAACCATCCCGGCCCAAACAGGCGTAATGCCTGATACTCCGGTTCCGGCATTGTCACTGTGGAAAGGGGGCCAGATTGTTCAAACGCTGTATGGATCTGTTGAGGGCTTTGAAGATGAATCAGATACCTGGGTCTGGAAAGCCGTTCCGTATGCCAAACCGCCAGTAGGTGCACTGCGGTGGAAAGCCCCGCGCGATCCCGATCCCTGGGAGGGAGTCCGCCAATCAAACGATTTTTGCCAGATGTGCCCCCAATTCAATTGGATTAGTGGAGATGAGGTTTGGGGTAGCGAGGATTGTCTTTACCTGAACATCTGGCGCCCGCAGTCTGAAGAGACAAATCTGCCAGTATATGTATATATACACGGGGGAGGGAACGCGATAGGTTGTGCCAATCAGGTTCCAACATACTATGGATCAACTGTTGCCCGCAAATCAAATATGATCTTTGTATCCATGAACTATCGGCTTGGCCCCTTTGGCTGGTTTGCTCATCCTGCACTTAGAAGCGGAGAACCCGGAGCCGAGGCGGATGATTCCGGCAACTATGGCACACTGGATATCATCAAATCACTTGAGTGGATACAGAAAAACATCGAAGCATTTGGGGGAGACCCGGACAGGGTCATAATCACTGGTGAGTCGGCGGGAGGTTCGAATGTCTACTCGATACTAGCTTCACCATATGCAAAAGGCCTTTTCCATACCGCACTGGCACAAAGTTGTATGAATGATACCGCAACAATCGAAGAAGGTGATGCCACCTCTCATGAAATAGTGCTGGCGCTATTGATTAATGATGGAATCGCCACCGACCGGGCAGGAGCTGAAGCCTATTTGAATACAATGTCCGATACTGAAATCGAAACCTATATCAGGGCAAAAACACCGCTGGGAATCCTTCTATGCTACGAACAGAGAGAATTTGGAGAGGTCGTCAACCCCAACATATTTGAAGACGGTGCAGTAATAATCGCCGATGCATTTGAAAATGGAACCTATCCCAACAAAGTGCCCATCATGTTGGGCAGCACTAAAGAGGAGCTCAAGATGTTCCTGTATATGGTTGATTCATTTGAAGGAAAAGATGATTTGTATCAGACGGCCACAAGTTATGGTAGCGATTTGTGGAAAGCCGTAGGTGTCGATAACATAGCGAGGCAACTGAGTGCATGTCCTGATCAGCCTGAAGTATACGTCTACCGATTCAACTGGGGAGCGTGGAAAGACGATGGTACCAGCCCGATTCCTGCCCCATATGATTTGAAGGTGGGAACAGCGCATTCACTCGATCAAGCTTTCTTCTTGGGGAATCCGGTTTTCAACGTCTTTATGACCTCATGGGTGTTCAACGAGGAGAATCGTCCTGGCAGGGAAGCCCTCACCGATGACATCATGTCATATGTAGCACAGTTCGCCCGTACCGGTAATCCTAACAAATCTGGTGGTGATCTCTCGAAGTGGGTGGCATGGACAAATGAAGCTGGTGAACCCAAGTGTATCTTGCTCGATGCTAATCTTGATACTGTTAATATAGAAATGTCGCCGATAGAACTCACGGTGCCTGGGATTCTGGAAGCAATGAAATCCGAAGTGCCTGAGCCACTGTATTCAGAGGCTTTCGAGGTTCTTTCAACATATCGGATCACATCCGGTTTGATGAAAGATAATTTCTCCTCTGAGTAATGAATACGATTGATTTACGCATTCAATATATCGGATATTGTTTTGGTTGAACAAAACGAGCAGGGCAGAGGAGCGCTCATGGCTGAAGACAGGGGAAAAACTTTGGTTAGCAAACGGTTAGCAAAAATGGATTTGGGGATTCTATGATTTCCCGAAAACCGGCGATTTTGAAGCTAAAAAATGGTGAGCCGGGAGGGGCTCGAACCCTCGACA
>CAZJQZ010000030.1:0-21964 GCA_964548045.1 uncultured Dehalococcoidia bacterium | reverse complement strand
GTAGGTAGCGAGTATGCCATTATGAAGTCATGCGGATCCATTCACGGCGGAGGTAAGTGTGAATTGATCCGAATGACTTCATAATGGCATCCTCGCTACCTACGCACGGAACAGCATAATCTACCCCTCCATCACTCAGGGCAATGGCCTTTTGCTGGGGATCTTCCTCAGATGAATTAATAAGGTAATCAGCCCCAAAGCTTTTGGCTATTTCCAGCTTTTGCTCCAGTGTATCAACTGCTATTATCATCCCTGCTCCAGCCAGCTTAGCTGCCATAAGTGCACTCAGCCCCACACCACCGCATCCATAGATAATTATGCTTTCACCGGCCTTTATCCCTGCTGTGTTGAGAACAGCACCTATGCCAGTACTGGTGCCGCATCCCAAGAGGCATACCACATCAAGGGGAGCGTCATCTCTGATTTTCACAACTGAGCGTTCATGAACTACAGTGTATTCAGCAAAGCATGCCAGTCCAAAAAGGTGATGCAGTTGCTGGTCGCCTTTTCTCAAACGCAACCCTCCGCCGGGCAAGGAACCCATCATCTGGATCATGATGTTCTCTACACACAGGGTGGGTCGACCTGCAAGACAGTAGCGGCATTTGCCGCACGAAAACGCTACCATGAGTATCACGTGGTCACCGGGCTTGAGTGTGGTCACATCAGGCCCCACCTTCTCTACAATCCCGGCTCCTTCGTGTCCCATTACAACAGGCAGTGGTACAGGGATATCGCCCTTCAGGAAGTGGAGGTCACTATGACACGTGCCGGCAGCCTCAAGTTTCACCAGCACTTCTTGGCCTTGTGGGTCATCAAGGGTAACCTCCTCTACTCTCATTGGAGCGTTGATTTCATATGATACAGCTGCCTTCATAGTTTATACTCTCCTTTTAAATTCTAAAGCTATACTAACTGTAACGTCGTAATAGTATTATAATCGGAAATCTTCCATGCTGTGCTGGACAAAAAGAGGGATTGGTCCCTGGACGGATGACGAGTATTTGTGGTAGCCGCTCTTAATCGACCAGGTGGCGACGCACTGCGATGGCAACTGCCTCGGTGCGGTTGGTGACATCCAGCTTGCGGAGGATACCAGTGACGTGGAATCTCACCGTACAAGGGCTTACCACCAACTGCTCGGCTATCTGGGAATTGCTCTTTCCATCCGCGATCAGGGTAAGCACTCTGTGTTCAGTCTCTGTTAGACGGTATTTCTTCGCCACTGATGAAGACGACTCAGGCTCTGATGGTTCATATTGGGAGTGTCTGCCGATTTTGTGGAGTAAAACAACTATGCCTCTAACTGTAGGATTGTTGAGGAGATTGTTAGCGGCCGCATCAACTACTCGCCAAGTGCCGTCCTTATGTCTCACCCTGCATTGTGCATGACTGCGAATATCATTCGGATTGTGGAGCATTCTGGTAAGCCTGCTGGCTACCCTGGGCATGTCATCCGGGTGAATGACTGCAAACGTATCCTTCTCCACAAAATCCCCCGGTTCATACCCGAGGATTTGTGAGATAGACTCGTTCCGGTATTTCACTTCCAACTCACTACCCAGGATCACAATACCGTCAGGAGAAGTCTCCACCAGAACTCTAAATATGTTATTGCTTTGCTCCGGCAACTCTCTAAACTGTACGTTCCGTGTATCCGAAGCTTCCAGTTCAGCAATCCGCCGCCGCAAAGCTGCCAATTCCTGCGCCGGTGTCTGAGCCCCAAGCTTAAATGATCGCAACATGTCTATGGTTTGAACATCTATATGTGTCAAAAGATCAGATGGTATCTTTCCAGCAAGGCCGAATAGCTCATCTGTATCCGCTTTGCTTAAATCCATTGCCCCAGCCAATGCCAAAATATTTTTCTGCCTCGGTGAAGGCATGACCCCGGTTTCCAGCTTACTCACATAAGTAAAGCTGATAGCTGCCTTTTCAGCCAGTTCCATTTGGGTCATACCCCTGGCCTTCCTCAGTTCTCTCAATCGTTGCCCGAACATCATCACAGTACCACCTGATACTCTACAGTAATCCTAAGTAAATTTGATTTGATTGTCAAGTACTACCATGTGCAACCAACTGCTTGTCATTGAAAACGCTGAATATTTTTGCCAGTCAGCGGTTTCTAGGGCAAAACTCTTGGGTTTGAAGTGGAAAAGACCGAGGGGAAGATTTTGCGTACCCCCTTAATGACTCTACCAATAACTTTGTTTGTGAAGTGGAGGTTAACATGATCTGTTTTCACTACGAATTTCATCAGTGCTACATTTTACGGTTAATCAAGCTGAAGTCCTTTGTCGGAGTCGGGATGCCCGTCCTGCCGCTCAATTTGGCGGTACAGTAGATTGACAGAAGTTAGTCAGTAGTCTAACATAAATGCCACTGAATTCTTCCGCATAAGCAGGACTACCATATTGGTGACTTCGTTGAAGACCTCGAGTTGCTGTAAAAACTCACCATCCGTCCAGGGGCCAATCTCTCTTTATGTCCGGCAACGCATGGGCGATTTCCGATTATAATATATTTTATCCTACGATATCCCGTTGAGATACCTCACAATAGAGGATGCCGATGACAATAGCTTCATCGAAAAAAGGTAAGGTGAAATACCCGAACCGGGAAATGTCTCCTTTGAGGACAGGGGAACCAAGCGTGCGCACTTTGGATGATTTCAAACACCCTCTGTATTCACACATTACTGAAGCGGCGTTATGTTACAATGTGATGTGCTCACACAGTTTTCTGCTTTTTAAGGAATAGAAGATGAACAATTCCGATCGAGACAGAGAGGACCTGGTAAGTCAAATAATGGAATTACGTCAAAGAATTGGCGAATTGGAGGCTCTGGAAGCTGAGCGGATAAGAACTGCAGAAGCCCTTAAAGAGAGCGAGCAGAGATTCCGTGCCATCGTCGATAATATACCAGATGTATTCGTTATTATTGACCATGAAGGAACCATACAATTTGTCAACCATGCATTACCCGGGGATAGAAACCAGGATGTTATCGGAACTACGATCTATGATCATATGATACCGCAGTCGATCGAACACTATCGAAACATGACAGAGCAGGTTTTTCGAACCGGTGAATTCTATCGCACGGTAGTTGAGATCTTTGTTGGCAGGATTTACGATTGTCGCTGTGCTCCTTTGGAACGGGAAGGCCCGGTAGAGCATCTCATAGTTATCCTTACGGATGTTACCGATCACCAGCGAGCAGAGAAATTACTTCAAAGGCACCGCAACGATCTGGAAAACCTGGTCAAGGAGCGTACTGCCAGCCTTGAAGAGGCGAACTCCGCACTTCGTGTGATGTTGAACACCGCCGAACAAATGCGCAGTGAAATGCAGGAAATGATACTTCTTAACACAAAAAAACAGGTAATGCCGTTCCTTGAAGAATTGAAGAGAACTGAACTGGATAGCAGACAAAGATCATATTTGGAACTATTGGAACAAAGCCTGACGCAGATTACTCAGCCATTTATGGGTGAGCTACCTGCCAGATGCCTGACACTAACTCCGACCGAGCTTCTGGTTACCAATCTGGTTAAGGAAGGCAAAACAGCCAAAGAAATTGCAGGGCTTCTTAACATGTCACTGAGAACAGTGGAGAATCATCGGTACAGTATCAGAACCAAACTTGGTATAACAAACAAAGCGATCAATCTCAGGACTTATCTGTCATCTTCCAACACAATGCTGGATCAATCGAGTGTTTAACAGCGAAAAATAAAGCTTTGAATCAATAGGGATTATGAAACAGGAGTTATGAATGTGTCGGATCAACAAGAAGGTGCCTTAAGTGTATACCGCGTCCTTGATCTGGCTGATATCAAGGGAGCATATTGTACCAAGCTGCTGGCGGACCAGGGCGCTGAGGTCATAAAGATCGAGAACCCGAAAGGTGGGTGCCCGACCCGGAATATCCCGCCCTTTGCCGGCGACGAACCCCATATCGAGCGAAGTCTTCAATTCCTTTACCGGGATGCCAATAAATACAGTATAACTCTCGATCTGGAATTGCCGGAAGGCATAACGCTTTTCAAGCAACTCGTCAAAACTGCAGATGTTCTGGTAGAGACTCATCCGCCCGGTTACATGGAAAAACTGGGACTTCACTACGAAGTTCTCAAAGAGATAAACCCCGAACTCGTCATGATCAGCATCACCGATTTCGGCCAGGAGGGCCCATACAGGGACTGGAAGGGATCGAGTATTGTTCATGGCGCCCTGAGCAACACCCTGATCGGTAGTGGCTACGCTGAGGGAACTCCTATAAACCTTCCCGGCGCCCCATCTTACGATTCGGCTTCTTTGATAGCGGCCATTTCCATAATTATAGCACTGTATCAGAGGGCCACCACCGGTATGGGGCAATACTGTGATGTTTCGGCGCATGAATCCTCCCGTCACGGTCTTTATCCCTGGATTGTGCCCATATACTCATATGGCGTAAATCCCGGCAATCCACCGCCACCTCCAGAAGGAAGGCTTGGAGCTGCCATTTACCCTGTCTATCCCTGCAAGGATGGTTACGTTAGAATAGTGGCCATCACTCCGCCACAGTGGGAGGCATTGGTTCGGGTACTTGGGGATCCGGAAGTGTTGCGATTGCCGGAATGGGCAGAGTTCATGTACCGCGTTGCCAATGCTGTAGACCTTTACGCTCTCATGCTTGAATTCACCACTGAGCGTACCATGGCCGAACTGTTTGAAGCAGGGCATCGGGAGGGAGTGCCCATAGTCCCCATCTACAGTCTGGATGATTTCGCCAACAGTCCGAACACAAAAGCAAGGGAATTATTTGTCGAACTGGACCACCCGGTGGTGGGCAAGTTTGACTACCCCGGGCCGCCTTACAAATGGACCGGGACATCCTGCCGGATACGCCGTCCCGCTCCATGTCTGGGTGAACACAACGAGAAAATCTATTGCCGGGAACTGGGTTTGACAACCGATGAGCTGGCCGCTTTGAGACTGGCCGAGATCATTTGATGAGGAGAGTTGAATGACGAATCCTCCACTGGAAGGAATAAGGGTAATAAGCTTTGGTACGGGTGCAGTGATACCTGAATGGGGCAAAGCACTGGGGGAGTTCGGGGCTGATGTTATCAAGATCGAATCTAGGGAGAATCCAGATTTCGTAAGGACAATCGGTCCGGATATGAACAACATTCACGGCTTCAATGAGTCCAATCGGAACCAGCGCAGCTTCGGGGTAAACTTGAAAATGGAGAAAGGGAAGGAACTTGTCAGTAGACTGCTCAAAACTGCCGATATCGCGGGCGAGAACTTTCGCGGGGGTGCTGTAGCCAGTATGGGCGTCGATTACGAGGATGTCCGTCAGATCAAGCCTGATATCATTTACATCAGCAGCCAGGGTTTTGGCAGAAACGCTCCATATAGCGAGTATCAGGCCTACGGACCGATGCTGGCGGCTGCCTCCGGGGTACTTTCTCTGTGGGCACACCCCGATGACCCCTATCCCGTAGGAGCCAATGTGCCCCTTCCAGATCACCTGGCAGGCAAACAGGCTGTTTTTGCCGTACTTGCCGCTCTCGATTACCGGCGCCGCACCGGCAAGGGGCAATTCATCGACCTGTGCCAGGTGGAAGTAGGGGCCTCTCTGATCGGAGAGTATTATCTGGATTATTCGATAAACAAACGGGTGGCCAGGCAAGTCGGTAACCGAAGTCCGTATGCTGCTCCTCACAACTGCTATCGATGCAAGGGTGAAGATCAGTGGTGCGCTATCAGCATATTCACTGATGATGAATGGCAGAGGTTTTGCTCTGCCATAGGGAATCCCGATTGGACAAAGGATGAGAAATTCGCCGATACCGTAAGCCGCCTGAGAAATGTTGATGAGCTGGACTCTCTGGTGGAATCATGGACGATTGAACACGATCCAGTTGAGGTGATGAACCACCTGCAGGCTGCCGGTGTTGCTGCTGGAATGGCTCAGCGTGCCGCCGATTCCATAAACGATCCCCACGTCAAATTGACAAATGAATTGATAGAACTTGATCATCCCGTAGCCGGCAAAAGGATTTACACCAATATCCCTCACAGGATGTCCGATACCACACTTGCTCCCAGCAGCCCAGCCCCCATTCTGGGACAGCATACTGAGGAAATATGCCGCGAGTTACTGGAAATGTCAGCCGATGAAATACAAGGGCTGGTAACGGAGGGAGTCCTGGATGTTCCTTCCGGTTAACAAATAACCTTGACATACTCGCGCTCTAAACAAGAAAACTATGAAAGAGGCGTATCTAATTGGCTTTGCCAGAAAGATAAATGGATCGGGAAATACATCAGAATTCGATGATATTGTGGCCAAACTCGGGAACCTTGGAGAGAGTCCTTTAAGTTTGATCATCGATCCGTTGCGTGTCCCCTGGAATGATCCGCTCGAAAAGAACCATTTTCGAAGTGGGTGTGCGCCGATTCAGGCATTAGCCAGAGCTAAAGAGATTATCCAAAATGACATCGCGAGAGCGGTCATCGTAGAGGCTGATGAGCCACTGAAAACCGGATATACCCGAGATGAGCGGCACAGATTTATGAACATCTACGGCGATGATTACACCCTTGGGGAGGCTTACACCGACGTGGCCAGAGATTTTATCTCAAGGAACGCAATTACTGAGGCTGAATTCAAAAGCCTTGCGGGTTTACTGTTCGAGAACTACCAAAAGACTTTCCGACGGACGAATCCTGCTCCAGATCTAGATGACAAGTGGTTTGAACCCATCACGCCGCTGTTTAGAGGGGTAGATTGCGCCAATCCGCTAATTGACTTTTCGGGAAAGTTGCTGATATGCGATAAATCACTGGCAGCGCAGGTTGGTATTACTGATGACAGGATGGTGCGAATAGCTGGTATCGGTCTTGGTTACACGGAGGACGGCAGGGAGAACGTCTCCTCAATTGCAGCATATAATCATCTGAAAGAAGCCTACAGCATTGCCTGCGAACAGGCTGAAATCGATTTCGCTACCGAATATCTGGCTGACAGAGCAATTCTGGAAACCTACACCTGTTATCCGGTTGTTCCGCTGGCATTTCTGCTGGCATCTGGGATCGCATCATCTGTTGATGATATTCCAGGCATTCTCAATAGATACGAGGTAACCGTTACAGGAGGGATGAACCTGGCGCGAGCCCCCTGGAACAATCCTGCTTTAAATGCCATTATTACCATGTATCACCTGCTCAGGGAAGGGCCAGCAAAGATCGCAGCCGTTCATGGCAACGGTGGTATGGGGTTCTCTCAGGGAGTTACTATTCTGAGGGTGTTTTGAGTCCTGTTGAAATAGGAATCGGTTAAAGGGAGCTAAGATGGATTTTACACTCAGTGACGAGCACCGGATGTTAAAAGAGATGATTGGGAAATTCTCGGAAAATGAGCTTGGCCCCATTGCCGGGAAGATCGATCAGGAGGACAGTATCCCGGATGAAATATGGGCCAAGCTAGGAGAACTCGGGGTCATGGGTATCAACATTCCCGAGACGTACGGAGGATCGGGAATGGACGTGCTCTCTTCTGTAATAACAATGGAAGAACTGTCCAGGCACAGCCCGGCGGTAAGCCTTTCATGGCTCGCCCATGCCATCCTCTGCCTGAATAATATTGCCGAGCCAGGGACCGAGGAACAAAAGATGAAATGGCTGCCAAGACTTTGTTCCGGAGAGTGGATCGGGTGTATGGCACTAACCGAGCCGGGCGCCGGGTCTGACGCGGTCGGTATAACAACCACTGCCAGAAGAGATGGCGACCACTATATATTAAACGGCACTAAGACCTTCATCACAAATTCGCCCATTGCCCAGGTAGCGCTTGTGTACACCAAGACCAAGGTCGAGCGGGGCGCAAGGGGCATCACCGTTTTTATCGTGGATACTTCTACTCCCGGATTTACTGTATCTAAAAAAATCGAGAAGATGGGCCATCGAGGCTCTCCCACCGGAGAGATCTCGCTGGAGGACTGCCGGGTGCCGGATGAGAATATCCTTGGTGGAGAGTCTCTGGGCATCTCAGTAATGATGAGAGGCCTGGATGTTGAGCGGACAGTGATCGCGGCCGGGCCGGTCGGCCTGGCTGAACGCGCACTAGAGCTATCCGTTCAGTACTCTTTAGATCGGGAGCAGTTCGGAAGGCGTATTGCGCATTTCCAGATGATCCAGGCCAAGCTAGCAGACATGTACACCCAAGTTGAGGCCGCTCGGCTCCTGACCTACAAGGCGGCATTTCTGGCCCAGAATTCTCCCCATGGGGGTAAGGGCACTGAGATTCACAAAGTGGCCGCAGCAGCAGTGCTTTACGCAGCGGAGATAGCCGAGCGGGTGTCTCTTGACGCTATCCAGATCCACGGAGGGTACGGTTATACACTTGATTTTCCGGTCAATCGATTACTTCGTGATGCTAAGCTCTACACTATCGGTGCAGGCACCTCCGAGATCAGGAGGATGGTGGTGGCAAGAGAACTTCTTGGTATATAGGAGGGCTGGCTGATTGTAAGCTACAGTCCCCAGGAGGCAGAAAGATGACTGATTATGTGGAAGATATCAAAGTCGGAAAAAAGATAAAGGATATACGGGAAGAGAAGAGCCTGACTATTGATGATATAGTCAGCCGTACCGGTCTTTCATCCTCCGAAATCTCACAGATTGAGAACCGGATGGTCTCCCCTTCACTAGGCACCCTGATCAAGTTGACAAAAGCACTTGACGTTTCAATGAGTTACTTCTTTACTGAGGAGACAGCAGAACCGTTCTGCTTGGTCCGTGCAGAGGATCGCCAGGTGGTAAGCAGGTTTGCTTCCACAGAGGGCAAATCATATGGCTACTCTTACGAGTCTTTAGGTTACTGTAAAAAGGATGGGAAAATGGAACCTTTCCTCGTTACTCTTAATCCACCAGATATTTCAGAGGTGGATCCCAACTGCCACACTGGTGAGGAGTTCATTTTCGTGATCGAGGGTGAAGTCGAGGTCAGTTTAGGTGACCATAATGACGTGCTATATCCCGGCGACTCCATCTACTACGATGCCAATATTCCCCACGTTGTGGCCTGCCATGGCGATAAGGAAGCCAGGATACTGGCCGTGATCTGGCCCGGCGAAGAAATGATGATCTTCTGACTTTGTACAGCGGATAAAACATTGTAGACTGGAAGTTGGGGATTACCATATGATTAGAGAGGACATCATAATTGAAGATACAACACTTAGGGATGGTGAACAAATGCCAGGTGTTGCGTTTTCTAAAGAAACCAAATTAAAATTACACGATTTGCTCATTGATGCGGGGGTTCGATGGATAGACATTGGTTCTCCGGCAATGGGAGGTGACGAATTAGACTTTTTAAAAACTCTAATCGCAAGAGGAAGTGATGCAACTCTAGTTGTCTGGAATCGTGCTGTTAAAGAAGACGTTGAGACTTCAATAAATCTTGGTTTTAAAGCAATACATATGGGATTTCCAGCATCAGATGTTCTTCTAAAAGAAAGTGTTAACAAGAATAGACAATGGCTATTAACTCAAGTGAAGGAACTGGTAAGATTTGCTAAAGATAAAGGTGTATTTGTCTCAATAAGCTCAGGAGATTCTGCCAGAGTAGAAACCGAATTTCTGAAAGAGTTTGCTTCTATTGCTCGTGAAGAAGGTGCTGACCGTTTAAGAATTTCAGATACAACAGGTGCAATGACACCTGAGTCATATTTCGCAATAATGGCAAGTGTCGCAGAGTCATGTGATGTAGATTTGCAGTGTCACTGTCATAATGATTTTGGACTTGGACTTGCAAATACCATCGCAGGATTAAAAGCTGGTGCTCGTTATTTTCATGTAACAGTAAATGGTATTGGCGAGCGAGCAGGTATGCCGGATTTAGCCCAGACAGTAATGTGTTTGAAATATCTATATGGCAGAGACGTGGGAATTGTAGGGACTAAGTTACCGGAACTCAGTCAAGCTGTATCGGAAGCAACGGGGCATTTAGTGCCTCCCCATCAACCAATTATCGGCGAGAATGTTTTTGCTCACGAATCGGGAATTCATGTGGACGCAGTATTGAGAAATCCAAAAACATATGAGCCGCCTTTTTCACCGGAAGAAGTTGGGGGAAAGAGGAAGTATGTTATTGGAAAGCATTCCGGACGTACACTGATTCAACATATTCTCAATAGCAAGGGATTTGATGTTAAAAAAGAATATCTGTGGGAATGCCTGAACGAAATAAAATCACTTGCAATTGAACAAAAGGGGGCAGTTACTGAACAGCAATTATTGGAGATTTATGATCGAGTAAGATCAAGAAACTAACAGGACAATATGGCAATTGGCTGCAACGGACGGCACGAAGGCAAGCCTGATCGTTCTACCGCGCTGGCGCTGTTATGCCTGCCCGTTCCAGATACTTTTTCCAGTGTTCGCTCACCCTAGCCTGCAATTGACTGGCCTGATCTGCGGTGATGTTTTTAAACCTGCGCTGTTCTCTGATAAACTCGGTTAGGGGCTTGAGTTCGCCATTGCGCGCAATCTTCTCGCTGGCGGAGTTGAGCCGGAATACGCCATCTTCAATTTCATAGATTACGTTCCATCCGGTCTCTACCGCCAGTTGCCCGATTCTAATAGTATCATTGAAAGGGAAACTCCACCCCGGAGGGCAGGGAGAGAATACATGTATGAATCTGGTTCCCTTTATCGCCCTTGCTTTCCTGACTTTGTCGTAGAGGTCTAACGGGTAGCAGGCATTCGCTGAGGCGACATAGGGTATTGAGTGCGCTTCCATTATGGCAGTAATATCCTTATGGTGCTGCTGTTTCCCCAGTACAGGCGTGGTGCCTGAGATAGCCCCCAGAGGTGTGGAGCCTGAGCGCTGATTGCCTGTGTTCATATAACCTTCGTTATCGTAGCAAATATAGATGAAATCCGCCTGCCTTTCCGCAGCGCCGCTCAAAGCCTGAATTCCTATATCGTGTGTGCCCCCATCGCCAGCTATAGCCAGCACAGTTAAATCCTTTCTGCCGATGGCTTCAAGACCCGCCACCAGACCTGTGGCTGAGGCCGCAACTGTCGCAAATGGCGTATTGACGCATGGGACTGTAACAGAGGTCACGGGGTACATCCCGTGGAGCACGGTCAGACAACTGGCGGGAACTGTCACCACGACCTGGCCCTCCAGCGCTTTGAGGATGTGGCGATAAGCGAGGGACAGTGCACAGCCGGGGCATAGCCTGTTGCCCGGCAGGACATATTCTCTTTCATCCAGGTTGACCGCGGTTGTCTTCAACTATCAACTCCTTTTAGATATAACAGATCCATTCGGGGTCTTCATTATTCAATTTGCCCTGTTCCAACGATGGCAGCGACCTTCTCACTGCATCCGCCAGATCATTAGCAGTGACGGCTCGCCCTCCCAGCCCTACAATGAAATTCCTGATAATGGCGTTGCAATCATTGCCGTAGAGAGCTGCCTTGATTTCCGAGCAGGTCGCTCCTTCTGAGCCGTAACTGACGTTCTTATCGAAGACCACGATGAGCTTTGCTTTGCCCAGAGCCCTCACAATCTCTCTCTTGGGGAAGGGTCTGAATACCCTTATACCCAGCACGCCGACTTTGTGTCCTTCGGCTCTGAGCAAATCTACGGAGACAATTGCCTCCATAGCCAGACTGCCCATGGCTACAATCACTATTTCAGCATCTGAAACCTGATCCTCCCAGAGCGGAGCTGTATAGCTTCTCCCGAATACCTGTCCAAACTCTTCTCCCACCTGGGCTATTGTCTGCCGCGCCTCTCCAAGCGCCTCCTGGAGCAAACACCTTATTTCCATGTAGCCGTGGCATAGCACACCATCAGCATTGGCCCTCGGGTCTGATAATGTGACTAAGTTGTAGTTTTTGGGATTGTTCGGGTCCAGAATCGTATGGGACTTGAATGGAGGCAGGAAGCTATCGACATCCTCCTGGGATGGGATGCTCACCGGCATATCAGTGTGAGATAGAATATATCCGTCGTAGCAAACCATGACAGGCACATAGACCATTTCGGCAATCCTGAAGGCCTGAATAACCGTATCTATTATCTCCTGATTGTTTCGAGCGTAGATTTGTATCCAGCCGGTGTCTCTTTGGGATATAGAATCCTGCTGGTCGTTTTGCACGCTCCAAGGTGCTCCCAGAGCACGATTGACGCATGCAAGCACAAGAGGCAGACGTGTACCCGCAACCCAGTGCAGCATCTCATGCATATATGCTAAACCATGAGAGGCGGTGGCAGTGAAAGCCCTGGCTCCGGCAATGGAAGCGGAAGTGCAAACGGCGAGCGCACTGTGCTCGCTCTCAACGGCAACATACTGAGCTTCGAGCTCTCCACGTTCCACGAACTCGGATAGAGCTTCGGTTACCGGCGACTGCGGTGTTATGGGATAGGCAGCTATGACCTGTACCTGGCTCAGCTTCACACCAAGTGCGGCGGCACGATTGCCGTCGATAAGCCGGAACTCTTCTTTACTACTGGTCTTCTGTTGACTCAACGCTTTACACCATTCCCTAATCTGACGGGGAATTTCCTTCTTCTACCATCGTTATTGCCTTTGTCGGGCATACCTCGGCACATATTCCGCAGCCTTTGCAGTATCCCAAATCTATCTGGACAGGAATAGTCTTGCTTATTACAGATTCGGGGCAAAACAGCCAGCATTGGAAACAGGAGGGCTTGTTCTTCTTAGCCGGGGTGCACTTGTCAGGGTCAATTACGGGGTAAGAAGTCCTCCACTCCCCTGTTGCTCCCGCTTCGCCGATGATTGGGGAGGATTCACCACATATATGTCCACAATCTCTGGTTTTCATGTTCAATAAAATTGCTTATTAATCCTGGTTATTTCATGAGTCTTTGCGACTGCTGATATGTTAGTATTAAGGGCTTCGCCGTGGAACTTCTCCTTTAACACTTTTTCAACACTCTCCGAGCTTACGATCCCGGTAGCCCTTACCAGCGCCCCAAGTATAGCCGTATTGGGAATGGTGAGACCGGCTACAGATAGCCCCAGCTCCTGGCAGATCCTGGTGGCATCGGCAGTCGCTACGTTGAAACTACCATTGATTTCGAGTTCTTTTGGGTTTTGCCCGGAATTGACAACGAGCCATCCCCCTTGAGTTAGTCCGCTGGTTGTGCTGTTGTGCTTTAGCAGTGTGCGGTCTAGAACCACCACTACATTCGGGTTTTCTACTGGTGATATGACCATGATTGGTTTCGAGGAAATCCTGGTAGAAGCGCTCACCGGTGCACCTCTTCTCTCCGCACCGAATGCTGGCGCTGCTGTTACTCCGCGGTAGCCTTCCAGAAAAGCAGCCTGCGCCAGTATCTTGGCAGCCGTCACGGCTCCCTGACCGCCACGACCATGCCATCTTATCTCAAGTAACTTTTCTGTGTCAGCAGGTTTTTCTGTCATCGTGTGTGATCCAAGGGAATTGATGCTCTGCTTCTGAGGTACATGCTCATATCTTAACTTTGTGATATACGATGTGTCAAACTGTTGACAAAAGTTAGCTATTGGAATAAAATAAACATGCAGATATGTGCATATAGGTTAACTTGTTATGAGGGACTTACTACGAGCTTTCAAATCCCTTTCCGATGAAACCAGACTCAGAATACTGAATGTTCTGGTTCAAAGAGAGTGCTGTGTTTGCGAGGTTATGCAAGCACTTGATATTTCTCAGAGCAGGGCATCCCGTAACCTGGGTCTTCTGTATGATTCTGGATTCTTAAAATCAAGACGGGATGGCGTTTGGACTGTATACTCTATCGATGATGATAGTGTTCGGCAATATTTACCACAGTTAGTCCAAATGGTTAGACAGGAACTGAAGGGCAATAAGGAAATGGTTTTAGACATGGAAAGACTCAAAACCGCCGAACGTGTTGGACCCGGATGTGCCGAAGTGTGTGGGAACTAGAGTTCCCTTTTTTATATAAGATATGCGTTAATGCACATATGCAAAGAAGCGATTAAATGGATTTGTTTAGTGATATCATCCGTGGTGGTCTGGCCGAGTTTCTTGATTATTTGTTGGCCCATTTCGTCACCTGTCTTGTACCGGCATTTTTCATCGCCGGGGCGATCAGCATATTTGTATCTCAGGGTTCGATCCTGAAGTATTTCGGACCTAAAGCCAGCCCGGTTCTCGCTTATGGTATTGGTTCCGTATCGGGAGCTGTTCTGAGTGTCTGTTCCTGTACAGTATTGCCCCTGTTTGCTGGCATCTATCGTATCGGTGCAGGATTAGGACCCGCCGTAGCATTCCTCTACTCCGGACCGGCGATTAACGTGCTGGCCATCGTATGGACGGCACGAATTCTCGGATATGACCTTGGCGCAGGCCGTGTAATAGGAGCCATCATCTTCGCTCTCGTCATCGGGTACGTGATGGCAAGAATATTCCGCAATCATGATGAAGAGCGATCCCAAGAGGCTTTCGATTCGCTGGATACCGATTCATGGCTCACTGGCAAACAGACGATTGTTTTCATAGTAGCCCAAGTAGGGTTCCTTGTTTCGTTGGCCTGGGGTTTTAAGGTACATCCCGAAAAAGACTATGAAACATGGAAGCTGATAACAGACATCAGCATCGAGATGAACTGGGTGGCCATCGGATTTACCGTATTCTTTACATTTGTCCTCGAGGAAGTTCTCCGGCGCTGGTTCAACCGGGAAATGATCGACGAGTGGCTGAAATCGACATGGTCCTTTTTCAAGATGATAGCTCCCTGGCTGCTGGGGGGGATCATCGCTGCCGGCGTGATCGATGTTGTCCTACCGGATGAATGGGTTGAGCGATTAGTAGGTGGAAACAGTTTTCTGGCTAATCTGATGGCATCCGTGGTGGGAGCACTTTTCTATTTCGCCACATTGACCGAAGTTCCCATTCTGCGGACATTCATTGATGCCGGAATGGGCAACGGCCCTGCATTGGCATTGCTACTGGCCGGTCCGGCGCTAAGTTTGCCTAACATGCTGGTGCTCAGGAACATCATGGGCTGGAAAAAGACCCTGACATATGTCGGACTGGTGGTGGTTATGGCCACCATGAGTGGGATTGCTTTTGGTTTGGTTGTGAAATAATTGAACCTATGAGGAGGTTGTCATGAATATCAAAGTACTTGGCCCAGGTTGTGCCAAATGCCACAAACTAGAAGAAACCGTTAAGGAAGTAGTTCGTGAGATGGGTGTAGATGCCCCTGTAGAAAAGGTGAGCGATATGAAAACAATCACGAAATATCCAATTTTGATGACACCGGGCTTAGTCATCAATGATGAACTTGTTGTGTCCGGCAAGGTGCCAGATAAGGCGGAAATAAGCCGATACATCACTAATGCACTTGCAAAGGAATAACTATAAGGGGGATTACATAGATCATTTTGGTATAATGCGCCCGGTTGATTTCCGTCTCTTCTATACTAGGCCTTCAATAGCGTATAAATAAAAGCCATAATACTATTTTATATGAATATTCTGGGGACAATCAGAAGATTTTTAGTGTGCATATTCAAGCGCAAAAAGGAGGCCAAACCCGTCCGAATGCTACCAATAAAAAAGGGGCACACTCCCCCTTAAGGACAGTTGCCCCCTTCAAAATACACTGAAGATGAATAGTTGTGTTTATCCGCCGATTCTAAAGACTTTGGTGCCACACTTCGGACATACACCCTGAGTCGCCGGCTTCTTGTTTTTCATTGTGATTTTCTTCGGGTTCTTGATCTCCACTTTCTTCCGGCACTTCATGCAGTATGCTGTCATAGCTGCACCTCCCTTTGTGGGAAGGATATACGATTGGGAAGGGTAATGTCAAGAGTGAGACGATTGGATTGAATTTTATATCCCTTGAACAACAAAAAACGAGGATGTTTAATATTGTTTTTTCAACCTTTGTTCCCAATTAATGATTATGTCTAATAAAAAACAAGCCCGAATCCGCTGATTTTGTAGCTAAAATCTGGCACGCCTGGAGGGATTCGAACCCACGACCCTCGGTTCCGAAGAAGTATACTTGTCATTATGCCCTGTGCTGGACCATCCGGTTTTATGCTATCCGATCTGGATGCTTATCATATCGAGTACTATCCTGTAATAGCACGTTATATTCAGTTCGTTAGCAAATCCGTTAGCAAAATATTCAATTAACGCTGCCAGGAACTCACTTAATGTTTGGACCAGTTCTTCGGGGGGCAGGTCAGGGGTAGGTCACGATGAAGGTTGGTGTCAAATCCTGAACAGTTGAATAACCCAACTGTCATCCGATAGTATAGAATAGGAGGTATATATATGGGCAAGTCACGTGAGGTTAAGAAAGAGATCAAAAAGCAGCCGCAAAAATCACTGAAAGAGAAACGACAGGAGAAAAAAACGAGGAAAACAGTGAGTCCCCCGATCAATAATCCCCAGTAAAACAGATGGCTCAAATGCTTGGCAAGAGCATGGCACACAAATGCCAAACAAAAAATTAGTGAAAAGCTTGAATTGAAGCAATGTTTTGGTATAACTATGAGCAGGTCAGGACCAATACTAAGGTGAAAGGCCCCCAAAAAGCTGAATCAATATGATTGGATGGAGCCTTTACATAGTTCGATGCCGTGATAACAGTCTTTACACTGGTATTGCGAAAGAAGTGACTCGAAGGTTTTACGAACATCAGGAAAATGGTCGAAAATGTTCTAAGTACCTTCGGGGTAGGGGGCCTCTAAACCTGGTTTTTCAGCAACACATTGGTCCCAAAAGCAAAGCACTGAAAATTGAAAACAGAGTCAAGCAACTCACAAAAGCTAAAAAGGAACAAATGCTAGTTGATTCAACAGTAATTCAGAGCCTGATGAAGCAATCTTTTAAATAGTGCAAGTAAACCATTTCCTAGGCAACCATCTCTAACATTGGGAGTGGTACAATAACTGGGTCAGGTCAGCTGCTTTAATAGGTGCGACAGTTGTAACACTATTATTCTTCTGGCTCACGGTGCGCCGCCTGCGCCGGATGGACGTGCCTTAGCATGACCTTCCCCTAAAAAACTGCTCCAGTCAAAATGTTAGCGAAGCGTTATTCATATTGTTGAGGAAGCTCTGATCAACCCCTTGTTCCCCCAAATCCCCCTTTCGCAAAGGGTAGATTGTTGATAATGGGTACAGGTTTGACCCGCAATCCATTTCACCATTGCCGTTACCTTTATTTTCCCGTATACTTGAGTTAGTGGCTTAATCGAGGTTTCCAGTTCTACCAGTAACCGCCTACAGTTTCCCCGATAAAAGGTTTCTTCAAGGTAAGGTTTCTTAAACGCATTGGATGACCCAAGTTCGGTTCACAAATTTTAATATAAGAGGTCATTCAATGAGCTTCACACAGTTTAAACTGGACTTGCGCCTGATGGCGGGGATCGATCGTGCAGGCTACACTACACCAACACCGATTCAGACAGCAGCCATTCGCCCGGCCCTGGCCGGACACGACCTGATAGGCACAGCCCAAACCGGCACCGGTAAAACGGCTGCCTTCGTTTTACCTATCCTGCACAAACTGCTCACCGGGCCGCGCAACCATACTCGCGCGCTCATCATCACGCCTACGCGTGAGTTGGCGGAGCAGATCCATCAGACAATTCGCTCCCTGGGAGCCGGGACCGGAATCCGCAGCGCCACTATTTACGGTGGCGTTGGGGTCACACCGCAGATCAAGGCCCTGCGCGACGGAGTGCAAATTCTTGTAGCCTGTCCGGGTCGGCTGCTGGACCACATTGATCATCGTCACGCTCGACTCGATGGAGTGGAAGTGCTGGTATTGGACGAGGCCGACCGTATGTTCGATATGGGCTTCCTGCCCGACGTGCGACGCATCGTCAGTCACGTTCCAGCGCAACGGCAGACAATGTTGTTCTCCGCGACGTTCCCCCCAGAGATTGAGCGATTGGCAGCACAGACCCTGAATCATCCGCAACGCATAGCGGTCGGGCTCAGCCTACCGGTGCAAACGGTCACGCACGCTTTATTTCCAGTTATGCACCACTTGAAAACACGGTTATTACTGGCGGTGTTGAAACAGACCAACACCGACTCGGTCCTGATATTCGCCCGCACCAAGCACCGCGCCAAGCGGCTGGCGGAGCAGATAGATCGGGCTGGCTACACTGTTACCAGCCTGCATGGCAACCGCTCGCAGTATCAGCGCCAGTCCGCGCTTGACGGCTTCAAGGTCGGCGCCTACCAGATCATGGTCGCCACTGATATCGCCGCCCGAGGCTTGGATGTGGAGAGTATCTCTCATGTTATCAACTACGATATGCCTAACACCGCCGATGCTTATATTCACCGTATTGGGCGCACCGGGCGCGCCGAACGAACCGGCGACGCCTTCACACTCGTCACTCCCGAAGACAACGCCATGGTGAGGACGCTGGAAAAGATCATGGGTCAATCACTGCCGAGGCAGACGCTGGCAGGATTTGACTACACCCTACCAGCACCACCCAAGCAGATACCTGCAAACAGGGAATCACACCGCACCCCTGCAGTATGTGGGGTAAAGCCCGGGAGTCGCCTGCGGTTTGATACAGCCGAAGAGGGGCCTCCGCCTAAAACCAAGAAACGGATCATGTCCGGAGGAAGAGGGCAACGTCGGAAATTATAGGAAGTAATTGCCGGTCGTTTGCAAGGAATTGATTGTCAAAATGAGTTTGAGATTGGGATTCGGGATCGGGACAAGCCTGATATTTTAATTGGTCCGGTTTTGGTGGGACAGGTCAGAAACACTGTCATCTATTACACACAGTTAATTGCCTATATCAACATAATCTGAGCACTTGGAATAACTCGTGCTTGACAATCGATTAAAGTGACTGACAGTATTGCACTCTACATTCATCTCCCATTTTGCAAAAAGAAATGCGGCTATTGTTCGTTTGTATCATTCGAGGGCCGAGAGTCTAACATCCCTGAATATATCAGCGCCTTAGATGCGGAATTGACTCAGCGTGCCAATGGGGAATGCATCTCAAGCATTTTCTTTGGGGGGGGGACGCCGAGCCTGCTTGCCTCGGATCAGTTGGACCGAATATTGACCAGTATTCGAACGCTTTTTAAAGTAACTGAAAATGCAGAGATAAGTCTTGAGGCTAACCCGGGCACCGTCGATGAGCGCTATTTCAAAGATATCAGGCAACTCGGTATCAATCGATTGAGCCTTGGGGTGCAGAGCCTGAATGAGCAAACACTGTCATTTCTGGGCCGTATTCACACGGCAGGGGACGCAAGGCGGTCAGTTCGCTTTGCCAGAGAAGCGGGCTTTTCCAACTTGAATCTCGATCTGATTTACGGGATACCAGGACAGTCCTTGACAACTTGGATAGATACCTTGAAAGAGGCTGTCCGGCTTTCGCCTGAGCACTTTTCATTGTACCCTCTCACTCTTGAGGACGACGTGCCGTTGAACCGGGCAATCAAAAGAGGAGAACTATCTGATATTGATCCTGATTGTGCCGCCGATCAATACGAAGCGGCAGAGGATTATCTGGCATCCCGAGGGTACTGTCATTATGAAATATCCAACTGGGCAAGGGAAGGTATGGAGTGTCGGCACAACAAGGTTTACTGGCAATGCCTGCCCTATCTGGGAATTGGAGTTGCCGCCCATTCCTACATTGACGGTCACCGTATAGCCAATACCACTGATCTGAATGAATACCTGGGCAGGTTTCAGAGAGGTGAGCCCTTTTTATTTAAGATGGATGAAGAGATCACTCTGGAGACACAACTTGCCGAAGCCATTATAATGGGATTAAGACTGACAGCGGGGATTGAGTTTGGCAGTATGAAAAAACGTTTTGGAATCGAACTTCCCAACAGATATGAAAGAGAGATCAGCGAACTGGTGCAACTGGGATTAATTGAAACTGATGAACGGGGCATTCGGCTTACAAGTAAAGGCCTGCTTTTGGGGAATGAGGTCTTCTGGAGATTTTTAACGCAATGAAAAAAACGGATCAGTCCTTAACTAGAAATTTTTGTATTATTGCTCATATTGATCATGGTAAATCGACTCTGGCCGATCGGTTGATCGAAATGACCGGAGCCATGCGTGGCAATACGGTCCGGGAACAGGTTCTTGATAGCATGGAACTCGAACGAGAGCGTGGTATTACCATCAAAGCTAAAGCCATGCGCCTCAGTTATAAAGCCAAAGATGGCAAGACTTATTGGCTCAACCTTATCGATACGCCCGGACATGTGGATTTTTCCTATGAAGTCTCACGCACTCTGGCTGCTTGCGAAGGCGCATTACTTATCATCGATGCAACTCAGGGCATTCAGGCCCAGACACTGGCACATATCTATGTGGCCATCGAACGTGATTTGGTCGTCATTCCGGTACTTAATAAAATTGACCTGCCTGGCGCAGAGCCTGACCGCGTTCTGGATGAAATCGCGAGCGTACTGGGGTATGAACCGGAAAAGGTGCTTGCCATTAGCGCCAAGACGGGCGAAGGTGTGCCAGACCTTATTGAAGAAGTTATTAACCATATTCCTCCTCCCCAGGGAGACGTTCGGGGTCCTCTTAAAGCCCTCATTTTCGATTCTCATTATGACCCTTATAAAGGAGTAATGGCCTATATTCGAGTGGTGGATGGTCATATTGAAAAAGGCAGCCAGTTGCAGTTGATGGAGCAGGAGACCCAAATAGAAGTGCTGGATGTGGGGTGCTTCATTCCGGAAACCAGTCCGGTGGATTCGCTTTCGGTAGGTGATGTGGGTTACATCGCTACCGGGTTGAAGAATATCGGGGATTGTCAGGTCGGTGATACTGTAACTACCGTAACAAACGGGGCTGAACATGCGCTGGAAGGGTATCGGCCTGCCAAGCCAATGGTATTCGCGGGCGTCTATCCAACCGAGCCCGGCGACTATGAAGAGCTTCGCACTGCCATAGAAAAACTTAGCCTCAATGACGCATCGCTTTCAAATGAACCGGAATCAAGCCCTTTGCTTGGATTTGGCTTTCGGTGCGGTTTCCTTGGGTTGTTGCATCTGGATATTGTGCGCGAGCGGCTGGAGAGGGAATTCGGACTTTCTTTGGTGATAACGGCGCCGAGCGTAAGGTACCTGATCACCACAACTAGCGGGCAATCGCAGGTTGTTACCAATCCAAGTGATCTGCCGCCACCCAATGAGATCGAAAAGATGGAGGACCCCTGGGTCAGTATTTCCGTGGTTACGCCTTCAAAGTTCATTGGTTCTTTAATGGAATTGATTATAGAAAATGAAGGCATATACAAATACACCGAATATCTGGGGCATCAGTCACTTGGAGAACTTGGGCAGCGTGTCAGGCTGGAATATGACATGCCACTGAGAACAATACTGACCACATTTTACGACCAGTTGAAAAGTCGTAGCCAGGGATATGCGTCTCTTGACTATGAGATGCAAGGGTACCGTGAATCACGGCTGGTCAAACTGGATATACTGGTCAATGACTTACTGGTGGATTCCTTCAGCCGCGTGGTTATGCCAGATAAGGCACATGCCGTTGGGAAAGCGATGGTAGATAAACTCAAACAGGTCATTCCACGCCAGTTTTTCAAAGTGCCGATTCAAGCTGCGGTGGGGAGCAAGATCGTGGCTCGGGCTGATATCGCGGCCAAACGTAAGGATGTTCTGGCAAAATGCTATGGCGGTGACGTCACTCGAAAGCGTAAACTCCTCGAAAAGCAGAAAGAAGGTAAAAAGAAGATGAAACAGCTCGGTAATGTGGAAGTGCCGAAGGAAGCCTTTATGGATGTGGTCAAACTCAGCATTTAGGGTTAGTGCATGTAGCCAACTTGTCTTCTACAGCCCTTTGCTTCCCAACAATTCTTACTCAATGTTTGCCCTCTTTTTTGCATCTGTTTTTGTTCTCAAATCAGTCCAAG
>CAZJQZ010000029.1:0-22195 GCA_964548045.1 uncultured Dehalococcoidia bacterium | reverse complement strand
ACCGGTAATCATTATGGGGGAACTCCCTCATTCCCCCTTTAGCGGGAATGACAAAATGTAGGGGCACAAAATCTTGTGCCCCTACTCATTTAATGCCGCTTTTGCTTCCTGCCAGAGGGATTCAAGTTCATCAATGGATAGCCCGTTCATCGATATGCCACGCTGACGACTCAGTTTCTCCATGTAAGCGAAGCGCTCACAGAATCGTTCGTTGGCCTGCCTGAGCGCATTTTCAAGATCGATTTCCATCCATCGGGCAGCGTTGGCCAGGGCAAAGATCAGGTCACCGAATTCAGAAACTTTTTCCTGATGGGTTTCGGCCTCTCTTATTTCCTGAAGTTCTTCACTGACTTTATCCAGCACACCATCAATCTCGTTCCAGTCGAAACCGACGCGGGAGGCCCGCTGCTGAATAATCTGTGTGTAGGCCATAGCGGGAATACCACTGGGGATGCCGTCAAGGAGCGATCTCTCAGCTTTCCCCTCGGCACGTTTAATCTCTTCCCAGTTAAGCATCACTTCTTTTTCATCGGCAACTCTGATATTGCCAAATACGTGTGGATGCCGCCGGATGAGCTTTTCGTTGATTCCCCGCAGGACGTCGGCCATCACAAATTCACCAGATTCTTCAGCGATTTGAGTGTGAAGCCCGATCTGTAACAAGAGGTCTCCCAGTTCTTCACAAAGCTTGTCTGTATCCCCATCATCGAGGTTTTGCAAAACCTCGTAGGCTTCCTCAATGAGATAGGGTTTGAGGGATTCGTGGGTTTGTTTACGGTCCCAGGGGCAGCCATCGGGAGCGCGCAGTCTGGCAACGATCTGACAGAAGGCTTCGAAAGTGCCCAGGTCTTCTTCCATGTCATGGAGATTATAACAAACTGCGATATCTCTGGCGACTGTTTTGGGAGTTACCAATGTGGCATTGTGGCGAAAACAGGTTTTTAGTAAGCCGAGAGAGGAGGCAAGAGCCATATATTGTGAATCTATCCTCTCTCTAGCTACCTTCCCAAATGGGGGCTATAAGCATGGTTCGTTAATTGAAAGGGAGCGCTTCGCCATCTGCCTCAGGCGGATTCCTCGCGATGGAAGCCGAAGAAGGAGCCGTAGAGAATTCACGGGTCTAGGCTTTGCTCCCGGCAACCTTGACTTAGGGGGCAGCGTCCTTCATACTACTGTTTCAGAATCGGTCTTGGCAGCGATCGCATACTTTGCAGGGGGTGAGATCATGATGAGAATCGCTTTGATTTGTGCAGTGATTATGATTACAGGGGGAATACTTACTGCTTGTTCCGATCCCTGCTCAAAAACGGATGCAGAGGATTTTGAGGTGCATATCAAGCTCATTGCTCACGGCCTTCCTACGGCTGTAGGCGGAGAGGGGGCAAAAGTGGATATACACACGGAGAAGAGGCCATGCGGTGCTTCAGTAAAGGGCAAATTTGACTTTGGCCACCTTGTCGATAGCAACGGAGAATTTGAGTCTCTGTATAGGGTCGGCTACAATTTGAGAAACACCAAGGACGAGATATACATTTCCTACAAGTGTCCCGGGCTCGGGTCCGGAGCGGTGATCCTCACCTACGATGACCTCAAGCCGTACGCCGGTACAACCTATGTGTTGGACTTGAATACTCTCACAAGCGTATCAGCCCCTTCTACACAGGTTCCTCCGACGATTACCCTGGGCATGCTGCAGGAGATGTACAAAAAGAATGAAGGAAATTTCCTCTTCTGCCAGGATTTGCCCTATGCATTGCTTCACGGAATTCCTCAGAGTGGCAGTGGCGCTGATAAGGCAGAGCTCTATGAAGAACTCGATAGGCAAGGGTATGACGAAGTAAAACGCGGTTACATAGCCAGCGAATGCGCTGAAGTTTCGTTCATACAACTGGAAGATGGGGACGTCGTCATGTTTGGTTTTGATGATTATCCGGATGTGGAGAATGCTCAGCATTATGCCGTTGCGTTTGGAGGTCAGCTGTGGCAGATCGCTCACTGGGGGGGCAACTTAGGTAACCCAATGAAGGGTATACTCGATGGTCCCCGCGATCCGGAATGGTTTTTCAGTGAAAGAGCACTTGTGAGCCCCTTCACTGGCGAAGAGAGGACTTCTCCTAGAGTATATCAGTATTATCGAATTTGGCGTTGTCAGAGGTAGACCGGGGCACATCTTTCTAGCTGAATTAACCGCCCCGGTAACGTGGTCATCTTAGCCCAATTCCTCAAGTTGTTCGGTGAGCCTTTTTAATTTGTCTTTAGCCTCAGCAAGGCTGGAGCGTTCCTTCTCTACTACCTGTGTGGGGGCTTTGGAAGTGAACTGCTCGTTCTTGAGCTTACCCTCAGTGCGGGCGATTTGCCCTTGAGCCCCTTCGATTTCCTTTTGCAATCTGGCTTTTTCCGCTTCCAGATCAACCATCCCGGCCAGTGGCAGGATCACTTCGACATCACGCAGTACCAGCACCTTGGCCTGTTCCTCTCTGGCCGCTTTTCCATCTTTGCCGATCATGCTTAAAGGGCGAACTCGAGCCAGAGTGGTAATGGCATCTGTGTGGTTTTCGATGGGGAGTTGATGATCCTCAACCGCGATCAGTGCTTCAATGAATTTGGCCGGTTCCACCTTAGCTTCGGCGCGGGCATTGCGAATAGAGCGCACGATTTCGATCAGTGACTCGATCTCCCGTTCGGCAGCAGAGTCCATCGCTGCTTCGTCAGCAGCAGGGTATTCAGCGATCATGATCGATTCCGGCTTCTTGTCATCCGGCAGATATTCGGCCAGCCGTTGCCAGATTTCCTCGGTGATGAATGGCATGAAGGGATGAAGCAGTCTCAGCGTTGTCTCCAGAGTATTGACCAGCACCGGCATTGGCGAGGGAGCTTCGGGGTCGCGGAGGCGAATCTTGGCCAGCTCGATGTACCAGTCACAGAACTCGTCCCAGACGAACTCTTGAATTCTGCTCAGAGCCTCACCGAGCATGAATACTTCCATCAGTTGAGTGACCTCGGCTATGACCCGGTTCAATCGACTTTGAATCCACCGATCCTCGACGGATACCAGTGTGGCTCGACTGATGTCAGTTGAGCTATCATCAATGTTCCCGAGAATAAATCGGCTGGTATTCCAGAGCTTGTTAGCAAAATTGCGTGTCCCTTCCAGCTTGTGCGGGCTAATGCGCATATCGTTGCCCGGCGTGTTGCCCACGGTCAGTGCCAGACGCAGTGCATCGGTGCCGTATTTATCTATCGTCTTCAGGGGGTCGATTACGTTCCCCTTGGATTTACTCATTTTATCGCCCTTCTCATCCCTGATGAGTCCGTGGAGATAAACCTTGTCGAAGGGGATTTCCCCGGTATTTTCCAGTCCCATCATAATCATGCGGGCGACCCAGAAGAAGAGGATGTCATATCCGGTTTCCATCACTGAGGTGGGATAGAAATATTTCAAGTCCTCGGTATCATCAGGCCAGCCCAATGTAGAGTGGGGCCACAGACCCGAACTGAACCAGGTATCCAGCACATCCGGGTCATGCTCGATGTTTGCAGAAGAGCATTTTGCGCAGGAAGTCGGATCCTCAAGAGAAACCATTATCTCGCCACAGTCCCGGCAATACCAGACCGGAATGCGATGTCCCCACCATAATTGTCGGCTGATGCACCAGTCCCTGATGTTTTCCATCCAGTTGAGATAGGTCCTGGTGAAATGTTCGGGGATGATCTGGATACGTCCGTCAACCACGGCGTCGATGGCAGGTTTGGCCAGAGGTTCAATCCTGACGAACCATTGCATGGTGACCATCGGCTCGACCATTGTCCCGCAGCGGTAACAGTGTCCTACCGAGTGCATGTAGGGTTCGATCTTCACCAGCAGCCCGTCCCTTTCCAGGTCGGCAACCAGTGCTTTGCGGCAGGCTGAACGATCCTGCCCCTGATATGGCCCGGCGTTTTCGTTCATAGTGGCATTTTTGTTCAGGACGTTTACCAGCGGGAGTTCGTGCGTCTGCCCGATTTCGAAGTCCACCGGATCGTGAGCCGGAGTAACTTTGAGTGCCCCGGTGCCGAATGAAGTATCTACCGCTCCATCAGCAACGATGGGAATCTCGCGGTTGACCGCCGGGACGATCACCTTTTTACCAATCAGGTTTTTGTATCGTGGGTCTTCAGGATTGACCGCTATGGCGGTATCGCCGAGGAGTGTCTCCGGTCGGGTGGTAGCTACAGTGACAAATTCGTCTGGGTTATCGGCAAGCTTGTACCGGATATGATAGAGATTGCCCTGAATTTCCTTGTGGTCCACTTCAAGATCGGAAAGGACCGTGGCGCAATCGGGACACCAGTTGGTGATTCGTTCCCCCTGATAAATGAGGCCCTTCTCGTAAAGGTTTACAAATGTGGCCCGAACAGCTTTGGCCGGCCCCTCATCCATTGTAAAAACTTCTCTTTCCCAGTCGCAGGAGACGCCGAGCCGCTGGTGTTGTTCAGTGATTCTACCCCGGCATTGGGCCACCCATTGCCAGACACGCTCCAGGAATTTCTCTCTCCCCATAGTCTGGCGGTCCAGGCCCTCTTCGGACAGTTGCTGTTGCACCACGAACTGGCAGGCGATACTGGCATGATCTATTCCGGGAAGCCAGAGCGTGGGGTCGCCCTTCATGCGATGCCATCGGGTCAGGATATCCTCCATCGTAGCTGTAAGAGCGTGTCCCATGTGAAGCTCTCCGGTAACGTTGGGTGGCGGCATGATTATGACGAAGGGTTTTTTGTCAGGATCGATCTGGGGGGCAAAATACCCTTTTCCCATCCAGAACTGATACCACTTCCCCTCCACTTGAGAGGGTTCGTAAGCTTTAGGGATATCGCTGAGTTTTTTTGATGCCATGCAAATTTCCTTGTTTGTTATGTATTCATTCTACAATTGCGAGCATTAACACGTCAATTTAAGCGTTGTGGTGAGTGAAGTAATCTGATATTATCCACTCTTTGTCTCAGCCAGTTTCTCGAAAACCCAGATCACGATGATTCCTGCTATCATCAGGCCGATAGCGCCAAAAACCTCGCCATTCAAGGATTCAGGAATGAATCTTTCGCCAGCGACTGCCTCAACGTCGCCGCCGTTTACCGACTCTTTCCACGGCCAGATTATTGCCAGTGAACCGAATATAAATCCCGTGAGCAGGGCAATCGTCTGATCCCTGTATTTCTTTAAGACCCACGAAAGCAACCGCGCGAAGGCAAGTAAGCCAAAGGCCGCTCCCAGCACCATCGGGACCAGAATGCTAATATCCAGATCGTTAACGGCATCTATCACTATCAGTTCGTAGTTGCCCATCAGCAGCAAAACGTATGAGCCGGAAAGGCCGGGAAGTATCATGCTGCAAATAGCAACGATTCCACAGATGAAGACATACCACGGAGCATCATTTTCTCCCCCTGTATCCGCGACCAGCGAAATAATCAGGGCACAGGCTGCCCCGATTATGAATGAAACTATTACCACTGCGGTCCATTTGCCAACGGTTTTACCCACGAAATACACCGATGCCAGGATCAGTCCGAAGAAAAATGACCAGACATAGACAGGATAATCATCGAACAGGGGATCGAGAATTTTCGCCAGGGCCAGAATGGCAATGCCCACTCCTGCGAAAACGGCGATCAGGAAATAGAGATTGGTGTGTTCGATAAATTCCCTGAGCTTACCGCTGAAAAGCAATTTGACCGCGCCGATATCAAATGACTTGATGGAATTGATCAGCTTTTCAAAGATGCCGGTGATCAGCGCGATTGTCCCGCCGGAAACCCCCGGAATAACATTGGCGGCCCCCATACCGATGCCTTTGAGGGCGAGTATCAGATAATCTTTCATTTTAGATTAGAGGCTGCTCAACTGTTCCCTTTCCGATTTCTTCAGACCGTTGACTACCAGATCATACGAGTGATCGACCATCTTGAGGATTTCTTCATCAGGTACGCTCTCGTCAAGATACACGGTATTCCAGTGCTGCTTGTTCATATGATAGCCTGGTTCAACTGATTCATACTGACGTCGTAATTCCAGGGCCAGCGCCGGATCGAATTTGAGATTTATTCTTTGAATGTCACCTTCCACCTTGATAAGGGCAAACATTTTATTAAATACTTTAATGACGAGCACATCATCCCCGAAAGGAAGATCGTCCTTTGCCCCTTTCTTTCCGAGGCAGTAATCGCGTACAGCTAAAGCATTCATTCGTATTAGACAGGAAATTTGCGGGCGATAGTATTATGGTTCCATTACTTGTGGAAGCCAATCATCGTGGGCACGGAACAAATCTGAATCATCAGGCGTCTCGCAGGCCCTGGCTTCATAAACAGCATAATAATTGGAAGCGTATCTTTTTTCGGAACTGAAGTTGTTGAAATCACTTATATCTTCATAGATATAGGTCCATGTTGCAGCCGCATCATAGAGAGCTTGAGTATCGAAACTTTCTGGCCCGACCGTTTCAACGGCCTCTTTGATAATGTCGCACATCAGATATACGTGCTTGGCTCCGATGTACCCACAACCGTTTCTCTTAATATCGTGCGCTTCTTCGGGACGGTACCGGTCCAGAAGTTCGTTAGTCATATCGATCAATTGGCCAGTTTCATTGTACCAGCGGGATGATCGGATGAAATAGGTTCCATCGATTTTGTTCCAGAAGTCAGCCGAATCCATCATACCGAGTAAAGCGGACTGAACATCGGAAGCCAAAAAAGTTGCCGTGCCGCCAGCATCTCGATACTGTTCGACAAATGCCTGGGGTGGTGTAGGTATATAAATATAATCACAATCTTTCAGGTCCTCTACTTGAGTTGTCCATGAAAAAGCAAAGTTTGTCAGATATCCCCCAACGTAATCATATTGTTGAGGGTATGCTGTGGCATACGCTTCCATTGCATTCAGGAAAACATCGCTATAAGCGTCGGCCCAGGCGGCCCCCCCAATTTTTGCAGGCCTGCCTGCAGGGAAATCCGGATCGTTTTCGGCAATCCATTTGAGAAGCGTATAAGCTTCAAACTGGGGCATGATTCCCAGGCTAAATGCATATCCCGGTGGCATGAGGTCATCCATTGTACCCGTGGCCGTAAATAACATAAATTGATCTTCATCAACTACGGTCTTGAGGGATGAAACACTAATGGGTAATGGAGCCCAGATCAGATCAGCGCCTTTTCGTTTCAATGATTCGTAACCGGTAATATACAGGGCGGAATCATATTGGCCATCGAAAGAAGTCACTTCGAGTTTAACTCCAGGGATGAGATTTTCTTCGTTATAATATCTAACCACATCATCCAGCGCTTTATTTATGATGGACATTGCGCTGGATGATACACCGGTCAGGTCCGTGAGATTCCCGATGGTGATAATCATCGGTTCCTTCTCTTCAATGACAGGATTACCTGTAACTGAAATTTCAGGTGATTCCTGCTCGCTATCACTGCAGGCATTTAGCGACAGCGCCAGCAATAGTATAAATATGATGATTGCATTTACGATTCGCACGATTCCCCCCTTTCAACCCGGAATTTTGTGAGCATGACAGTTTATTTCTTTTTGGAAATTCTGCTACTGCTCGGTTTTGAATTCTCTTTGAAAATCTTCTCAGCTTTAGCAACAGTAGCACCTTCATGTATGATGGCGCGCAGAGCCTTTATCATCGCCACCGGATGCTTGTGCTGCCAGATATTCCTGCCCAGGTTCTGCCCGATGGCACCCTTTTGCATGCCATCGTGGATGAACTCGAACACCTGCCGTTCGGTCTTTACCCTGGGCCCACCGGCGATTACTACCGGAACCGGACATCCATTCGTAACTTTATCAAAATTCTCACACCAGTAGGTTTTCACCACGCGGGCGCCCAGTTCGGCAGCGATACGGGAACACAGGGCCAGATAGCGGGCATCCCTTTTTTCCAGCTCTTTGCCGACGGCGGTGACCGCCATTACCGGAATGCCGTATTTCTCTCCCTCATTGACAAGTTTGGCCAGATTCATCAACGACTGTTTTTCGTAGTCGGTTCCCACAAAGATGGAAACGCCCACTGCTGCCACATTCAGCCGGATAGCCTCTTCCATTGAAGTGGTGATTTCCTCATTGGCCAAGTCGCTGCCCACCACGCTGGTACCGCCCGACACCCGCAGGATAATAGGTTTGGTGTTCTGCGGGTCAATTGATGAGCGCAGCACTCCCCGTGTAACAAATATGGCATCGGCGTAGGGCATCAGCGGTTCGACGGTTTTGCCGGGCTGCTCCAGCCTCTGGGTCGGCCCCTGAAAGTAGCCGTGATCTATGGGCATGAACACGCAGTGCCCATCGGATTGAATGAGTTGCGCAAGGCGGTTTTCCATTCCCCAGTCCATGTTGTTCCTCCTGTTTGAATTGATTATACCCTCCCTCTTTCCCCATGGAAGGGAATTAGAGAGAAGGAGAATCTCACCCTCACTTATCTCGCCTTTCAAAAGCGAGGAATTAATCTTTCCGGTTGCAAAACACAATATGCTTTTCCCACTCAGGGGAAGCTTCCGGAAAATCAGTGCGGAAATGTGCGCCGCGGCTCTCTTCCCGTGTCAAAGCGGCTTCGACGAGAAGTCTTCCGGCCAGCACCATATTGCAAAGCTCATAATAGGGTCGGTCAGTCGGTTCTCCGAGAGTCTTGTGCCAGGCAGCCAGGGTAGCTGCCACCTCCTCAAGCCTGTCTTTGCTGCGGATAATCCCCGCGCTTTCCCATAGAAGCTGTTGAAGTGTGGCCAGCCTGAGTGGCGTGGTAACTCCTGAGGTGTCGTGATCTTTCAAACTGGTATCTATCCTCACCACCGACGATTTTTCAGGAGTGGTCAGGTTTCCCTTGGCCCTTTCTACAATCCTCCGGCTGAAAACCAGCACTTCCATCAGGGAATTCGAAGCTAAGCGATTGGCTCCGTGAACGCCGGTGCAGGCAACCTCGCCGCAGGCAAACAAACCGGAAATGTTGGTCTCTCCGTAAGCGTTTGTCCTGACTCCTCCCATCATGTAATGAGCCGCAGGCGCTACCGGAACCAGTCCTTTGGTAATATCCAGACCATGATCCAGGCAGAACCGATAAATAGTCGGGAAGCGGGTAGTGATGGTTTTGCGATCCAGGTGAGTCACATCAATGAAAACACGTTCGCTGCGAGTTTTCCGCATCTGGGCCACGATACCCCGGGCCACGATATCGCGCGGGGCCAGTTCCGCTTCGGGAGTATAATCCGGCAGGAATTGCTTTCCGTCCACATCACGAAGTATCCCGCCTTCGCCCCGGACCGCTTCGCTGATAAGGAACGGGGGGATTCCCGGCAGACGAATGGCCGTGGGATGGAACTGGCAGAATTCCATATCTGTTATCTCGGCTCCGGCTTTGTAAGCCAGAGCGATACCATCGGCGGTGGCCACATCCGGATTGGTAGTCAATTTGAAAAGCCGGCCAGCCCCGCCTGTGGCAAGGATGATATTCGATGAAGCGAATTGTTCCAGTGAGCCAATTCTGGATTCGAAGGTAACCACTCCTGTAGCCTTGCCGTTCTGAACAATGATCTCAGTAGCCAGACAGTACTCCATGATGGTGATGTTGTGTGAAGCACGGACCGCATTACTCAACGTGACCTCAATCCGCTCTCCGGTGGCGTCTCCCCCGGCATGAAGTATGCGCGGGATGCTGTGAGCGGCTTCTTTGGTAAGGGCTATCGCTCCGAACTGAGTATCGAAGGGAACGCCGATGTCGATGAGATCGGCGATCCGATCGCCGGCTTCCTCGGTGAGAATCCGAACGGCAACAGGGTCACACAATCCCGCACCGGCAGATATGGTGTCTTCAAAGTGCAATTCCGGGGAATCACCATCGCCAATGGGAGCGGCAATGCCCCCCTGAGCATATTTTGTATTGCACTCATCAAGGCTGTCCTTGGTAAGGATGAGCACACTGCCTACCTCGCGGGCCAGCAACGCAGTATAGAGCCCGGCAATCCCGCTCCCGATTATGATTATATCGAACTCTTTGTTATTAGCCATTTTTCGCTATCCTGTATGCAGGGGCAATTCACGAATTGCCCCTGCGATATTAACATTCCGATGTCACCGCCGGTATTCCCCGGAGTGACCAGGCTCCCGCATGATCGATCTTCACATCGACCAGTTCTCCAAGGCAATCCTTTTCACTTTCAAAGAATACCAGTTTGTCACCTCTGGTCCGGCCCTGCCATTTGCCACTTCTTCGTCCTTCGACCAGTATCCGGACGCGCTCGTCCAAAAAGCCGGCATTCTTTTCTCTGGAAATCCGCTCCTGAATTTCCTCTACCAGCTTCAGCCGCCTCCGTTTTTCTTCGGCGGGCACATTGTCTTCCAGCCTGCGCGAGGCAATAGTGCCGGGCCGTGGCGAGTAGGCTGCAACATGGACTGTATCAAATCGGAACTCCTCAAGCAAGTCGAAAGTTTGCTGAAACTGAGCCTCAGTCTCTCCCGGAAAGCCCACGATAATATCGTTGCTCAAAGCCACATCGGGAACAGCATCACGGATGCGGCGGATCAAATCCTTATATTGCTCAACGGTGTAACCCCGGCGCATCACCTGCAAAATCTCGTTATCACCTGCTTGAACCGGCAGACTGATATGCTCGCAGACTTTCTCCAGCGAAGCAATCGCCTCTATCAGTTTCTGGCTCATATCCTTGGGGTGAGAGGTCAGAAATCGAATGCGTGCCAGACCTTCGATCCGATTAACTTCTGCCAGTAAATCGGCCAGGTCCGGTTTTTCGGACAGATCGTGGCCGTAGGAATCGACATTCTGCCCCAGCAGGGTGACTTCTTTAACTCCGCTTTGAGCTAACTGTTGAATTTCATCAAGTATCTCCGCCACAGGGCGGCTCTTCTCCCTGCCACGCCGGTAGGGCACGATGCAGTATGAACAGAAATTATTGCATCCCTGAATAATGGGGACAAAAGCTGTCGGCGATTGGCCAAGAGCAGGGGCCGATTTTTGAGGTGCGGATTCAGCCTGTTTTTCGGCATGCGCCAGCAGATCATCAAACTGCTGTGGTTTGAGGAAGAAATCAACATGAGGGAACCTCTCTCTCAAGTGATCGATATGGGAATTGACCATGCAGCCGGTGAGTACGATAGTGGTATCAGGATAATTCCGCTTGATCGACTTCAAATTAGAAAGTTTATTGACTACTTTGTCCTCCGCACTCTGCCGCACCACACAACTATTGAGGATAATTATATCAGCCTCCTCCGGCTTTGGAACTTGCTGGTAGCCAAATTGCTCCAGTTTCCCGGCAAGGTTTTCAGAGTCAGCCTTGTTCATCTGGCAACCGATTGTCCAGATATAGAAGCGATTCATACGCCGATTATATCACACCTTGCATTACCCCCATAGCCAGCGTAAAATGTTTTTGCAAGATAGAAAGCCTTGAAAAAGCTTTCTTTTTGCTGGATTCGGGAGGATATTTGCAATGGAAAAGGGTACATGGACAGTCAAAACGGGATTAGCCCAGATGCTAAAAGGCGGGGTCATCATGGATGTGGTCACCCCGGAACACGCCAAAATCGCTGAAGAGGCCGGGGCCTGCGCGGTCATGGCTTTGGAAAGGGTGCCTTCGGACATACGCGCCGATGGCGGGGTCGCCCGGATGTCAGACCCCGGGTTGATACAGGCAATTATAGAATCTGTGAGTATACCGGTGATGGCCAAATGCCGCATCGGGCATTTTGTTGAGGCTCAGGTGCTGGAGTCGCTGGGAGTAGATTACATTGATGAATCCGAAGTCCTCACCCCGGCTGACGAGGCCAATCATATCTTCAAGCATGATTTCAAGGTCCCCTTCGTTTGCGGGTGCCGCGATCTGGGCGAGGCTTTGCGCCGCATCGGCGAAGGCGCTGCCATGATCCGCACCAAGGGTGAGGCCGGAACCGGGAATATCGTGGAAGCGGTTCGGCACATGCGGTCGGTGATGGGGAATATCCGCAAGCTTCAGAGCATGACCGAAGACGAATTGATGGCCGAGGCAAAAAGACTCGGTGCCCCCTTCGAGCTAATTAAAGAGGTGCACGATACCGGAAAGCTGCCGGTGGTTAACTTTGCTGCTGGAGGAATCGCCACTCCGGCCGATGCTGCCCTCATGATGCAACTGGGCGCGGATGGTAATTTCGTCGGTTCCGGGATTTTCAAATCATCCAGCCCGGAGATTATGGCCCGGGCGATTGTCAAAGCCACTACTCACTATCAGGACCCGCAGATTATCGCCGAAGTTTCCCGGGACTTGGGGAAAGCCATGCCGGGGCTGGAGATAAAAGCTATCCCTGAAGACGAACTGCTGGCAAGCAGGGGCTGGTAAAATCGAAGATATGAAAAGAATCGGGGTGCTTGCACTACAGGGAGCCTTCACCGAACATATCGCCATGCTGAATCGACTTGGCGCTGAAGCGATCCCGATTCGCCTGCCGGAAGAACTTGCGGGACTGGACGGCCTCGTGATTCCCGGAGGCGAAAGCATCACCATCGGGAAACTGATGCGGGCTTACGATCTGACCGACCCTCTGAAAAGGCTTATTACAAATGGTTTGCCTGTTATGGGAACCTGTGCCGGAATGATTCTGTTGGCCAGTCAGGTTATCGGATCCAACGGCTATTCGCTCGGGGTTATGGATATCGGTGTGCGGCGGAATGCTTTCGGCCGGCAGGTTGATAGTTTCGAAGCTGATCTTACTATGCCTGCGCTCGGTGAACCGCCATTTCATGCGGTCTTTATTCGTGCTCCCTGGATTGATAATCTCGGGGCCGGAGTTGAAACTCTGGCCCGGCTTGATAACGGAACTCCGGTAGCTGCCCAATCAGGCAATATTATCGTGGCCGCTTTTCATCCGGAATTAACATCCGATACACGGCTTCACTCTTATTTTCTGGATTTAATAAAGTAATGAAAAGACTGATTACCGATGACCTGAACGTACTTCTCGGCGTTTTGCCCGCATACATTACTCGCCCTTTGTGGAACAGTGACGAACGTAATGAGCTCTTGGAAGTGGTGCTTGATCTGGGGCGTCAGCCGGAGGCACGCTATACCGATAAACAGGTAGCCCTTAACCCATCAGAAATTACTCAGGAAGATATCGACTACGTAGTTGCCCGCGTTGGGAAATTCGGTGAGGACAACCGCGCTGGAATCGAAAGAACCCTTCATCGTATCTCTGCCATTCGCAATCGCACCGGGCGTATCATCGGACTTTCTTGCCGCGTGGGACGGGCCGTATTCGGCAATGCGGAGATGATTCGGGATCTGGTGGAATCGGGGCAAAGTATCATGCTGCTGGGGCGGCCTGGTGTGGGAAAGACCACCATGTTACGTGAAGTAGCCAGGGTGATGGCGGATGAGATGGGGAAGCGGGTGGTAATTGTTGATACCTCCAACGAAATCGCCGGGGATGGGGATATTCCCCATCCTGCCATCGGTCGCGCCCGCAGGATGCAGGTGGCCCGCCCCTCGATGCAGCACGCCGTGATGATCGAAGCCGTGGAAAACCACATGCCTGAAGTTATCATCATTGATGAGATTGGCACTGAGCTTGAAGCCACAGCCGCCCGCACCATCGCCGAACGGGGAGTACAACTGATAGGGACGGCACATGGCAACGAACTGGAAAACCTGATCATGAATCCAACGCTTTCCGATCTTGTGGGCGGCATTCAAACCGTTACTCTGGGTGACGACGAGGCCCGAAGGCGGCGAACTCAGAAATCCATCCTGGAACGCAAAGCCCCTCCGACATTCGACATGCTTGTTGAGATATTGGAATGGGACCGTGTAGCTATACACCCTGATGTAGCTTCTACAGTGGATGCCATCCTCCGCGGACGTGAACTGCACACCGAAGAACGCTGGTTTGATGAGGATGGTGAAGTGAAGAGCAAAGAGGCGGCACCTCCGGTTCCAGCCAAATCTGCCACTGTGAGTGAACCTCCCGAAGAATCCCCTCCCAAAGGAATTTATCCCTTCGGTATTGATCGGAGCCGACTGGAAAAGGTGGCTCGCAAAATGCAGATATCTTTAAATCTGGTTGAAAGTCTGAACGCAGCTGACCTTCTGATGATTACCAAGAATCACTATCGCAAGAACCCGCAGATACTTGAGACGGCCGAGGCGAGCAAGATTCCCATCTACGTTTTGCGGAGCAACACACTCTCGCAAATAGAACACAGTCTGGCCGATCTGTACGGCTTGCAGGAATCGAACGATCCTGCCGAGGAAGCCCTTCAAGAGGTGGAGGAGGCTATCAACGCTGTGAAGGGAGGGGAGGGAGCCATAGAACTGGGGCCGCAGAATTCATTCATCCGTCGTCTTCAACATGAGATGATCGCCAAATATGATTTGCACTCCGAAAGCGCAGGTAAAGAACCGGGTCGACGGGTAAAGGTTTTTGAATAGATACTTTGTGGCCAATCAGGCCAGGTAGAACTTTCTGGCCAGTTCGTGGAGAAACGTGGGAATAGGGTGAAATACCCGGAAAACTCCATAAGTGAAAAAGGCTATCGTTATTCCAATTCCCATTCCGCCCAGTATATCCAGTGGATAATGAGCCCCGGCATACATTCGTGAAATCGACCACAGAATAGCGAGCACAAAGATCGGGATTGATGCCTTTCGATTGTAAATCCACAGACCAGTTGCTGCTCCAAAGGCAACTGCTGCCAGGTTCGCCGGGAACGAGGGATCATGAGGCATGTAGAAAAGCGATTCTGCTGCCTGCCTGGCTTTTTCCCCATCCACAAAAGGACGATCCCACAAATCGACATAATTGTTGATAAGCGATACAAATCCACAGGCGATTCCCAGTGAAGCGGAAGCACACATTACCCCGTACTGGTTTTTCACGCGGTGAACAGGATCATCAGTCCCGAACCACAGGAGCAACATATAAAGGCTTATACTCACCGGAATAAAAAAATCGGTGCACAACAGGGCCATCACATCATCGCAGACCGAACATTCGCCGGCAAGGCCAGCAATCCATTCCGATATTCCTGCATCCGGAGAGGTCATTGTTTCTTTTTCCGCCTGTTCCAGCGATAAGAAAATGCCTGGTAAGCCGTTCTGGTTTTCAAATCCTCAAGTCCTTCTCCAATTACAGGCTCGGCCTCAGATTTAAATCCACGGTGATTGACCAGCGAGGAAACTATAAAAGTGAGTACAAGCGCCAGGAATGCCCCAAGGAGAAAAAATACCAGTTGTTCGTGCCCCTCAACGACAGCCGCATCATTGGCATTCATATTGAGATCGGCACAGGTGAAAAACCAGATGTACGTTATGCCCAAAATGGCCAACCCGCCAGCGAGAGTGAGATGAGGTTTTCTGAAGAACCACAGGCCCTTGAAGTCGCCGATAAATGCTCCTATTTGATATATGCCCAGACATCCTCCGAAGGTGAGGAGCAGATACGTCATGGCATCAAAATTCATTAACGAAGGCAATGTACAACTCTCAAAATAAGTATAGCAAGCCTAATGAGGCCAGACAAGCTGTGGATTATTGCGCCGGGCAAGGCTGTTTACTCTGCCTTAGAATAGTTTTGAGTATCGTGGTAAAATTAGATCATACCGATAATTTCAGCGGAGGATCAAGAGGATGCCATCTGTAGATGTAGTGAGCCAGGTCAATATGCAGGCTCTGGATAATGCGGCTAACAATGTCAAGCGTGAAGTTGCCACGAGATTCGATTTCCGCAATGTCGAAACCGAGATTACCCTCAACAGGAAGGAAAGTTCTTTCCATTTGCGCAGCGGTGATGACATGAAAATAAAGTCGTTGCGGGAGATGCTGGTCGAACAGTGCGTCAAGCAGAAAGTTGACCCGAAATGCCTGGAATTTAAAGAAATCGAAGCTACATCTCGTGGCGGGGCCAAGATGAATATTACCATCAGGGAAGGGATTCCCAAGGAAACCTGCAAGAAAATGGTAAAAGAGATCAAGCAACTTAAACTCAAGGTACAGGCTACTATTCAGGATGAGCAGGTCAGGCTTTCCGGCAAGAAAATCGATGATCTCCAGACGATCATGACAACGCTTAAGGAGCAGGATTACGGTATCCCGCTTCAGTTCGTAAATATGAAGAGTTGAGAGGGGAAGATATTGCTGAACAAAATCATCAAAAGTATTCGTAACAAACTATCCGGGAGTGTGGAAGATCAGGAACAGGAGGTTGTTGTCCTTGCCCCTCCACCTGTTGAAGAGGTCGAAGCTCAACCTGTGCAACGCACTCCAAAATCGCAACCCGCCCGGCAAAGCAAGAAGCCGAAGCCAGCATCTCCAAAGTCTTCTCCGGTTCCTGATAAGGAGGAACCGAAGGTCGCGCCCAAACCTAAATGGAGTCTGGCACAATTCAAGGTTGAACCTTCGGAAGGGAAGACACGTTTCCATGATCTCGATCTGCCGTCAGAAATCATGCATGCCATATTCGACTTGGGCTTTGAATACTGCACCCCGATCCAGGCCGGAATACTGCCGCAGACCCTTAGTGGAGTAGATGCCTCGGGCCGGGCTCAGACCGGAACCGGCAAAAGCGCCGCCTTCTTGATCACCATTCTTACGCGGTTTAAGAGAAATCCGATCAAAGAAAAAAGACAGCCCGGCACACCGCGCGCCCTGATTATGGTTCCTACCAGGGAGCTGGCTTTGCAGGTTGAAAAAGATGCCAATGCTCTGGGGAAATATTCCCGGTGCAAGGTAGCCGCCGTTTTTGGGGGGATGGATTACAAGAAGCAGCAGCAGATGCTGACCGAAAAGGTTGTTGATATCGTGGCAGCTACCCCGGGAAGATTGCTGGATTTCAAGAAACGGGGAGATGTTCACCTTGACAAGGTTGAGATACTGGTCATCGACGAAGCCGACCGGATGCTCGATATGGGTTTCATCCCCGATATGCGTCAGATAATCAGCAGCACCCCACCCAAAACCAAACGGCAGACGCTGTTTTTTGGCGCCACTCTCACCCCGGAAGTTACCCGGCTCTCTGCTCAGTGGACCCATAAGCCCTTTACAGTCGATATTGAGCCGGAGCAGGTGGCTGTGGATAGCGTTGACCAGCTCGTTTATCTCATCACCTCCCGGGAGCGGTTCAAACTCCTGTACAATCTGATTACCCGGCAGAACCTGGAAAGGGTCATCGTTTTCTGTAATCGCCGTGATGCTACCAAGAGACTGGCGGACAAACTCAAATCGTACGATATTAACTGTGCCATACTTTCCGGTGACGTGGACCAGAAGAAACGCATCAGCACGCTGGAGAATTTCCGTTCCGGCAAAATCAGGGTACTGGTAGCCACCGATGTAGCCGGGAGAGGCATTCACGTTGATGATATCAGCCACGTGGTCAACTACAACTTGCCGATGGACCCGGAGGACTACGTGCACCGCATCGGGCGTACCGGCAGGGCAGGGGCTACCGGCATTTCCATCAGTTTTGCCACTGAGGATGAGGCCTTCCAGCTTCCTGCCATCGAAGAGTTCCTGGGAGAAAAATTGAACTGTACATATCCGGAAGATGCACTGCTGGCCAAATTGCCTTCCCCATCATCTGAAAAGACCGGTTCGGCAAAAAGCCGTCCGCGCAATCCGCAGCCTAGGAAGCGCAGCTACCCGAAAAAGAGCGGTGAAAGCAAGAGTTAGAAGAAGGCTTCGAGGTTGTCCCATCCCTCATCTCCCCGTATAATAGAAACAGATAGTTGCGAATGGAGGCTATTTGAAATGCTTGAAGACTATGCTCATTTTCCTATCAATGAGGAGATCGAATATTCAACCGGCTGCGTCTGGAAGTCAGAAGAGGAAACCATGACTTACGGTGATGAAGAAGTTCTTTATTTCGTGGGTAATGCCAGTGCTATGGGTGGCTGCTGCGCTGGTTACTATCCACCGCACAAATACATCATGATACCGGGATATCTCAGGAACTGGCAGTGCAAAACCAGTGAGCAGGGTCTGCCGGTATCGGAGATTGAGCCCATTCGTGATGAAAATATCCGGGGCGAACTTATCCAGCTTTTTCGGGACAAATACAATATCAACGAAGTTGTGGTGTGGTAGGAGCGCTTAATGAAAATCACCGATAATGTGTTTTTCTTCCCCGAAACGGGAATGATGGATTGCAACACCTGTGTGATCAAAGATGAGTCTACTGTGCTGATCGACCCGGGGCTGGATCGCTATCTGCCCGGACTTCTCCAGAACATGGAAAAGGATGGACTTGCCCCGCAGGATATCGATATTATTATCAATACCCATCTACATCTGGACCATTACTGGGCCTGTGACGAGCTAAAAAAAATCACCGGTGCCAGGATTCTCCTGCACACTTTGCAGAAAGATTATTATGATCTTACTGTAGTTGGGGTGTCCCGGGTTTTCGGGATGGATCCGATCCACATCAAAGAAGACGGAATTATGGATGGGACCCTGAACACAGGGAAACTGGAGTTTGAAATCATTAATGCCCCCGGGCATTCCCCCGATAGTATTTGTTTCTATAACAAAGAGCAGGGGGTAGCGATCTGCGGAGACGTGGTTTTCGCTGGAAACACTGGCCGGGTTGATTTCCCGGGTGGGAGTGGGGATCAACTCAAGGAGAGCATAGAAGCACTTTCCAGGCTGGAGATTGAGCATCTGCTCCCCGGACATATGGGAATCGTCTCCGGGGCCGATAATGTGCAGCGAAACTTCGAGTTTGTCCGCAAGAATGTTTTCCCCTGGCTCTAACGTCAAGCGCAATTTCTCTTGACACCCTATTGCCCTTGTGATAAATTTATGAGGGGATTTACTTGCATTTTGGTCTAATTTGGGGCTAAAGTGTTTTAAAGAGGATAATTTAGACTAAAGGAGGTTTGCAATATGAACATGATCGTGTGTGTCAAGCAGGTGATCGATCCGGAAACGCCGGCAGCGTCATTCAAAATCGATCCCGAAGCCAAGAAAGCGGTGGCATCAAAAGATAAGGGGATGGTCATCAGTCCCTTTGATGAGAATGCGGTGGAAGCTGCTATGAAGGTCAAGGATGCCGCTGGCGGGGATGGCAAGGTGATGATTCTCTCCATGGGCGGAGATTCGGCCAAGGATGTTATCAAGCACAGTCTGGCTATGGGTGGAGATGAAGGATACAAGCTGACCGATCCCGCTTTTGATGATTCCGATGCTTATGCCACTGCTGCCACTATTGCCGAAGCGATCAAGAAAATCGGCGATTACGATATTATCTTTTGCGGCAGGCAGGAAGGTGACTGGGATGCCGGGCAGGTCGGTTCAGGGATTGCTGAAATTCTGGGAATTCCCAGCGTGACCCCTATTCAGAAAATCGAAGTCAGTGATGGAAAAGCAACCGTGGAACGCGTGCTGGCTGATGGATATGAGACGATTGAAGTACCGTTGCCACTGCTGGTCACGGTGAGCAATGAAATCGGTGAACCGCGATATGCCACCCTGAAAGGAATCATGGCGGCGGCCAAAAAGCAGGTAACCAACTGGAGTTCGGCGGATGTTACTCCTGCACAGGCCCGCAGCCAGATGCTCAAGATATACATCCCGGTCCATGAAGGAAAATGCGAATTCGTTGAGGGTGAGACCGTCGAGGAAGCTGGAGCCAATCTGGCTGCCAAACTCAGGGAGGCCAAGTTAATCTAGGGTTTCCCCGGATTAATCAGGAGGTAAAACAATGGCTGAAACTAAAGGCGTTTTTATTGTTGGAGAAGTTGTTGAAGGAAAACTTGCTGCTGTCTCGACAGAACTGCTGGGTATCGGCAGGAAGCTGGCTAATGATCTGGGCCAGGAACTGGCGGCAGTGCTCATCGGGAGCGGGGTTGGAGACCTTGCCAATGAAGCCATCTCCTTTGGCGCTGACAAGGTTTATGTGATCGATAATCCCATGTTTGCCGATTACACAACTGATGGATATGCGCTCGCTATGGAGAAGCTCAATGCCGAAGTTGCGCCGGAGATCATTCTTATGGCGCAGACTTTCACGGGCATGGACCTCTCACCCCGGCTGGCTTTCAAGCTGGGAGCAGCCACCATTCTGGACTGTGTCGATCTCGCAATTGAGGATGGCAAGTTACAAAAAACCAAACCGGTCTATGGCGGAAATGCTGTGGCTGTGTATGTGAGTGAAACCAAGCCTCAGATGGCTACCATCCGGGCCAAAGCTTTTGAACCGCTGGCTCAGGATACTTCCCGCTCCGGTGAAGTGGTTAACTTCGATCCCGGACTCGATGCATCGGTCATTCGGCAGAAGGTTACGGGCAAGGTCAAAGAAGAAGTTGAGGGAATCAAACTGGAGGATGCCGAAGTGGTAGTTTGCGGTGGCCGGGGATTGGGTTCTTCGGAAGCTTTCGGTGACCTTCAGGAACTGGCCAAACTGATGGGTGGTGCGGTTGGCGCCAGCCGTCCTCCCTGCGATTCAGGATGGATTCCCACTAATGCCCAGATCGGGCTCACCGGCAAGATGGTTGCCCCGAATGTCTATATCGGAATCGCGCTTTCCGGTTCAAGTCAGCATCAGGCGGGGATGTCCGGTTCAAAGAATATAATTGCTATCAACAAGGACCCCGAGGCCAATATCTTCGGGATAGCGCATTACGGGGTGGTTGGCGATTACAAGAAAGTTCTCCCTGCTTTTAAGGAAAAGTGTCAGGAACTGCTGGGCAAGTAGAATTTCGATTACATGATTGACAAGGTTCGCCTCTCCTTCGAGTGGGGGCGAACCTTTTTCATTGATTGCAAATATGTCTCGACGGGCAGACTCTTTGTGGTAAAATGAGACTACCCTGAGGTGAGCAATGCCAGCCAATCTGACCCCTGCATATTTCGAGGCTGAAAAACGTTTCCGTGCCTCCGAAACCCCGGAGCAAAAGCTCGAAGCTCTCAACGAGATGCTCAAGGTCATGCCCAAACACAAGGGTACCGATGGCCTTCGTGCTGAACTGCGCACCAAGATTGCCAAGCTGCAGAAGGAATCTGCCAAAGAGCAGGCTACTTCCAAAAAAGGGGGGGTATATCATGTCCCCAAGGAGGGGGCGGGGCAGATAGCCATGGTTGGCCTGACGAATGCCGGAAAGTCCCAACTCATGGCAGCGACGACCAGCGCTCGTGTGGAGGTGGGGGACTATCCCTACACTACCCGATTGCCTCAGCCGGGGATGGTAAAGTACGAAAATGTTCAGGTTCAACTTGTCGACATGCCTCCCATAACCGATCAGGATGCTCATCCCTGGTTTGCGGCTGTTCTGCGGGCTACCGATGCTCTTATGCTGATGGTTGATCTGGAGATCGATCCGGTGGCGGAAATGCAGGAATTACTGACCGAACTGGTCAAATATAGGCTGGGACCTGAGGGCGTTCCCGATATATCCGATGAGGTGCTGTTTCACAAGAAAGGGTTGATAGTGGGAACCAAGAGCGATCTCGACCTCTCGGGTGAAAATTTCGCTATGCTCAAGGCAGAATATGGGAGTGCAATTCCGGTGCTTGCCATCTCTTCCACAGAAGAAACCGGACTGGATGACCTGCGCAAGGCATCCTTCGATATGCTGGAAGTAATTCGAGTGTATACCAAGTCGCCGGGTGTCGAGGCGGACATGACCGATCCGATGGTCATTAAAGAAGGCAGCACCCTTGAGGAAGCTGCCGAGGCCGTTCACAAGGACTTCCGTCGAAATCTCAAATTTGCTCTTATCTGGGGTTCCGGCAAGTTCCCCGGGCAGCGAATCAAAAGGGATCACATCGTCCAGGATGGAGATATCCTGGAGTTGCATGCCTGATGTTATTGTCTTTTCAAACTACGAAGATCACGAAGATATTGATTTAAGCAACTTTTGATCAGTTCCTCACCTTTTGGGGGGCTACCCCCACAAAACTTAAGGGTTTGCCCCGTATCATCTTCGGCCCCGATACTTCACAATATAGTGTCTTTATATGGTGATCAATCTGTTATTTGTGTAGCCTGTGGGCGTTTTTTTATGTGAAAGCACCGACAAAACATGTCAAATTGTTTAAACAAAGAACAAAACAATAAAAGGATGGAGTAATGAGGTATGAAGACACTTCCTAAAAAGGCATATGTTTTGTGATAGCATACTCAATCAATTTCAAAAATAAAGGAGGCAAAATGAAAATTTCAATTTTA
>CAZJQZ010000028.1:0-22538 GCA_964548045.1 uncultured Dehalococcoidia bacterium | reverse complement strand
CCCTCTCCGATTTCGATTCCCTTGCCGGCTTCGGTGACTAAAGTACCATGCCCTTTTATGACATAATTCAAATGCTCATACGGATGCTGATGATAGGGCGTGTGCCCCTCCGGTTCGATAGTAAATACTCTAAAAGAAAACAGCGGTGCACCGTCCTCTTTCGACAGGGGAATTTGTTTGAAGGCATTCTCCGCACCCTCCAAATCCACTTTCACTTTGGCTATCTGATTCAAACTGGTGACTTTCATTTCAAACCTCCTGTCAGTCCTCCCCAGCATTGTATAGTTTGAGAGTCGCCCTGTCAACCTTAAAATAAAACCCGTATTGACTCAGAGCAGGGTCATGTTGTAAGCTGTTAACACGCTCAAAAAGGAGGCTTGAAATGTCCCAGCCAAATGAAATTATCGCGGTTATAGAAACTGAAAAAGGAACCATCCGCCTGAAACTTTTTGCCGAACAGGTGCCATTCACGGTGGCCAACTTTGTGAATCTGATCGAACATGGGTTTTACGATGGACTAACTTTCCATCGGGTGATCAACGATTTCATGATCCAGTTCGGATGTCCGTTCAGCAAGCCTGGCGCTAATGGAACACCGGGAACCGGCGGCCCAGGTTACAAATTCAGCGACGAATTCGTCCAAGAACTGCGCCACAGTAAACCGGGAATTCTCTCAATGGCCAACGCCGGCCCGAACACCAACGGAAGCCAGTTTTTCATCACTCACGGACCCACGCCCCATCTGGATGGACACCACACTGTCTTCGGAGAAGTGATCGGGTCAGAGGATCAAGAGGTAGTCAACAGTATTGCCCAGGATGATACGGTCATCAAGATGACTGCCGAAGGAGACATGTCTGCCTTGAAAGAACTCACCCGCGAGCAGGTGACCAAATGGGATACAGCCCTCAATCAGGCATTCCCCGATCTCCAAAAGATAAACTAAGGGCAAATTTGAAACCCAGCCCACCAAAAAAATGTCCGCAGCAGAGGCAGGTTTGAAACCTGCCTCTGCGTTATTTCGCCAGCAGGCCACCATCCACAGCCAGAGCATGCCCGGTAACAAATGAGGCCGCATCTGAACATAACCACACAATGGTTTCCGCAACCTCTTTTGTCTCCCCGATCCTGCCAATCGGATGATTTGCCTCCATATCTTTGCCAGCTTCCGGTATCGAAGCAATCACCTGCTCCAGCATCGGTGTGCGAATAGCACTGGGACAAACAGCATTTACCCGAATACCTGAGGTGCCATATTCCAGGGCTGCTGTTTTCGTCAGCCCCACAATTCCATGCTTGGCGGCAACATAGGCAGGCATAGCTGCCACGCCCACCAGTCCGGCTATCGACGAGACATTAACTATCGCCCCACTGCCGGACTTAAGCATCTGTTGAATTTCATATTTCATGCAAAGCCATGTGCCTTTGAGGTTCACCGTGATCGTGCGATCAAAATCTGATTCCACACAATCGGCAGTCGGAGTTGGCTGAGTCTCCATTCCGGCATTATTGACAGCATAATCCAACTGACCAAAGGTCTCAACAGCCTTGTTTACAGCAGCTTCAACTTCGGCCGGCTTGGATATATCTACTCGGGCAAATATTGCCCCGCCGCCTGCCCCCTCGATCATTTTCACAGTTTCTTCACCGCCTTCCGGCGCAATGTCAGAGACAACTACCCTGGCACCTTCTTCGGCAAACAGGAGAGCGGTAGCTCGCCCGATTCCAGAACCAGCACCAGTCACTAAAGCCACTTTTCCATTCATTTTACCCATTGAATCGATACCCCCTTAACAATAGGATATGGAATCCAGATGACCATATTCCTCAACTATTCTGTTAATCAAAGCCTCGACTTCTTCGGTGCTTGAAACATCAACTTCCTTAAATACAGCCGTACCGCCAAATTCCTCTATCTTTTGAACCGATTCTTCGCCATTTTTAACATCACTATCAGCTATGATTACAAAGGCGCCTTCAGAGGCAAACAACATGGCCGTTCCCCTTCCTATTCCACCGCCAGCTTTGGTAACAAGCGCAATGTTTCCATCCATTTTGCCCATCAAGGACCTCCTGAATTATTCCCTCTCTATATTTTACATCACCAAAAAAGGGCGCGACAAGTCGCGCCCTTACTGATAACTGATTACTGACCGAGCTTAGACAATCCCTGCCGAGGCCAAAATATCCGGTACCCTCTCCTCCTTGCCAATAGCCATAATGTGCACACCATCGCACATATTTTCATCTTTCAGTTGTTTGATCATCCTGCCAGCGATCTTGATTCCGGTATTGAGGGCCTCACCCTTGGGTGCAGCAGCCAGTTCATCGATCAGGTTCTGCGGAACAAAAATGCCGGGTACGTTGTTATTCATAAATGTGGCCATCCGGGCAGAAACAAGCAGCACTATCCCTGCCATAATCTTGACATCAAACTGTCTGCCATATTCCATGAACTTGGCAAAATTATCCAGATCGTAAATCGCCTGAGTCTGGATGAATTCCGCTCCGCCTTCAATCTTCTTCTCGAACTTGGCCAGTTGCGGCTCGATCGGGCTGGCCTCCGGCGTTACGATGGCTCCGGCACAAAACGCCGGGGCACCATCGAGGTCATTGCCTCCCAAATCCTTGCCTGATTCCAGCAAACGAATAGTGTGCAGTAATTGCACCGAATCTAAATCAAAAACCCCCTTGGCTTCCTTATGATCACCTACTGGAACCGCATCGCCAGTGAGACAAAGTACATTTCTGATCCCCCGGGTATAGGCAAACAAAAGTTCGGCCTCCAGTGCCATTCGATTGCGATCACGGCAGGTCATCTGTAAAATCGGTTCTCCTCCCGCTTCCTTAATAGCCAGACACCCGCCAATAGACGGAAAACGCATTACCGAACTCTGGTGATCGGTAACATTTATTCCGTCTACTATATCCTTGAGCAGGTCAATGTGATGCAGCATCGGTTCTATGTTTGTCCCCTTCGGCGGACCGATTTCGCTGGTAATCACAAACTTACCAGATTCGAGCGTTTCTTTAAAACTCTTCGCCATAGTTTTTCTCCTGCCTTTGCAAGAATCCTTTGAATGAGGGCGCAGGCAATGCGCCCCTACATATCACGGCACCCGAACTATTCTCGGACGCAGCGTTGATTGATGATTCCTCGGCGGGTGATATTTCTTCATTAAATCAAGCTGTCCCAACCTCTCCAGCCTCTGGTAGATGAGCGTCCAGGCACATGGGCTCTCCGGATCAACTTCACACATGCCGTTATTAGTGCCACCACACGGGCCATTCACCAGCCCCTTATGGCAAGCAGTAATGGGACAAATACCGGCAGTCTCCCCGATGATACACTGCCCGCACTGATCACAAACTTCTTTAAACACGCCCGGAATATCTTCCACCCCGATAAACAACGTATCTACTCCAGGAACTACCGGCTTCTCTATGTAGGAAGCCACCTTCTGCACGCCCAGAGAGCAAGACATCACCAGTAGACAATCAGCAATTTCGATAGCTTGAGCATGTTCCTTCATCACAGCATCGGTCATATCATCACAGGCGGTAGGCAAAACCATGTTTCCGGTGACCATCTTGCCCGAATCCTGAAGTTGAGCACTCATCTCGGCAACCTCTTCAACGCCGCCAGTCTTCATCATTGTGGTGCAATTACCACATCCGATAATAAAAATCCTGTCGAATTTCTCCAGATATCCAGTTATCTCTTCAAATGGCTTCTGACTGGTGATAGCTTTCATAGCTTCCCCCTAAGTTTCCAGATCGCACCGCAAACACCGTCTTGCTTCCGCTCGGGCCCTTTCCTCTGAAAAGCCAAGTTCGATTTCTTCGAAGCTCTCTTTTCGTTCTTCAGCAGAAAGAATTGGCATACTGGCACGAGGTTCCGGTTTCCACTCTTCCTCTTCTTCCTCCTGGGGAACTGGCTCGCGGAAGATCTCGGTTTTAAGCTCGTACAGACGCACCGGAGTATCATCTTTGCGGAAATATTTATCGATTGACAGCGCTCCCCGTCTTCCCGCCGCAATGGCTTCAATGACCATGCCCGGACCGGTGACGAAATCACCACCGCCAAATACGCCGGGAATGTTGGTGGCCAGTGTATTGCTATCCACACTCAGGGTCTCCCACCGGGTGCGCTCAAGAGCGCTATCGGCAGGCAGGAATGACATATCAGGAGCCTGTCCCACAGCAGCAACCACGGTGTCCGCTTCCACAAACAATTCCGAACCCTCGATGGCAACCGGGCGCCTCCGACCACTGGGGTCGGGTTCTCCCAGTTCCATCCTGATGCACTCCAGCCCGGTGACCTGCCAGTTTGCGTTGACAATACGTGTGGGGCTGGTGAGGAAATTCATGCGAATACCCTCGGCCACCGCCTCATCGTATTCCACCTCAGTCACCGGCATCTCTTCACGGGAACGGCGATAATAGAGATTCACTTCATCAGCCCCAAGGCGAAGCGCGCTGCGGGCAGTATCGAGCGCCACATTGCCTCCCCCTATAATAGCCACCCTGCGCCCCACATTGATCGGTCGGCCGAGTTTGGAATCTCGCAGGAACTGGAGTCCATAGTAAAAGCCGGCGATGTCCTCCGTCTCTCCGGGTATGCCGACTCGCTGGCTGCGCTGGGTACCCGCTGCGATAAACACAGAGTTGAATCCCTCTTTCTTCAACAGATCATCAATAGTGAAATTGACATTGATCGGGGTGTTATAACGTATTTCCACTCCCTTCGCCGCAATGTGGTCAACCTCTTTTTGTATGACCTCCTTGGGCAAACGGAAATCCGGTATTGCCACCGACAGCATTCCGCCACCGACGGGGAGGGCTTCAAAGACAGTCACTCCATACCCCATCTGTGCCAGGAAATATCCGCACGACAGGCCGGTCGGGCCCGCGCCAATCACCGCCACTTTTTCATTTCTAGTTCGAATAAAGGGTTCGGGATCATCGGGCACATTGTTGAAATACCAGTCAGCAGCAAAGCGTTTGAGCGAACGAATAGCTACCGGATCATCCAGCTCACCCCGCCTGCAACGGGCTTCACACGGATGATGACAAATACGCCCGCAGATCGATGGGAACGGGTTCCTCTCCCAAATGGTTTCGACAGATTTCAGGTAGTCGCCATCTGCAATCTCGGCAACGTATTTAGGAACGTTAATTCCTACCGGGCAGGTATGCTGGCAGGGCGAGATCATCATCGCATCGCAAGCTGCAGCAGGACATTTGTGCTCCCTGATATGAGCTTCATATTCATCGCGGAAATACTGGATCGTGGTAAGGACTGGATTCGGACACGTCTGCCCCAAACCACAAAGGGCGCTGGATTTAACCACCCTGGCAATGCCTTCCAGCTTCTCAATATCGCCTTCCTCTCCCTTGCCCTGAGTAATCCGGGTGAGGATTTCCAGCATCTGCCGGGTTCCGAGGCGGCAGGGAGTGCATTTACCGCAAGATTCATCCTGAGTGAAACTCAGGAAATATCGCGCAATCTCGACCATGCAGGTGTTTTCATCCAGAATCACCATTCCGCCGGAGCCCATGATCGAACCCAACTGCGCCAGTGAATCATAATCAACCGGGCGATCCAGATAACGAGCCGGAATACATCCGCCAGAAGGGCCCCCTGTCTGCACCGCTTTGAACGCTTTCCCCCGAGGGATACCCCCGCCGATATCAAAGATGATGTCCCTCAACGGAGTCCCCATCGGGACCTCTACCAGCCCGCTATTGGCAATCTTTCCAGTTATGGCAAATAGAGCTGTCCCCGGAGTCTTCTCAGTACCAATCTGTGAATACCATTCGGCTCCCTTGTCCATAATAACGGGAATTGTAGAAAGCGACTTCACATTATTAATGTTGGAGGGTTTACCGTCCAACCCGGAAGTAGCAGGAAATGGCGGGCGGGGACGCGGCATGCCACGTTTCCCTTCAATTGAAGCCATCAATGCCGTCTCTTCACCACAAACAAAAGCGCCGGCGCCCTCCATGACAATAATCTCAAAGTCAAACCCGGAACCGAGAATATCCTTACCCAGAAAACCTTTTTCGCGACTTTGCTCCAGTGCTTTGCGCACCCGGCTCACTGCCAGCGGATATTCCTCACGAACATAGACATATCCGGTACTGGCCCCCACGGCATAGCCACAAATGGTTAAACCTTCGAGCATGGTGTGTGGATCAGCTTCCAGTATCGAACGATCCATAAAGGCCCCGGGGTCGCCTTCGTCAGCGTTGCAGATGACATACTTCGTCGAGCCGGGGGCATCATGGCAGAATTGCCATTTCATAGCAGTTGGAGCCCCCGCACCACCACGGCCACGCAATCCTGATTTCTTGACCTCCTCGATTACCTGCTCAGGGGTCATCGTCGCCAGAACTTTCCGCAACGCTCGATAGCCATCACGCTCGGTGTATTCTTCGATCTTCTCCGGATTGATACGCCCGCAATTGCGCAAAATCAAACGCGTTTGCTTATTGTAAAAGTTCACGTCCTTGTAGTATGGTAGTGCTTCGCCAGTCACCTTGTCGTGATGGAGAAGTCGTTCAACCACCTTCCCATCACGAAGATGCGAACTGACAATCTCTGCCGCGTCCTCTGCCCCTACGTTCAGATAAAAAACTCCATCCGGTTCGACAGTTACACTCGGACCCTGCTGGCAAAGACCATGACCATGACAACCCGAAATATCCACTGAGGCATTCGTCAATCCCTGCTTTAATATCTCTGCCTTGATAGCTTCATAAACAGTATCAGAACCCATCGAAAGACATGGAGTCTCCTGACAAACGCGAACCGTACGATAGGTTTGCATACTAACCTCCAGCCCCCCGATCATTGAAGAGTTGTGTCACTTTCTTTGGATTCACCTGCCCATAAGTAGTGTTATTAACTACTATATTCGGAGCTAACGCACACACGCCAATACAGGCAACTGTTTCCAGAGTATATCCAAGATCAGGGCTGGTTTCCCCCTCTTCCAGATCAAGTCGCTGCCTAACAAGTTTGAGAATCGTTTTGCCACCACGCACATGACAGGCAGTCCCTCGACATACTTTAACCACATTCCGCCCGCGTGGTGTGGTATGAAGTCCGGTATAAAAACTAACCACTCCCTGGACCTGACTGGGGAACATTCCAACTCCATCAGCAATAGGCTTGATCGTCTGGGATGGAACATACCCTAATTCCCGCTGCACCTCCTGCAAAAGTGGGATGAGCGACCATTTCTGCCCTTTATATCTGGATATGATTTCATCCAATCGATCAAAATCAATTTCCGGGACCTTGATTTCTTTGCTCATATCAAAACCTCACGGGTTGCTTCGGTTGCAGGTTCTCCCATATTCCCACATATCACCATGAACAAAGTGAAGAATCTCTTCACTTTAATACCGGTTATCTGTGCCTTCGGTACCTGATGGCTCCACAATCATCGCGTTCAGTCGGTACGACATCGAACTGCGGACTCCACTCCCGAATTGGTAAAGTTCTTTGGGGACAATTATTTCAGGTTCCGCTTTATCTTCCGATAGTTGAGAGCCGGTTACCACAAATCGGCCGAATCCCTGAGGAAATCCGCCTTCATATAAACGACTGGGTCCCAAACGATATCCATTTGTGCGAGGCCAGAAAATCCCGCCCGGAACTATATCGTCATAATTAATTCCATGATATAACGGTACTCTTGCAGCGATCTCATCCATTATCTCTTGCGGGGAAGAATACTGCATAGGATTCCCCATCGCCTCGGCCAGCTTCAGTATTATCTGCCAATCAGGCAGACTTTCACCGGGAGGGTCGACTGCCTTTCGAACCCGTTGCACCCGGCGTTCAAAATTAGTGAAAGTGCCGTCCTTCTCAGCAAAACCCGCCGCCGGAAGAACCACGTTAGCAAGCCTAGCAGTATCAGTGAGGAACAAATCCTGAACAACGAGGAAATCGAGCGAGCCGAGGATTTTACCGGAATCGGATATGCCGGCAACCGGGTTTTCACCCATAATATACATACCCTTGATCTTCCCGGCCTCTGCCTGCTCCATCATTTCAGAAAGTGTCAGACCAGCACCATTCGCTACCGGCTGATATCCGGGAAGCAAATCCGGCAGGCAACCCATGTCCGCAGCCCCCAGCCCGTTGTTCTCTTCCTGTATGGCAAAGATGCCGGCACCCGTCTTGCCAACATTCCCGGTAAGCAGGCTCAGGTTGGCCAGCGCAGCTACTGTCTGTTCGCCATTTGACTGCCGGGTAATCCCGGAACCATAGACAACCACAGCACTGTTAGCCTGAGCAAAAAGCCGGGCAACATGATGCAATTCCTGAGATGCCACTCCTGTGATTTGTTCGACCTGCTCCGAAGAATAATCGCTCAGCGACTCGGAAAATTCATCGAAACCCGAAACCTTCTCCGCAACAAAGCTCTTCCGCCATATCCCATGATCAACAATCGCTTTCATGATCCCATTTATCAGAGAAGTCTCAGTGCCCACTTTGGGAACCAAATACTGGTGAGCAAACGAGGCAAGCCCGGTATCTCGGGAATTTATCACTACCAGTCGAGCCCCTTTATGCCTGACTGCCCGTTTAATGGCATAACCGATCTGAGGAGCCGAAACCTCCGGATCATCCCCGACCAGCAGTATCACTTCCGACTGCTCAATATCGCCAATCGGATTGGTGCTGGCTGCAAACCCCAGCGACCCTCCGAGACCGTTTCGACTGGCTGAGTTATACACACTGCCGCCATTGTCGATATTCGGTGTCCCGAGAACTTCACGAGCGAATTTTTGCAAGAGGTAATCCTCTTCATTGGTACACTTGGATGAACCGAAAACCGCCAGACTGTCGGGCCCATTAGCTGACTTGATCTCACCCAGCTTCCCGGCGACCGCGCTCAACGCCTCTTCCCAGCTTGCGGGCTGGAATTCGCCATCAATTTTCACCAGCGGCTGAGTCAGGCGCTGCGGACTGTTAATGTAATCAAACCCATAAGATCCCCGAACACACAGAGTAGCACCATTGGGAGTATCCCCTTCGTTCGGCCTTGCCCTCACCACCAGGTTTCCACTTACTTCTAGATCGATATTGCAACCGCAACCGCAAAATCCGCAAACTGTGGAAACTACTTTGGTAGTACTGCCATGATGTGGCTTCACTTTTTCCTGAAGCGCCCCGGTTGGGCAGAGATTCACACAGGTACCACAAAAAGTACACTCGGAAAGCTCCAGCGGCGTGTCTCCCACTGTAGCCGGTTTGGAAGGAAATCCACGGTCGAGGTAATCGATAGCTCCTTCAACTACCAGTTCCTCACAAGCGCGAATACACTTGGCACAGAGTATACATTTACTCAAGTCGCGCTCAATGAAGGGATTGAGATCCTGTATCTCGGCTGGATGCGGAATGCGATGAAAATCTACCCATCCGATCCCGAGTTCAGTGGCAACCTGTCTGAGCTGACACCGATTGCCTTTATCGCAGACCATGCAATTATCAGGATGACTGGCCAGCATCAGTTTGATGATGACTCGACGGCTCTCCAGAACCTTCTCAGAGCGAGTATTAATTATCATCCCCGGAGCTATTGGGGCCACGCAAGAAGCCAAAAGTGCACCGTTTTGCTCATTTTCCACCAGGCAAACCCGGCAGGCACCATATGGGATGAGATGAGGATCATGACACAGTGTAGGTATATATATTCCGGACTCTCGAGCCAGATCGAGAATAGTCATTCCGGGGTTCCCACTTACTTCAACTCCGTCCAGAGTTATCGTTATAGCCATTCAGAGATAAACTCCTTTGCCGGGGATGGGATTGACTGGAACCGAAAACGTTTGAGTGATAGGTTACACCAATCTATCAGATGTTGTCAAGCGTTTTGCCAAAAATCCAATACCGCACAATCGAAGCACTTGACTTACCTCGAAATGCTTGGCATAATGGGTGCCAATTCAGTAGCATCGAGCATCACAAGAAATGGAATCAAACAGCATAGAACCGGTGGACATATACAAATCCCTGTACGATATCGCCATTGAAGTATATTCCAGCACTTCGAGAGAAGCTGTGCTCAATGATATCGTCAGAAGCGCAACTTTAGCTTTGGAAATCAAAGGCTGTTCCCTGATGCTGCTTTCGGCAAACAGAAAACAGCTCATCCACACAGCTTCCTACGGGCTCAGCGAATCCTATCTCGGTAAAGGGCCTCTGTGGGTCGGCCCTATTCTCGCCGAGGCGCTAAGTGGCAATCCTGTTGCAGTCGAAAACGTAACCACTGACCCTCGCATCCAGTACCAGGATCAGGCAATCGGGGAAGGGATAGTCTCAATGCTCTCGGTTCCCGTAATCCTCCACGGAGAAACTACCGGGGTGCTACGCATCTACACTGACGAACGCCGCCGGTTTTCCCATGATGATATTCAATTCCTGAACCTAATTGCCAGCCTAGGAGCCATCGCACTGAAAAAAGCCGCGGAGTATGAATCGCAGGAAAAATATTATGAGCAGCGTCTTCAGGAAAAAGTAGCTCAACTGAAGAATGCATCTGAAGATCTGAAAAAGGTAGAGGAAGGGAAAAACCAGCTTCTCACCTTCATGTCGATAGTGGCCCACGATTTGAAATCACCGCTCGCTGCTATTCAGAGCTATTTCGGGGTGATGCTGGGCGGGTACGCAGGGGAACTGAATGAGAAACACCAGCAAATGATCGAAAGGAGCAGTGGAAGGATCGACGGGCTGCTGGAACTCATAAGCGATCTGCTGGATATATCCCGCATCGAGACAGGACAGATCGTGCAGGAAATGGAAGAGCTTTCCCCGACAGAGATTGCCGGCGGACCACTTGAGGACGCTACCGGACTGGGCGAACAAAAGCGGATTGAAGTGATAGCCAGCATATCTCCTGACCTTCCTTCCATGAAGGGTTCCCCCATACGATTACGCCAGCTATTCACCAACCTGTTAAGCAACGCCGTGAAATTCACACCGGAAGGGGGAACAGTGAATTTCAATCTGGCGGAAAGCAAAGGATTTGTTGTGGGCGAGATTGAGGACACAGGAATCGGGATACCGGAAGAAGACCTGCCCCACATATTCGAGGATTTCTACCGGGCCAGCAATGCTCAGGTACAGGGAACAGGCCTGGGACTACCAATCGTGAAAAGAATCGTTGAAGCACATGGCGGAAAGATCGAAGTAGCAAGCCCCTCTCCCCAAACCGGGAAAGGAACTAAATTCACTTTTACTTTAAGCATCAGAGGCTAGACTTATCGCCTGCACTGTTAGTATAATGGAATCGTTAGAAGCGGAGGAAGCAATTGCCACAGGGCCATAGCATTCTGGTCATTGATGATGACCCTGATATTCGGGAAGCGCTAACCATCATTCTAGAGTCACAAGACCATCAAGTCACCACTGCTAGATATGGGGCAGAGGGTCTGGACAGAATCAAGGCATCAAAGCCGGATTTGATAATTCTTGATTTGATAATGCCCGGGGTTGGGGGCTTCGCCGTTTATAAAAAGTTAAAAAGCCCGGAACGCCCGGATTGGAATGATATTCCTATACTAATTCTGACATCACTGAGAGAGGAATCGAGCCAGGCGCGTTTTGAAGCGGAAACAGGCATGCAAATGACCGTGGAAGGTTACGTAGAGAAGCCGATTTCACCTTCAATAATTCTGGACAAGGTAGGTAAGATTCTCACCAAATAGTAACAACCGGAAATATAAGCACGATAAAGGAGTGAGTTAATGGCAGATAAGGCTAAAGTACTGATAGTAGATGACGATCCTGATCTAATTGAATCAGCCAGGATAGTTCTGGAAACCAAATATGAAGTCATTACTGCATCAAATGGAGATGAAGGTTTGAATAAGGCCAGGGAGGAAAATCCTGACCTGATCATCCTGGACGTTATTATGCCGGTGAAAGATGGTTTCTCGGCAGCCGAACAAATTAAAAAAGATGAAAAGCTCAGTGAGATTCCGGTGATAATGTTGACCAGTTACGCCGAGCGCAAAGGCGAAACTAATATTCCTGCTTCCAAAGGAATGATGCTTGAGGCCGAGGATTACATTGAGAAACCATTCAAGCCGGAAGACCTGCTCAAGAGGGTTGATGATTTGCTCTAATAGCAAATCATGATATTTTAGCTTCATTCCACATTTAAGCACAGTCTTTTACTGAAAAGATATTTCGGTTATTATGGTGGGGGCAGGGCAAATGCCTGCCCCCATAATTTTGCCCAAACTGGAGCCGAACAACTTGACCGAGGAACAGTTATACCTTACTACTGAAGAGAAAGAGGAGATACGCCTCTTTATCGCACATACTGAAACCGTTTTCTCCAAAGAGCAAAGTAATCTTATCCCCATCCTGCAGGAAGCTCAGTGCAAAATCGGTTACCTTCCTCAAGAAGTCATGGAGAAAATTGCTGAATTCCTGAACATCCCCCCGATGGATGTTTACAGCGTTGTCACCTTCTATAACCAGTTCCGGCTCAACCCACCCGGCAAGCATTCCATCAGGGTTTGTATGGGAACAGCATGCCATGTGGGAGGCGGCGGAATCATCCTTGATGCCTGGCGGCGAAGGCTGAATATAGATAAACGTCAAACCACCCCTGACCGTGAGTTCGATCTGGACACAGTTGCCTGTGTAGGCTGCTGCTCCATGGCTCCGGTAACAGTTATCGATGAGGAAGTCCATGGCAGGATCAGTCCCACCAGGGTAGACGGCATATTACTCCAATATCAAATAGAGAGGGAAAAAGAGGAAAACCGGTGAGCCCAGATATTGCTTCCACTTTCGATCAACTCAGGGAACGCGCTAATACCCACTGGGAACAGCTTTTCAACGGTGATAAACCGATTATCACGGTTGGCACTGCCACCTGCGGACGAGCAACCGGAGCCCTCGATGTGCTAAATACCATCCGTGAAAAACTCGGGGTTGAACGCCCCGACATACCCGTGATCGAAGTTGGCTGCATGGGCCACTGCTACGCAGAGCCACTGGTTGCCATTTTCAAGCCCGGAGGTGAATACCCCCCGCTTCTGTACGGCTATGTTACCCCTGAGATCGCCGAGTTGCTGGTGCGGGATTATGTGCTGGGTGAAGACCCTTGCCTGGAATTCCTGCTGGGTGCGCTGGAACTAAATGAAATGCTCCCATCCATCTACGATTTGCCTCGCTTTGCTTATGAGAAACCCGTTTTGCTCGAGAATTGCGGTCGAATCGACCCAACCCAAATTGAGCACTACATTGCCCACAACGGCTACTCCGGGCTCGCAAAGGTACTGCAAGCACAGCCCGAATCTGTTATCGAAGAAATCGAAAAATCCGGTTTGAGAGGAAGGGGAGGAGCCGGCTTCCCCACGGGGAAGAAATGGCAGCTATGCCGCAACGCCGAAGGGGAACCAAAATATCTGATATGCAACGCTGATGAAGGCGACCCCGGCGCATTTATGGATCGCTCGATACTGGAAAGCGACCCCCACGCTGTTGTTGAAGGAATGATTATAGCCGGTTATGCCATCGGCGCTGATAAGGGCTATATTTATATTCGAGCGGAATACCCGCTGGCAGTAGAACGGGTAAAGACCGCTCTCGATCAGGCCCGCAATTCGAATCTACTCGGTGATAATATTCTGGGTAGCGATTTCAGCTTCGATTTACAGATTTTCCAGGGCTCAGGGGCCTTCGTTTGCGGTGAAGAAACTGCTCTCATCGCTTCCATTGAAGGCAAACCCGGCCTGCCCAATTATCGCCCACCGTTCCCCGCCAATAAGGGACTGTTCGGGAAACCCACTATCATTAACAATGTCAAAACACTCGCCTCAATGCCAAGGATTATCGATAGGGGAGCAGACTGGCATTCAAGCATTGGAACAAAAGAAACAAAGGGCACCGCCGTCTTTGCGCTGGCCGGCAAAGTAGTGAATACCGGCTTAACGGAAGTCCCGATGGGCACCAGCTTGCGCGATGTTATTTTTTCCATCGGTAGCGGTATCCCCGGCGGCAAAAAGTTCAAAGCGGTGCAGATCGGCGGACCTTCAGGTGGATGCCTCCCGGAATCAGAACTGGACCGGCCCATTGACTTCGATTCGCTAAAGGAAGCAGGATCAATGATGGGATCCGGCGGAATGGTGGTGCTCGATGAAGATGATTGCATGGTTGATGTGGCCAAGTACTTTCTGGAATTCACCCGGGGCGAGTCCTGTGGTAAATGCACCATGTGCCGTCTGGGCACCCGGCAAATGCTGGAAATTTTGAACGACATCACCAAAGGCGAAGCCAGTATTGAAGTTCTGGACACGCTGGAAAATCTGGCAGCGGACATCAAAGAAGGCTCCCTTTGTAATCTGGGGAAAACCGCTCCCAATCCCGTACTGACAACCCTTCGTTATTTCCGCGATGAATACGAAGCTCACATCAACGAGAAACGCTGTCCTGCCTGCCGATGCTATGACCTTATGGCTTACTATATCGTTCCCAAGAAGTGCCAGAAATCATGCGATGCCTGCGTGGGCACCTGTACAGTTGAAGCCATCTACCAGGGCAAAACAGGAACCAAGGTCATTGACCAGGAGAAATGCGTCAAATGTAATACCTGCCTGGAAGCTTGCCCTCCTGAATACAATGCTATCATTAAGATTTCGCCATTGAATGAGTTGCCAGAAGCACAACCTCCACTGGAGGAAAAATGAATGATGTGAGGCTGACAATCGATAATAAAAAGATCACTGCTCCGAAAGGGCAAAGCATCCTCTTCGCAGCGCTGGATAACGATATCTACATCCCCAACCTGTGCGCCATTCGGGAGGCTGCTACGGTTACTGCCTCCTGCCGGCTGTGTTTTGTTGAAGTGGATGGCAAAACACAGCCAGTTCCCTCCTGCACCGAGCCCGTAACTGAAGGCATGATAGTAAATACCAGTGGCTCCAAAGCTCAGAAACTGGCTCGCACCGCACTGGAGTTACTGCTGGCCAGTCATTCGGTTGACTGCAAAAATTGCGCTGCAAACGGTAATTGCGAATTACAGCGTGCCGCCAAACACCTCGGAGTTAAACTCAACACCAAACGATTTCCCAAACTCCTCAAAGAAGTGCCCATCGATGACAGCAGTCCGGTTTTCATCTACGATCCCAACAAATGTGTGCTCTGCGGGAAATGCGCCACTAAATGCCGGGAAGTGGGCACTGGAGCTATCGGTTTTGCCTATCGAGGATTTGATCGAATGGTTACCTCCTTCGGAGGAAAACCCATCGGGGAATCTCAATGCAATCAATGCCTCGCATGCGTCGAAGTTTGCCCCGTGGGGGCGCTGGCGGCAAAAGAGAAAGCATGAACTACACAATTTTAACTCAGCCGGACAGGTGCAATCTCGCCACCAATTGTGATATCATAATTCCGGCTCAAAGTGTCAGACCCGGTGCGCACTTTGCAAAATTGTAATTCAAAATTCAACAAGAAGAAACAAAATGGGAAAAACGATCGTAACAGCGGGAAAAGGAGGCACGGGCAAAACCACCATCGCCGCCCTGCTGATAAACCTGCTGGCAAAAAAGGGAACGGTACTGGCCGTGGATGCCGATCCCAGCACCAATCTAAATATGGCGCTGGGTATGCCACTGGAGAACACCATCGGTCAAGTAAGAGAAGACATGGCTGTGGCTGTTAAAAAAGGCACTTACGACGACAGCATGCCCAAGCCTGATTATATCGAAATGATGGTCATGGAATCGCTTGTGGAATCGGAGAAGATCGACCTGCTGGCAATGGGACGGCCCGAAGGGCCCGGCTGCTACTGTGCCGCTAACAACATGCTGCGGGTTTCACTTGACAGGCTGGGCAAAAACTACGATTATGTGGTGATCGATTCCGAAGCAGGTATGGAGCATGTCAGTCGGCAGACCACCCGTGATGTCGATATCCTGCTTATCGTTTCCGACCCTACCGTCCGCGGGATTGTTGCCGCCGGGCGAATGAAGCCGCTTATCAAAGAGATGAGAACCCATGTGGGTCAGATATGGCTGATAGTCAACCGGATAAATGGTGAATTCCCGGATGGTATAATGAAAGCAATCAATGAAAATGACCTTGATATGCTTGCCAGCATTCCGGCCGATCCCAATTTGGCCGCATTTGAGATAAATGGGGAACCGTCCATAAATCTTCCTGATGACTCACCATTGCAATTGAGTATCAGTGAGATAGTAAATAAATTAGGACTAAACTAAGGAGGAAGTATGAAAATAATAGGAGAGAACATCCACATCATCGCCAAGCAGGTCCGGGCAGCCGTTGACAACCGGGACAAAAACGCTATTCAGGATCTGGCCAAAAAACAGATGGAAGGAGGAGCCGCTTTCATCGACCTGAATATTGGCCCACGCAAAAAAGACGGCGTGGAAGTGATGCAGTGGATGGTCGAAATAGTGAAGGAAGTCTGCGACCTTCCTATTTCGCTCGACACAAGCAACTCGGCAGCCATTGAGGCCGGTTTGAAAATGCTGCCACCCAAAACTATTATCAACAGCACCAATGCCGATCCCGAACGCATGAAAGTGCTCATGCCGCTGGCAGCCGAGTACGATGCCATGCTGATATGTCTCACGCTTCAGGCCACCGGCCTGCCTGTTACCGCCGATGCGCGAGCGGAAATCGCCGCCTCCGATCTGATGATGGCCGCTATGGAATACGGATTACCCATGGAAAACATCATCATTGACCCCTTGGTAATGACTGTCAACGGCACGCAGGAACATTCACCTGAAGTTATAAAAGCATGTCAGGTAGTCAAACAGTTGAACGATCCTCCGTTCATGACCACGTGTGGCCTTTCCAACGTTTCCAACGCCTGCCCGGAAGAAGTAAGACCGCTTCTCAACCGGGTTTACGCCGCCATGTTAGCTGGCGCGGGAATGGACTGGCCAATTGCCGATGCTTTTGATACCGAGTTGAGGAAGATCATTGATGTGATCAACAATCGTGATGAATCAACCGAACTCAATAAGCTTTATCTGGCTCTGCACGATGCAGCCGCTGACATGACGCTCGATGAATTCGATTTCAGCATTGTCAACCAGGATGACCCGGACCAGCTTGCAGTGATGAAAACCTCCAAAATACTGCTTAACCAGACCCTCTATGCACACGGATTCCTGAACCTGTAAAATCAATGTGGTAGGGGCACGTTGCAACGTGCCCCTACCTGCCAAATTCTCTTTCCAAGTGAGCACTGCTCAAATGAATCACCGTCGGTCTGCCATGGGGACAGGTGCGGGGTGAAGCAGTTCCCTCCAGTTGGCGCAGGAGTTCTTCCATTTCCCGCTGATCCAGTGCCTGCCCCGCTTTGATTGCCCCATGGCAAGCCAGTGAAGCAGCAATCCGCTCCTGCCACTCGGACCTCTGTCCATCTTCAAGAAAGTCAAGTATTTCAGTAAGCACAGGAATGACATCCTGCTGTTTGAGCACAGTCGGTACTGCTCGAAGGAGGAATGTCCTTTCCCCAAACTGTTCAAGAGTGAAACCAGTTTCGGTCAGTAATTTCCCCTCCGAATTGATCAGTTCTGACTGTTGGGCCGTGAGGTCGATGCTTATCGGTTCCAGCAGTCCCTGAACTTCAACACTCCTCATTTCCTGCTCTCGTCTGATCTTTTCAAAACGGACTCTCTCGTGCGCGGCGTGCTGGTCAATGATGTACATTCCATCAGGCCCTTCGCCCAAAACGTATGAATTCTGCAATTGTCCGATCACCCGCAGGATGGGCAGTTGTGCCGAGGGTTCGGTCCGATGGTATGGCTGCAATACGGGAAGTTCGGTATTAGCGGATTGCAGACCACCTGTCGATGGAAAGGGAATTGAGGTGGGAGCAGGGGAGGCCGATAACGAAGAGGAAATACGCATACTCGGCACCGGAGAAAAACCCACCAGAGTTTCTCTCACCGCCTTCTGCACCGCAGTGAAAACCTCACGTTCATTGCGAAACTTGATCTCCCGTTTGGCGGGATGCACGTTGACATCAATCTCACCCGACGGAAGAGAAATATTGAGTGCTACAATGGGATGCTTGCCGGTCATCAGCATATTCTGGTAGGCCTCTTCTACTGCAAAATTGAGCGCCTTGCTCTGCACCCAGCGACGGTTAACAAAAAAGCTGAGATAGTTGCGATTGGAACGCGAAACAGACGATGGACTGACAAACCCACTGACAGATACGTCACCCCCTGTTATTTCCAGCATCGATTGCCCTGTTTGCAGTCCGTAGACCTCCACAAGGGCATCCCGCAAACTGCCGTTGCCGGGGGACCGCAAGCTGGTTCGCCCGTTCATAACCAGGGTGAATTTCACTTCGGGAAATGCCAGACTGTACTGGGCAACCGTTTGTGAGATATGCCCGCTTTCGGTGGAAGCCGATTTGAGAAACTTGAGTCGGGCAGGCACATTCTGAAAAAGATTTTTGACGTTAATAGTAGTTCCCTGCGGACATCCCTGACTGGCTTTATTGATGAGCACCCCGTTCTCCAATCTGATAGCTGTGCCAGTCATCTCGTCGCGATACTTGGTAAGTACAGAAACATCGGCAACTGAAGCTATAGTGGGCAGCGCTTCCCCGCGGAACCCGAGACTGGAAATCCCCTCAATATCGGACTCGGAGGTTATCTTGCTGGTGGCATGGCGTTCGAAAGCAAGCTCGATCTCATCCCCGGAAATACCGGAACCATTATCGCTCACCCGGATAAGCTGAGTTCCCCCGCCACTGACTTCAATTGAAACCTGAGCAGCCCCGGCATCGAGAGAATTCTCGATGAGTTCTTTCACTACTGAAGAAGGTCTCTCAACTACCTCCCCGGCGGCGATTTTAGAAATAACATCAGAGGACAAAACATGTATTGTCATAACCTTCAATTACTCACTGTTCGCTGGCTTATTTTAACAGACTGGCAGGCCTGCCTACAAAGAACCATCCAATATCAAGCATTAAACCCCTGAAAAGTGAGTTCTTCTCCTGAACCAGATGAATCCACACAGCACCATTGTAAATACTGCCAAAATCAAGATAATCATCCAAAGATCGATACCTCCGCCACTATCTTCCGGCCCGGTTCGGCCTGGCAATGGACGGGGTTCACTGACACCTGCCGTGGGATCAGGGGTTGAGGCTGGCTCGGCTATCTGGGAAGGTTCCAGCGAAGTTATTAGAACCGGAGTCTGCTTCGGAGTTGATGCAGGAGTAGGAGTTGGTGTTGGCAACACAGGTTGAGGTACGGGGATCGGTGTGGGGGCAGGTGTTGGGATTACTACAGGATACGAATCAAATCCAGAGCCAGTTGTTTTTGTAGTTCCACTTGCAATTACGGATAAATCGGACCAATTAGGCACTTCATCCGATGTCTTCAAAGCAAAATAATAAGTTGTACCAGCATTAAGCCCACTTATCGTGAAACTCTGAGAAGCACCGGCGGGAAGAGGTTCCGGCTCTCCTGCTGCCTGAATAGCATCGTTCCATTGCGAACCATCATTTATGAATGACAGCGAGTAACGAACATCATACGTGGTGGCACATCCAACAAAACCATCATCGCCCGGAGCAGTCCAGACCAACTTAACAGAGTTAACCCCACTGACACTCACCACTAAGTCAGTAATCTTCGCCGGAGGGGTAGCATCCTTTACTGTGAAACTGACTTCAACATCGCTGCTATAAGCAGTTTCTGAATTCAAATACAAAACTGCAAGAAGAACTAAAAAACAAAACAAAGGTATCAGGGCTATAGGTCTGACCCTCTTCATTGGCCCCTCCCATTTCAGACCCCTGATTTCCTGTCTTCGCGTCTCCTGTACCAAACATAAAATACCAGCAATGCAGCAATCACCACCCCCACAACAATCCCACCAATCACGATCGCATTGAGCCCACCATCTGTGGGCTCATCAGCAGAACTGACCCCTTCGCCTTCATTACCCATATCCTCACTACCATCCCCGACATCCATTACTTCCAGAGTCGCCCCCATTGAAGCAGCATAGGGTTCGCCTGCTAAATTTAATTGCAGCTTGAATTCATAGATGCCATTTACCCAGCCTTCCACCGGCATATAGATATATGAAGATTCGAGGTGCCCCAGATCAAGTGTACTCATACTGGTCACAGAACGTTCTTCCAGAAATACTCCATCATGGCTAATTGTAAGCAGCACTTCAGCATCATTCACCGGCTGGTAGACATTTTCAATGCTGAAGACAAGTTCAGCCAAAGCAAGATGGCCTGTTTTCTTCGCATATTTGGGGACCACCCCGAAGTTCCGGAAAAAGATCGTTTCCGCCACCAGGATCACAGATTTATCCTCACCCGCAATCACGCTAAATGACTTCTCCGCCACTTTTTGACCACCAACATAGCATTCAGCCATAAATTCCCCCGGAGCGACTGTGGCATGAAGATTCCCGGTTTCGGTATAAGCGACCTCCCATTTATCGTTTCCCTTCACTTTGAATAACCTGACGGACGATATTATGGGGTCTCCGGCGGGGCTCTCGGTCACCACGGTTATCCAAGCACCTTCACCGCTCACCGTTAACTGAGAAGTTTGCCGCACCGATCCAAGCACACTTATCCCGCCTTCCGCCTCCTGATATGGCTCAGCAGTGATTGCAATTTCATATTCGCCCGGCGCAGCATCTTCGGACACCTCTACCTCCACCCCCACCTTCTGCTGACCGCCAGGAGTAAGGGAAAAGTCCTGATAGGTAAGGTTGATGTTAACCCCGGGAGGAGCTTCGGTCGACATTCGCACCTTTGCCTCTTCCTGAGCATTATTGAAAATAACCACATAGATACTGGGACCGGAAACAGTAGTGCCCTGCGGTATTTCGAAAGCCTGTCGATAGAAACTGCCGGAGATGGCAATTCCCCCTTCCGCATTTGCCTTCATTGCGCCTGGCAAACAAATCATGAGCAACACAATGAGAAGGGGAGCGAAAAAACTCACTCCCCTTTTTACCACAGCTTGCTTCAGCATGATACTCTACCTGCTTTGCTAACTTCCATTTGCGATCTGATAATACAGCGTGGCAGTATACTCCTCATCCAGTATACCGGCACTTCCCAGCCAGAGCCACAGGTTGTTATTGGCTTGCGTATCTCCCGATTCAGTGGTGATCGTGCCAGTGTCGTCTATAGTAACATAAGATCCGGTTACCTGTACACTACCAGCCACGGTCGCATCATCATCCGCCTTCAACGCCAGTTGCCCCGTCCCCGGCCCGGTACCAGAGGTGTACAATATCAACGGATTGGAGCCGCTCCAGCTTCCCGACTTAATCTGTTCGTCATACGCGCCATTAGAGATGTAAGTTGCACTTACCCCTGACGAGGACTGCGAGCCACTACACCCCAGAGGTACCGTACCAAAACCCACACTGGCAGTAACACTGGAAATCTCGCCATACCAGTTCATATCGTTGTTCTGGTCAGCGCCTTTGTCAGTTGCAGTACCATCATTCGCCTCAGCCTCAATATGCCATTTGTCTGCACCTGTATTCTCCCTGGCCACTTTCCCCGGCTTGAAATGGAACTCGAAATCACCTGAGGAATTAGTCAGAGTTGGCGCGGAACAACTGCCACTGACTATAGCCCATGTCGTGCTGGCACTCGGATCGATAGAAAATCCGGAACCATTCACCCACGTAAGAATGGCAATATCCTGGGTATCCCCAGAGCTACCGCACTCACCTGCGCTGTAGGCGCCGCCGCTATCAAAATAGACAGTGGCCGTGACTGTCCCTACGTCATTTAATGTATTGTTATCAGTTATGTTGACCTTGACGTAGTATTGAGTTAATGGTGTCATTGAATCCGTTGTACTGTCACCAGTATCATAAAGTTGAACAGTATTAACTACCGGGGCAACATTGCTCGATGTGAAAGAACCGGTGGAAGAGCCTTCAGTAGCTGCCAAAATCAACCCCGGCGACAGAGATAACACTACCAACAGAAACACCATCAGCAATAAAGCTGATTTCGTTCGTTTCATATTTCCCCCTTCGCAGGATGTTCGACCGCTCTAGCACAAACGACTTGAATTCAATGCGCTTACCTAATATTATGTCAATTTTCAACTGTTTTTTCATTGGTGCCAGCACGGAAATCGTTGGGGGTTAACACTAATTTTGTACCAAATTAATGTTTGGGCATGTCTGTTCTGATGCGCATTTTTATCGATGATGACTCATGCTCCGTCACCAATCTGAAAGTAAATGGTGCCCTGATACTCTTCATCGGGAATTCCAAGGCTCCCCAGCCAGAGCCAGCAATGATTAGTTGATACCGTATCGCCGGATTCCCCTGTCTGCGCGCCGGTATCATCAATCGTCACATAAGATGCGGAGAGAACCTGGACAGAATCAACCTGAGTTGCATCGTCATCCGCCTTGAGGGAAAATTGTCCTGTTCCCGGATTCGTATCGGAAGTATGCAGATCCAGCGTGGTACCGAAAGTCTGGCCTGACCATGTGC